>UQBY01000003.1 GCA_900539375.1 uncultured Clostridium sp. | reverse complement strand
AGGAAGTTTCTACAGTAGAGGGGCTTTCTGCAAGTCAAGAGAGAACTCTTATGAAACTTGCAAAAACAAAAGAAAAACTAATGCAAATGGTGAAGTATGCCAAAGACAAGGCTAAAAATCTATTTGCATATGTGTATAGGCTATTGAAGGACAATGTTGTTCTAGGAGCAAAGGACACCTCTACAAATCCACACTACAACTCTACCACTCCGAGGGGATATAGTAGCTTCAACAATTTTGAGGGTAGAAACTACTCCCAGGAGGACTATGATAGCCTGGAAAGAAAACTCTTGGGGTGGGATTAGAAAAGGAGATGATTTTATGATTTATGAATTTTACCTTGATGACATAATTGTTAGATGTGACAAATGTGTGAAAGATGAACAAAACTTTTTGCACCTTTATAGGAGCAATATTTATATAGCAAATATTTGTTTAGACACTTATTTAGTTTTTACCATGCACAAATCTGAAAACAACATTATATTCGGATTAAAAAAGAGGTGATACCGTGCTGAAAATTAGGCTAGAATATGCAGACAACAGAAAAGGACTTGAAGAACTTGAAGAAGCCTTGAAGGTTTTGGAAAAAGACTTTGAGATACTGTATAGGAGCAAACCCTATGCAAATAGAAATAGCCTGTACAAGAGAGTGTATGCAGAGGTTGAAAAGAAGGACTAGGTGTAGCACCTAGCCCTTAAACTCCTATATTATTTTTGTGCCAAATGGATGCCCTTTTAATTGCAAATATTGCTTATCTTCAACTACTCATGGAGTAAGATTTCATAGTATAGAAAGAACATTAGAAGAGTTAGACTTTTTTATTAAAAAGGGAGTTAGGCTTGTTAAGTTTGTAGACAGAACCTTTAATTGTAATCATAAATATTCAATGGCTGTTTGGGATTTTTTAATTAAAGCAGATACAAATACAAAATTTCATTTTGAAATATCAGCAGATATTTTAAAAAATGAAGAAATAGACCTTTTAAGAAAAGCACCAAAGGGAAGATTTCAATTTGAAGTTGGTGTTCAAACAACTAATGATGATGTTCTTAAAAATATAAATAGATTTGTTAATTTTAGTGATATAAAAGAGAAGGTTGTAGAGCTTTTATCTATAAATAATATAAATCAACACTTAGATTTAATAGCAGGACTTCCAGGAGAAGATTATAACTCCTTTGTAAAATCTTTTAATGATGTACATAGTATAAAACCAGAAGAAATTCAATTAGGTTTTTTAAAGCTTTTAAAAGGTTCAGATATGAGAAGAGATTCTAGTCTTTATAATATGAAGTATTCACCATATCCACCATATGAAATCTTAAGTACAGATAAAATATCCTATGATGAAATTCAAATACTAAAAAGGGTAGAAGCTGTAGTTGATAAATATTATAATAGTCAAAAATTTAATACAACATTAGAATTTTTCTATAAAAAGTTTGAAACACCATATGAATTTTTCTATGAATTAGGAAATTATTTTGAAAATAAAGGATACTTCAATAAAAATATAGGAAATACAGAATATTATAAGGTATTTTTGGACTTTAATATGGAAATATTAAAAGGGAAAGAAGATTATTTAGTTGATATTATACGTTATGATTATTTATCTTTTAATAAGAAAAGAGGAATTCCTGAGTTTTTAAGAAGTAATATAGATAAAAATATAGAAGAAGAAATAAAAGATAAATATAGAGATGAATACTCCTTTAGAAGATTTTCAGTTGAATATTTTTCAATAGATATTGATAAATTCATAAATGAAAAGGAAATAGAAAGGAAAGATGTTTATTATTTAATAGGAAATGAAGGGGAAAAAATAAAATTACACTAAAACTGTACAATAAGTTAAATATATAAAAAAATAGCCCTAAAAAATAAAAAAAACAAATTTGAACTCATTTAAAGTATAAAAATATTGAAAAATACAGTGAAAAGTGTATAATAGAATAATATGAAGTAATTAATACTATATAAAGTATTAATTCATATATGTTTATCATACAATGTGTAAACAGAGAAAAAGGTGGTGATATCTTGGCATTAGAAGCAATAACACAAATCAAAAATGTAGAAGCTGAAGCAGATAATATAATTAAAGATGCTACAGCTAAAGCAAAACAAATACTTCAACAAGCCAATGAAGATGCTGAAAGTCAGTATGAAAAGGCTATAGTAGCTGCTAAAGAAAAGTGTAACAGCATTATTGAAAAGGCTATAGCAGAAGGGCAAAGCAAAGCTGAGCCAATTCTAAAACAAGGTGAGAAAGACTCACAAGATATTTACAACATATCTACTGAAAAGAAGATGAGTGCTGTTAAATTAGTAATTGAGAGGATTGTGAAAGTAAATGGCAATAGTTAAGATGAAAAAATTCACTTTGCTTGCTTTTGAATCACAAAGAGCTAAGCTTTTAGAAAAGTTACAATCTTTTGCTGAAGTAGAATTTATTAATCTTCAAGATAATGACTTCTTAGAAAATAATGAAGATTTTAAAGGCTTAAGCAAAGATGGGCTTGATTCAGAATATGCAGAGTGTGAAGAAAAATTGTCTAAAGCTAAATTTGCACTTAATTTCTTAAAAGAATATGTTCCTCAAAAATCAGGATTAAAGGCTTTAAAAGAAGGAAAGGTAGAATTAACTTTAAAGGAATTAGAAGAAAAAGTACTAAACAGTAACTGGGAAGCTATTTTTGATAAGGTTAAAGAAAAAGAAGCTGAGTTTAATAAGTTAGATAATGAAAAAACTAAGCTACAAGCTACCATTGATTCTCTTTCACCATGGGAAAGCTTTGATGCTTCATTTGAAGATTTAGAATCTCTAAAAATACCAACATTTTTAGGTAGTATTCCTAAACAAAATGAAGAAAACTTAAATTCTGAACTTTCAGATTGTTATTTTGAAGTTATATCAAGTAACAATGATGAAACATTCTTTTTTGTAATGTGTAATACAGAACAAAAAGAAGAGGTTACTGAAAAATTAAGAGCTCTTGGATTTAGTCAATTTAAATCAGAAGAAAAAATTGCTCCTTTAAAAACTATTCATGATTCAATGGATAGAATAGCCAAAATTGATTCAGAAAAATTCTTTATTAAAGAAGAATTAGCTGCTTTTGATGAGGAGTATAAAACTTTAGAATTAGTTAATGAATACTATGAAAATATGACTGTTAGAAAAGAAGCAACAAATAATTTCTTAAAAACAGAAAATGTTATGGTCATTCAAGGATGGCTTGCAGAAGAAGATGAAGAAAAACTTGTTAATATTGTAAATAAGGTTTTAGGTAATGAAAGTTATCTTACATTTGAAGATGTAAAAGAAGATGAATATGATAAAGTACCTACAAAGCTTAAAAATAATGAGTTAAATAGTTGTTTCGAAAGTATTACAGAAATGTATAGTACTCCAAGATATGATGAAATAGACCCAACACCACTTCTTACACCATTTTATCTAATATTCTTTGGAATGATGGTAGCAGATATGGGATATGGACTATTAATGATACTAGCAACAGGATATGCACTTAAGAAATTTAAATTTGATGAAGGAACAAGAAAATTTATTAAATTCTTCTTCTATTTAGGTTTCCCAACAATAGGTTTTGGAGCTATATATGGCGCTTTCTTTGGAGATTTAATACCAAACTTACCAAAACTTATAGATACTAATAAAGATATTACAACAATACTAATACTTTCAATAGTATTTGGAGCAATTCAAATATTCTGTGGTCTTGGAATAAAAGCATATATGCTAATAAAAGCTGGAAAGCCATTAGATGCATTTTATGATGTTGGTTCATGGGTAATTACACTTGTCTCATTAGGAGTAGTTCTTGTTGGAGCATTTGCAGGTGGAGTACCTTCTATAGTTAAGAATATAGCTATTGTTTTAATGATATTTGGAATGGTGGTTATTGTATTAACAAATGGTAGAGGTGCAGGAAGCAAAGCAGCAGAATTAGGTCAAGGTGCATATGCATTATATGGTATTACAAGTTATGTAGGAGATTTAGTTTCTTATACAAGATTAATGGCATTAGGTTTAGCAGGTGGTTCTCTTGCAGGAGCATTTAATATGATAATAGGATTATTTAGTAGCAATATAGTTGCCTTAATACTATTTGGACCATTATTATTTGTATTTGGACATATATTTAATTTAGCTTTATCACTATTAGGAGCTTACGTTCATACATGTAGATTACAATATGTTGAATATTTTGGTAAGTTCTATGAAGGTGGAGGAAGAGCATTTGCTCCATTTAAAGCAGAAGAAAAGTTTATAAATTTAAAAAAATAAAAAACAATAAATTTTTAGGAGGATTTTTATAATGGAAATGACTTGGGTTCAATATTTAGCAGAAAATTTCGGAGGGTTTATTTTTGGTGCACTAGGTGTTGCATTAGCTGTTGGTTTAGCAGGTATAGGTTCAGCAAAGGGTGTTGGACTTGCAGGTGAAGCTGTTTCAGGACTTTTAACAGAACAACCAGAAAAGTTTGGTAAGGCATTAATTCTTGAACTATTACCAGGTACACAAGGTTTATATGGATTCGTTGTAGGTCTTATGGTTATGTTCTCTTTATCAACTGATACTACTTTAGCACAAGGTTTATACTTATTCTTAGCATGTTTACCAGTTGCAATTGCAGGTTTATTCTCAGGTATAGCTCAAGGTAAAGCAGCAGCAGCTTCAGTTCAAATATTAGCTAAGAAGCCAGAACACAACACTAAGGGTATAGTTTTAACAGCAATGGTTGAAACTTATGCATTATTAGGATTCGTTATATCATTATTATTAGTAATTCAATCATTTTAAGATTAAGGATGTGGAGCTATGTCAAATATAGGTAACTTGACTTCAAAAATCTTAAAGGATGCAGAAGTTAAAAGAGACAATATATTAGCAGTAGCAGAAGAAGAAAAAGCTAAAATCCTTAATAAGAAAAAAGATGAAGCAAAAACTTTAGAAGCTACAATGCTAGAAAAAGCTAAAAGTGAAGCTGAAACTAGAAAAGAAAGAGTTATTTCTAGTGCAGAGCTTAAAGCAAGAAATGAAAAACTTCAAGCTAAGCAAACAGTAATCAAAGAAGTCTTTGAAAAGGCTGTTGAAGAACTTTGCAAGCTAGGAAAAGATGAATATTTAAAATTTATAAAAGATGGAGTTACTTCTTTAACAGTAACTGGTGATGAAAATTTAATTTTAAATGCAGAAGGACAAAAATTAGTTGATGAAGCTTTTGTAAAATCAATTAATGATGAAGTATCTGCAAAGGGTAAAAAAGGAAATATAAAATTAAGTTCAACTGTAGGAAACTTTAAAGGTGGATTTATTTTAGAAAAAGATGGAATAGAAATAAATAATACTTTTGAAGCTTTAGTAGAATCTATGAAAGAAGAAATGGAACTAGAAGTGGCAAAGGCACTATTTAATTAAGGAGGTTTATTAATGGATAAAATGCAATTTACTCAAGTTATACCAAGACTTAGAGTATTAGAAACAAGACTCCTTGATAAGACTAAATTAGACAGAATGATAGATTCAAATTCTGCTGAAGATGCATTAAAGGTGCTTCAAGAAACAGAGTATGCTAATGTAATGTCAAATATAAAAAGACCAGAGGATTATGAAGAAATTTTAAGTGCTGAGCTTAAGAGAATATATCATGAAATGTATGATATGTCTCCATCTAAAGAACTTATTGATTTAATGGGTATTAGATATGACTATCATAATTTAAAAGTTATAATAAAGGGAATGTTCTTAAAGAAAGACTTATCAGATATGTTTATTTCAGTAGGAAGAATAGATCCTTTTAAGTTAAAATTATCAATTGAAAGCGGAAATTTATCAGACCTTTCTAAAGTAATGAGAAATGCAGTAGAAGAAACAATAGATGATTTTAATTCAAAACAAGATCCTCAAAGAATTGATATTATATTAGATAAATATATGTTTGAAGATATGATGTCAATTTGTAAAAGTCTTAATGATACTTTTGCAGAAAAATATGTTAAAGCTACAATAGACTTAAATAATGTTAAAACTTTATTAAGAGTTAAAAAGCAAAAGAAAGGTAGAGATTTCTTACTTTCAGTAGTAATTGAGGGAGGCTTTATTGATAAAGATACTCTTGTAACATTACTTACAGATGCAACAGAAAATATTCCAAATAAATTAAGCTTCACTAATTATTCAGAAGTATTAAAAAGTGGTGTAGATTCATATATAAAAAATGGTTCTGCTAGTTTACTTGAAAAGTTAATTGATAATTACATAATGGATATTATGAAGGAAGCTAAGATGATTCCATTTGGAGGAGAACCTTTATTAGCATATATCTATGCAAAGGAAACAGAAATAAAAGTTGTTAGAATTATTATGGTTGGCAAACTCAATAATATTACTGGGGAAGTAATTAGAGAAAGGCTGCGTGATATTTATGTATAAAAAAATAGGTGTTGTTGGAGATAAAGATTCAGTTTTAGCATTTAAAGCTTTAGGAATAGACGTTTTCCCTGTTGTAGAACCTGATGAGGCTAGAAAAACTATAGATAAAATGGCAATGAATGATTACGCAGTTATATTTGTAACTGAACAAGTTGCAAAGGATATTGAAGAAACTATTGAAAGATACAATAAAATGGTACTTCCAGCTGTAATATTAATTCCAAGTAATCAAGGAACATTAAATATAGGTACTCAAAGAATCAGTGATAACGTAGAAAAAGCTGTAGGCGTTAATATTTTATAGGAAGGAAGGTTGGTAAGGTGAAGACCGGAAAGATAATTAAAGTTTCAGGACCTTTAGTTGTTGCTGAAGGTATGGATGAAGCAAATATATATGATGTTTGTAAAGTTGGAAAAAGTGGTCTTATTGGAGAAATCATAGAAATGAGAGGAGATAAGGCATCAATCCAAGTATATGAAGAAACTGCAGGAATAGGACCTGGAGACCCAGTTATAACAACTGGAGAACCACTAAGTGTAGAACTTGGACCAGGACTTATAGAATCAATGTTTGATGGAATACAAAGACCATTAGATGCATTTATGGAAGCTGCTCAATCAGCATTCTTAAAGAAAGGTATTGCAGTTCCATCATTAAACAGAGAGAAGAAATGGCCTTTTGTAGCTACTGCTAACGTAGGAGATAAGGTTTCTTCTGGAGATGTTATAGGTACAGTTCAAGAAACAACAGTTGTTGTTCAAAAGATAATGATTCCTTATGGAATTGAAGGTACAATAAAATCAATAAACAGTGGAGATTTCACAATTGAAGAAACAGTTGCAGTAGTTGAAACTGCAAATGGAGATAAAAATATTAAATTAATGCAAAAATGGCCTGTAAGAAAAGGTAGACCATATGCACAAAAATTAAACCCAGCAGCTCCAATGACTACAGGGCAAAGAGTTATAGATACTTTCTTCCCAGTAGCAAAAGGTGGAGCAGCAGCAGTACCAGGACCATTCGGAGCTGGTAAGACAGTTGTTCAACACCAAATAGCTAAATGGGGAGATGCTGAAATAGTTGTTTACGTTGGTTGTGGTGAACGTGGAAACGAAATGACAGACGTTTTAAATGAATTTCCAGAACTAAAAGACCCAAAAACTGGCGAAAGCTTAATGAAGAGAACAGTTCTTATAGCTAATACTTCAAACATGCCAGTTGCAGCTAGAGAAGCTTCTATTTACACAGGAATAACAATTGCAGAATACTTTAGAGATATGGGTTATTCAGTTTCAATTATGGCAGACTCAACTTCAAGATGGGCAGAGGCTTTAAGAGAAATGTCTGGTAGACTTGAAGAAATGCCTGGTGATGAAGGATACCCAGCTTACCTAGGTTCAAGACTTGCAGATTACTATGAAAGAGCTGGTAAAGTTGTATGTTTAGGTAAAGATGGAAGAGAAGGTGCAATTACAGCAATTGGTGCAGTATCACCTCCAGGAGGAGATATATCAGAACCAGTTTCACAATCAACACTTAGAATTGTTAAAGTGTTCTGGGGACTAGATGCTCAACTTGCATATCAAAGACACTTCCCATCAATTAACTGGTTAAATTCATATTCATTATATCAAGATAGTATTGACAAATGGATGGATGAAAATGTTGCTTCAGATTGGTCTAGCTTAAGACAAGAATGTATGTCTATACTTCAAGATGAAGCTAACCTTCAAGAAATCGTAAGACTTGTTGGTATAGATGCTTTATCAGAATCAGATAGATTAAAACTTCAAGTTGCAAAATCAATAAGAGAAGACTATCTTCAACAAAATGGATTCCATGAAATAGATACTTATACATCATTAGATAAACAATATAAGATGTTAAAGCTTATAATTACTTTCAGAAGAGAAGCTGAAAGAGCATTAAAAGCTGGAGTTTATTTAAATAAGATATTAGAACAAGATGAAATTATTGATAGAATAGCAAGAAGTAAGTATGTTCATGAAGATGAAATAGAAAAGATTGACCAAATAGCAGTAGATTTAAAAGCTATAATTGATAACTTAATTAATGAGGGAGGTGTACTAGATGCTTAAGGAATACAGAACAGTTACTGAAGTTGTTGGACCTTTGATGGTTGTTGAAGGTGTTGAAGGTGTTAAATATGATGAACTAGTTGAAATAGAATTACAAACTGGAGAAAAAAGAAGAGGTAAGGTTCTAGAAGTTAATGGCTCTAAAGCAATGGTACAAATCTTCGAAGGTTCTACAGGAATTAATCTAAAAGGTACTAAAGTTAAATTCTTAGGAAGACCACTTGAAATTGGTGTTTCTGAAGATATGTTAGGAAGAGTTTTTGATGGAATGGGTAGACCAAATGATAATGGTCCTGAAATAATTCCAGAAGAAAGAAGAGACATAAATGGTGAAGCTATAAACCCAATGGCTAGAGACTATCCATCAGAATTTATTCAAACAGGAATTTCTGCTATTGATGGACTTAACACCCTAGTTAGAGGACAAAAACTTCCAGTGTTCTCTGCATCAGGTCTTCCTCATGCACAATTAGCAGCACAAATTGCTAGACAGGCAAAAGTTCTTAACTCAGATTCTAAGTTTGCCGTTGTTTTTGCAGCTATAGGTATAACTTTTGAAGAAGCACAATTCTTCGTTGATGAATTTAAAAAGACTGGTGCTATAGATAGATCAGTTCTATTTATGAACTTAGCATCTGACCCAGCTATTGAAAGAATAGCTACTCCAAGAATGGCATTAACTACAGCTGAATACTTAGCTTATGAAAAAGGAATGCACGTTCTTGTTATTATGACTGATATTACAAACTATGCAGAAGCATTAAGAGAAATATCAGCAGCTAGAAAAGAAGTTCCAGGAAGAAGAGGATATCCAGGATATCTTTACACTGACCTTTCAACTTTATATGAAAGAGCAGGAAGAATAAAAGGAAAAGAAGGTTCAATAACTCAAATTCCTATACTTACAATGCCTGAAGAAGATAAAACACACCCAATTCCAGACTTAACTGGATATATAACAGAAGGACAAATAATTCTTTCAAGAGAATTATACAAAAAAGGTATAATGCCTCCAATAGATGTTTTACCTTCTCTATCAAGACTTAAAGATAAAGGTATTGGTAAAAACAAGACAAGAGAAGACCATGCTGATACAATGAACCAATTATTCTCAGCTTATGCTCAAGGTAAGCAAGCAAAAGAATTATCAGCTATCTTAGGTGAATCAGCACTTTCAGAAACTGATAAAAAACTTGCAAAGTTTGCAGAAGCCTTTGAAGAAGAGTATGTTTCTCAAGGATTTACTACAAACAGAACAATTACTGAAACTCTAGATCTTGGATGGAAATTATTAAGTATGCTTCCTAAGACAGAGCTTAAGAGAATTAGAGATGAATACCTTGAAAAATATATGCCAAGAAAGGAAGAATAGCCTATGGCAATTTTAAATGTTAATCCAACCAGAATGGAACTTACTAAGCTAAAGAAAAGACTAGCAACCTCAACAAGAAGCCATAAGCTTCTAAAGGATAAGCAAGATGAATTAATGAGACAATTCATTAATCTTATAAAATATAACAACACTTTAAGAAAAGAAGTTGAAGCTGAATTAGAAGGTTCTTTAAAGGATTTTGTTATGGCAAGAGCTGTAATGAGTTCAGAATTTTTAGAGGAAGCTATAGCTTGTCCAAAAGAACACATAACTGTTGAAGTTGGTGAGAAGAATGTTATGAGTGTACCAGTTCCTGTAATGAATTTTAAGCGTGAGCTTGAAGGGGATGAGGGAAGCATTTTCCCTTATGGATTTGCAAATACTTCTTCTGAACTTGATGATGCTATATCTAAGTTATATAGCATACTTCCAAAGCTTTTAGAACTTGCAGAGGTAGAAAAATCAGGGCAACTTATGGCAGATGAAATTGAGAAAACTAGAAGAAGAGTTAATGCTCTTGAATATATGACAATTCCTCAATTAAAAGAAACTATCAGATATATAAGAATGAAGCTTGACGAAAACGAAAGAGCTGCAACTACAAGACTTATGAAAGTTAAGAGTATGATAGACCAAAGAGGATAAAATATTTAAAGGATATTAAGGTAGACTTTTCTACTTTAATATCTTTTTTTAGTCCATAGGAAATTATATATTCACTATGCTTTTTTTGTATATAATTTATTAAAGTAATATTAAGATATTTGTAATTGATAAAAAAATCATATAATAGTATAATTTTATGTAAATGATTATAATTCATTATAAATGTTAAAACAATGTAACCATAATTAATTTATTTTAGAAAAATTAATAGTTAGCTTATTCACAAGAAGATAAGGAGTATATTTATGAAATATATATTAGGAGTATTGTTAGCTTTTTTTATGGCTTATTTAATTATACCAATGTTAATGAAGTTAGCAATTAAGTTAGGGTTTACTGATAAACCAACTAAGAGAAAACAACATAGAGCACCTATTCCATTATGTGGAGGAGTGGGAATGTATATAGCCTTTTTTAGTATATATTTTCTACTTAGAGTGCAAAGATTTGATTTTCAATTAGCTGTATTTATAGCCTCTACCTTAATATTAGGAATAGGATTAGTTGATGACCACTATAAATCTGTAGGAAAGGAATTCCCTATCTATCCAAGATTTGCAGTTCAGATTTTAGCAGCATTTATAGTATATAAAAATGGAGTTGTTTTTACAGGCTTTGATAATCCTTTTACAAATACATATATATTTCTTCCAGAATGGCTTCAGCTTATATTAACAATAACATGGATATTTGGTGTTACTACTGTAATTAATTGGTCTGATGGAATGGATGGATTAGCTGGAGGTATATCTTTAGTTTCTTGTTTTACATTTTTCTTTGCAGCAATAATATTAGGTCAAGAATGGTCTGCACTAACTTGTTGTGTTTTAGGAGGAGCTATACTTGGATTTTTAAAATTTAATAAACATCCAGCTCAAATATTTATGGGTGATTCAGGAGCAAATCTTATAGGATTTTTATTAAGTATAATAGCTTTAGATGGAGCTTTTAAAAGTACTACAGTGATGAGTCTTTTTATTCCAATATTAGCATTAGCAGTACCTATATTTGATAATTTATTTGTTATATATAAAAGATTTCGTGAGGGAAAACCAGTATATCAAGCTGATAGAAGTCAAATGCATTTTAGATTAAAAGAAAGAGGAATGAGTACAAATCAAGTTGTAAGTTACATAATACTTATAAGTTTAGTTTGTAGTCTTACATCTATAGTACTTCTTTTATTAAAAAGATAATTATTATGTTTAGTTGAAACAAGACAGTGATTTTAGTATTATTATACCTAGAGAAAGTTTTCTTTAGGTATTTTTTATAAAATGAAATTTTATTTAGTTAAAATAATTTAAATACAAAACTAGGAGGATAATATAATGGAAAAGGTAGAAAGTTTTGAATTAGATCACAGAAAGGTTAAAGCACCTTATGTAAGAAAGTGTTGTGTTTTAGAAGGAGAAAAAGGAGACAAGGTAAGTAAGTTTGACTTAAGATTTCTTCAACCTAATAAAGAATCTTTTGGTACAGCTGCTATGCATGGACTTGAACATTTATTAGCCCATGAACTTAGAACTTATTTAGATGGTGTTATAGATTTATCTCCAATGGGATGTAGAACAGGATTTTATCTAAGTATATGGGGAGATAGAAACCCAGAAGAAATAAAAAATGCTTTAGAAAGTGCATTAAAAGATGTATTAAAAGCTGAAGAAATGCCTGCTGCAAATGAAATACAATGTGGAAATTATAGAGATTTATCACTATTTGGAGCAAAGGAATATGCAAAAGAAGTTTTAGAGAAAGGATTTTCTTTAAATATTTATGGTGAATAATATGTTTCAATTAGGTGAAATAAATATTCCTAGAGAAGAAGTTCTTAGATATTTAGGCTATAAATCTTCTCAAAAAATAGATGATAATATTAATAATTTAATTACTGAATGTATTGAAGAAACTAAAAATATAATAAACCCTAAATTTGTTTATGCAGAATATACAAAAACATTAGTTGATAATGGGGTATTAATTGATGGAACAAATTTAATTTTAGAAGGAAATGACATAAAAGAGCATTTAAAATCTGCTAAAAAAGTAGTTTTAATGGCTGTAACTTTAGGAAATTTTATAGAACAAAAAACAAGATTATATGAAAGAATAAATCTTACAAAGGCATTAATATTAGATTCTTGTGCAACAACAGCAGTTGAAGAAATATGTGATAAAATTGAAGAAAAGGTTAAAGAAGAAGCCTTAAAAGAAAATTTAGGAATAACCTTTAGATATAGTCCAGGATATGGAGATTTACCATTAGATGTACAAAAGAATTTTGTAAATGCACTAAGAGCAGATAAAACAATAGGACTTACAGTTTCAGAAAGTAATTTACTAATGCCAAGAAAATCTGTAACAGCTATAATAGGCTTAATTCCAAAGGATATGGAAGTTAAGAAAAAGGGCTGTGAAGTTTGTAAAAACTATGAAAACTGTAGTTTTAGAAGAGAGGGGAAAAGCTGTGGAAGTTAAAGAATTAATAAAAGATAATATTTTGGTGTTTGATGGAGCTATGGGAACAATGCTTCAGAAAAATGGGCTAAAGCTTGGGGAAAATCCAGAGGTTTTAAATATAAGAGAAAGAGAAATAATAAAAAAGATACATAAAGAATATATAGACAATGGAGCTATGGTTATTTCAACAAATACCTTTGGAGCAAATGAATTAAAGCTTGAAAGTACTGGCTTTTCAGTAGAAGAAATTATAGATTCTGCTGTAAAAATAGCACAAGAAGCAAGGGAAGATAAAAATGTTTATATAGCATTAGATGTTGGACCAATAGGACATCTTTTAGAACCAATGGGAACTTTAAGTTTTGATAGAGCCTATGAAATATTTAAAAGACAAGTTGTTCAAGGGGAAAAGTCAGGGGCAGATTTAATTCTTTTAGAAACTATGACAGACCTTTATGAAACTAAAGCTGCCCTTCTTGCAGTTAAAGAAAATACTAATTTACCAGTATTTTGTACAATGTCCTTTGAGGAAAATGGAAGAACCTTTACAGGATGTACTCCAGAAAGTATGGCAATAACTTTAGAAGGATTAGGAGCAGATGCTGTTGGAGTTAATTGTTCTTTAGGACCTAAAGAATTAATGCCTATAGTAAAGAGAATAATATCTTCAACAAATCTTCCAGTAATGACTCAACCAAATGCAGGACTTCCTAAAATATCCTTTGGAGAAACTGTATATGATATAACAGTAGATGAATTTTCAAGTTGGATTAAGAAGTTTGTAGATGAAGGTGTAAGTATAATTGGAGGATGTTGTGGTACAACTCCAGACTTTATAAAAGCTCTTAGAGAAATTGCAGATAATAATAAAAGAGTTCAAAGAGAAAAAGTAAATTTTTCAGCTGTATGTACACCTTCAAAAATAGTAAAAATTGAAGGTGTAAAAGTAATTGGAGAAAGAATTAATCCAACTGGTAAGAAGATATTTAAAGAAGCTTTAAAAAATAATGATTTAGATTATGTTTTAAAACAAGCTATTGAACAAGTAGAGGCAGGTGCTGAAATATTAGATGTAAATGTAGGAGCACCAGAGGTTGATGAAAAGGAAATGATGCTAAAGGTAATTAAAGAAATTCAAAGCATTATAGATGCTCCTCTTCAAATAGATTCCTCTTATCCAGATATAATAGAAGCAGGCCTTAGAAAATATAATGGAAAGCCTATTGTAAACTCTGTTAATGGGGAAGATGAAGTTTTAGATAAAATTCTTCCTGTAGTTAAAAAATATGGAGCAAGTGTTGTTGGATTAACACTAGATAAGAGAGGAATTCCACCAACTTGTGAGGAAAGATTTAAAATAGCCAAAAAAATAGTAAAAAGAGCAGCAGATTATGGAATAGATAAAAAGGATGTATTTATAGACTGTTTAGTTTTAACAGCTTCTGCTCAACAAGCTGAAGTTCAAGAAACTTTAAAAGCTGTTAGAAAAGTAAAAGAAGAATTAGGAGTAAAAACTCTTTTAGGAGTTTCTAATATTTCCTTTGGTCTTCCTTGCAGAGATTTAATTAATGAAACCTTTTTAGCTTTAGCTATTGCAAATGGATTAGACTTACCTATAATGAATCCAAATAGTAGAGGAATGATGGATGTTATAAATTCATATAATGTTCTTGCTAATATAGATAAGGGTTCAGAAAAGTTTATTTCTTTATATGGTAATGCAAAGGTTGAAAGAGGAGTAAAAACAGCTGAAAGTAAAAAAGATGATAAAGACTTAGGAGAAAGAGATATAAAATATATTGTTATAAAAGGTCTTAAAGATGAAGCTAAAAAGGCTACAGAAGAGGCTTTAGAAAATATGGAAGAACTTGAAGTTGTAAATGAGCTTTTAATTCCAGCCCTTGATGAGGTAGGAAAGAAATATGAAGTAGGGGAAATATTCCTTCCACAACTTATACAATCTGCAGAAACAGTGCAAAAAGCTTTTGAAGTTATAAAGGAAAGGCTTGTTTTAAAAAGTGAAGCAGGAATTTCAAAAGGAAAGATAATTTTAGCTACAGTTGAAGGAGATATTCACGACATTGGAAAGAATATAGTTAAGGTTATATTAGAAAACTATGGATATGAAGTAATAGATTTAGGAAAAGATGTACCTATAGAAACTGTAGTTTCTGAAACAAGGAAAAATGGAGTAAGGCTTGTTGGATTAAGTGCACTTATGACAACTACCTTAAAGAGTATGGAAGCTACAATAAAGGCATTAAAAGAAGATGGATATAAGGGTGAAGTATTTGTAGGTGGTGCTGTTCTTACACCAGAATATGCAGATATGATAGGGGCAGATTATTATGCAAAGGATGCAAAAGAATCTGCAGAAATAGCTAAAAAAGTATTTAGTTAAAAAATAATAAAGTTATATTTAAAATCTTAGGCGTATTATTTTATGAAGCAGTGATTTAGAAAAATGGCTAAATAAAATAATAACCTAAGATTTTTTTCACTTTTTTTAAACTATATTCAATAAGATTATATTTTTTGCTATAATGGTAAAAGTGATTTTTTTAAAGGTAGGTAGTTTTATGAAAGATAAAATGCAAGAAGAAAAAGAAGTTCTTTCAGTTAAAAGAAAGCTTATAGAGGATGAATTAGAAGAAAAACAAAAAAATCTTGATAATGTAGAAAGTAAAGTAAGAGCTTTAAGTAAAGAAGCTAAAGGAAGTTATAGTGAAGAAAAAGAAACTACAGAGAAAATTTATAATGTTTTAGCAAAGGATATTAATAGCTTTAAAGAAGCTTTAGAAGAACCTTACTTTGGAAGAATTGATTTTAGAGAGCATAAAAGACTTGATGAAAGTATTTATATAGGTAAAAAAGGAATAATTAATACTAAAGAAGGAGAAGAGGTTGTTGTTGATTGGAGAGCACCAGTTGCAGACCTTTATTATAGTGGAACAGGAGGAGAAGCAAGTTATAAAGCCCCAGGAGGAGTTATAAATGGCACTCTTACATTAAAGAGAAAGTTTTTATTTAAAAATGGAGATATAAAAGAAATCTTTGATGAAGGAATAAACGAGCTTATGATAAATGGAGAAGAAGGAAAGGAGCTTGTTGATGAATTTTTAAAGATAAACTTAGAGGAAAGCAGAGGAAAAAAACTTAAGGAAGTTGTAGCAACAATTCAAAAAGAACAAAATGACATAATAAGATGGCCCAAAAATCTTCCTATAATAGTTCAAGGTTCTGCAGGTTCTGGGAAAACTACAATAGCACTTCATAGACTTGCCTATTTAATATATAGATATAGAGATACTATGAAAGGAAATGATATTTTAGTTTTAGCTCCAAATGCCCTATTTTTAGATTATATATCAGAAATTTTACCAAACCTTGGAGCAGGGGAAGTTAAACAAAGTACCTTTGAAAAACTTGTTTCTAAACAATTTAAAATAAAGGGTAAAATATATAATAAAGATGAAAAATTAAAATATGTAATGGAAGAAGAAAATAAAGATAAAGTAAATTTAACATTAAAATCTTCAAAACTTAGAGGCTCAATGGAATTTAGAAAATTTCTTGATAGGTATATATCTTTAATAGAAGGGGAAGCATTAGAGATAAAGCATATTAAAATTGGTGATGAAATTCTATTTAACAAAAAGGAAATAGTAAGATTATACACTAAAGATTTAAGAAGTTATCCTATTAACAAAAGAAAAGATGAAATAAAAAGATATTTAAATTTAAAATTAAAAGAAAGAATAGAACAACTTATATTAAAAGTAGATAGAGAATGGGAAGGAAGAATTCAAAGTATAAGAAACAGTTTAGAAGATTCTAAAGAAAGAAGAGAAAAACTTATAGAAATTTATAATGAAAGAGATAAGATAAAGGATAATATAAAAAAGAACTCTAAAAATGAATTTAATGATTATTTTAAAAGATGGAGAGAAATTGATTCAAAAGATATATATTATAACTTTTTTAATAATGAAGCATTGTTTTATATAGCAACAGATGGAAAAATTTCAAAAGAATTATATACTTTTATGAAAGAAGAATATAATAAAAACTATAATGAAAATATAATAGATGAAGATGATTTAGCAGCTCTTTCATATATAAAAATTCTTCTTGAGGGAGTTTTAGAAAAAGAAAAGTATCAACATATTGTAGTAGATGAAGTTCAAGATTATAGTCCTTTTCAAATATATGTTGTAAATAAACTAGCAAAGGGAAATTCTTTAACTTTAGTTGGAGACTTAGCTCAAGGAATTTATTATTACAAAGGAATTGAAAAGTGGGAAGATATAACAGAAGGCTTATTTAATGGAGATGCTACTTATATTCAGCTAACTCAAAGCTATAGGTCAACTGTAGAAATAATAGATTTTGCAAAAAAAGCATTAGAATCTCAAAATCTTGGCCTTAAAAATGCCCTTCCAGTATTAAGACATGGAGAAAAACCTAAAACAATAGAAGTTTCTTCAGAAGAAGATTGTGCAAAAAAAATTGATGAAATAGTTAAAGAAGTAATAGAAAAAGAAAAAAATAGTATTGCTATAATAACTAAAGATGGAAATGAAGCTTTAAATTTATCTAAAGTTTTAAAAAGAAAAAGTAAAAATAAATTTGCTTTAATAAAGGGTAAAGAAAAAACAATGGATAATAATTTTGTTATAATTCCATCTTATTTAACTAAAGGATTAGAATTTGATGCTACTATAATATTTAATCCAAGTGAAGAAAATTATAAAAGTAATTTATTAGATGAAAGACTTCTTTATGTTTCTTTAACTAGAGCACTTCATTTAGAATATATTATTAAAAAAGATAATATAACTAATCTAATATAATAAAAATATTGTGACTTTTAATAAAATAAGGTAGTATATGATTATAAGAACAGTAGGAGATGATTAAAAAATGGAAGAAAGACAAATTATGTCTTTTAAAGACGAAGATGGTAATAAAGTTGATTTTGAAGCAGTAGCAAGAATATATTTAGAAGATAAAGAATATTTATTATTATCACAAATAGGTAATGAAAATGAAGATATTCTTATATTTAGAGTTGATAATATAGAAGGAAAAGAAGAATTAAATTTAGTAGAAGATGATAAAGAATTTCTTGCAGTTAAAAAAGAATATAAGAAATTAATTTATTAGAGGAGTTACATATATATATGGAAATATCAGAAATAGAAAATTTTTTACAAGATAATGGTTTATCAGAAATAGAAGAAATAAAATCTGAAGAAAACTATTCTATAATTAAGTTTTATTATGATTTTGATAAAGATGAATTAAGTGCAGCTAGAGCTTATGCAAATGAGGAAAGCGACTTAGAAAGTGAAAGTGCAGAGTGGTATACTGATTGGTATTTAAGCTATTTAAGTGACATAGCAAATGATAATGTAGAAGAAGTAATGGAAGAAGTAAGCGAAGAATTTGAAGTTATAACAGCTCATAAAGCACTAGAAATGACTGCTAAAACAGCTGATTATATGAAATTTGTAGCAATAATAACAAATGAAGAACTTGATGATATGGATGACATATTAATGGAATATATGGAATAAAATAATATATTGCATTGTTAAAATAATGTGTTATAATGTTTATAGAAAACATTCCTGATGTGTGCGACAAGCTTATTATGTTCAACCTACATTATATATACGGGATTTGCAATATGGTTATGGATGTCGGGCTTTAGTAACTAGAAGAAGGCAGAAGTAATCTGAAGCTTAACCCACCTGCGAGTAGCAGGTTTGGATGTATAGGCACCGGCATGTTGGGAAATAATAGCATTCAATACCTCAATTTTATATTGAGGTATTTTTATTTTTGTTAAATATATTAAAATTGTATAAAATATAATATATAGAGTTATAAAATGTCGAAAGAAATATTGATAATATAAGAAAATATATGTAAAATAAATCTAAGTAGAAATAATTAAGGAGAATTTTTAAGATGAGTTTAAAAGAAAAAATAGATTCAATGAAAATAGAAGAGGTTATTGAAAATATTAATTTCCTTTATAAAAAAAGCCAAGAAGAGGAATTAACAGAGGAAGAAAAGGAATTACAAGCACTTTGTAGAAAAAGATATTTAGATAATGTAAAACGTAACTTTAAAGCACAATTAGATGGTATAGAACCAAAGAAAAAGGGAGGAAGAAGCAAGTGGCATCAGTAACAATAAAAAAATTTATAGAAGATTTTGACTTAGAAGTATTACTTGAAGGAGAAGAAGATAAATTAATAACAGTAAACGATGTAAACAGACCAGGGCTTCAACTTGCAGGTTTTTATAATTATTTTACTCCAGAAAGACTTCAAGTAATAGGAAAAGCTGAATGGAGCTTTTTAGAAGACATGAAAGCAGAAGTTAGAAAAAAAAGATTAAAAAAGTTTTTCTCTTATGAAAATTTAAGCTGTATAGTAATATCAAGACATTTAGAACCACATAAAGAACTTATAGAAGCAGCTAAAAATAAAAATATATGGGTTTTAAGAAGTAATCTTTCAACAACAAAGCTTGTAACAAATTACACAATGTATATGGCTGATAATTTAGCACCAGAAACAAGAATTCATGGAGTTTTAATGGATGTTTATGGTGTAGGTATTTTAATAACAGGAGAAAGTGGAATTGGTAAAAGTGAAGTTGCTTTAGAGCTTATAAAAAGAGGGCATAGATTAGTTACAGATGATGCTGTAGATATTAAAGAAGTTGATGGAGAGCTTTCAGGTCGTTCTCCTGAAATTACTTTTGGAATGCTTGAAGTAAGAGGAATTGGAATAATAGATGTAACAGCTTTATATGGTCTAAGTTCTGTTCAATCTAAAAAAAGAATAACTTTAGCTATGCATTTTGAACATTGGAAAGATGATTCAGACTATGATAGATTAGGAATAGATGATGAATATATGGAAATACTAGGAGTAAAAATTAAAAAGCTTACCCTTCCAGTAAGACCAGGAAGAAATATAGCAGTTATTATAGAAGCTGCAGCAGTTAACTATAGACATTCAAAAATGTCAGATATAACAGCTGTTGATACAATTACATCTAGAATGAATGCAGTAAGTGACATAAAATAAAATAATAGTAGTTCTCTTGTATGAAAAACTTATATAAGAGAACTACTATTTTTATTTTTTATACATTTAAAATTATAGATAACTTTTTAAATTAATAATAAAGCTTAATAAAAGAAATAAGTTAAAAAAATAGAATAAATTATAAAAAATTTTTTAAGAATAATATTTATTATAAAAAGCTTTTAAATATTTTTTATTTAGGTTCATACAACCAATATCTCCATGTCTACTATCTCCATTAAAGTCTCCATGACAGTCAGAACCTGCACTTATAAGAAGATTATTTTCTAAAGCAAATTTAATAAATCTTTCTTCATCTTCCTTTGAATTTTGAAAATAAACTCCTTCAATTCCATCAAAATTAAAAGGTAAAAAATCTGTAAGAGGAGATTTTTTTATTAAAATTGGATGGGCTAAAAACACTAAAGCATTATATTTTTTTAAAAGTTTTACCCCTTCTTTAGTTGGAATTTTAGTTGTAGGAACATATGCAGGGCAGTTTTTCCCAATAAGTTTATTAAATATTTCATCTTTAGTATAATTATATCCATTTTCTATAATTTCATAGGCAATATGAGGTCTTGCAATAACATTTCCCTTTGCTTTTTTAAAAATACTATTTTTATCAATTATAATATTAAATTCTTCTTTAAGTTTTTCAATGATTTTTATAGCTCTTAAGTCACGTTTTTCTTTAAGGGATTTAAGAAAATTAAGAAATTCTTGATTTTTATAGCTTTCATCTTTAAAAAAGCCTAAAATATGAATACTTTCTCCATTATAATCAGTAGAAAGCTCAATTCCAGGAATAAAATTAATTCCTAAAGCTTTAGCCTTTTTTTTAGCAATATCAAGTCCTTTAACTGTATCATGGTCTGTTAAAGCTAAATATTTTACAGATTTTTTATAAGCTCTTTCTACTACTTCTTCTGGAGTAAGAAGACCATCAGAACAGGTGCTATGTGTATGCAAATCAACTTTTATCATTGTATTATCTGCTACTTAAAATGTAATCAAATATAAACATTTTAAGAATTTTACTGTTTCAACGTATCTGTTTTGGCAATGAATAACTTCAAAGCTACTTACATTTGGTATAATACTTCACAGTCGTAAATTCCCCACTAGCCATGGGTACATACTTACAATAGCTTTTATTGTGCTATTTTATAAGTTAAACAATCTCTTAAATTAAGACTTGCATTATAATCTCTATCTTCAATATATCCACAATTACATTTATAAATTCTATCTTTTAATTTTAAGTCTTTTTTCATAGAACCACATAAGTGGCATAGTTTACTTGAAGGATAAAATCTATCTACAATTCTTAATTCAATTCCTAAAGCATTGCACTTATTTGTTAATTTACTTCTAAATTCATAAAATTTTTGATTAGTTACTGCTTTAGATAAATGTTTATTCTTCATCATTCCTTTTACATTTAAATCTTCAATAGTAATAAACTTTGGTTTTTGGTTTATTATATTTGAAATTGTTTTGTTAACATAATCAGTTCTTATATTGTCTAATTTATGATGAAGTTTTTGTACCTTAACTATTTGTTTTTTTATATTTGATTTAGTAGCAGTTACTCCTTTCTTTTTTAAATTTTCATATTTTTTTGAGAGTTTTTTCTTCTCTCTTTTTAATTTCTTTTCTATTTTTCTTATTTTTTCTGTTTTATTTATATTTTTATATTTTTCACCATTTGAACATATTGCAAAATCCTTTAAACCTAAATCTATACCTATTCCTTCATTTGTATTTTTAGAAACAATGGGCATATGAACATCAATAACAACTGATACATAATATCTATCAGCTTTTTTAGATACTGTTCCACTAATAACTTTTGCACCTACTTTTATATATCCATATTCTTTTAATCTTACATTTTTTAATGTAGGTATCATTATTCTATGACGTTCTATTTTAAAGTCACCTTTATTATTCTTGGGAAAATATACTTTCACATCAGATTTATTTTTCTTTTTAAATCTTGGAAACTTACTTTGCCCATTAAAAAATCTTTTGTAAGCAGTTTCAGCATTTTGTATAGCTTTTTTTCTTGCTTTAGCTCCACAATTATTTATGCATTTATATTCTTCTAATACTTTAATTTCATTGTTAATATACTTATCAAAATCATTAGCAGACATAAATGCTTTTTCTTTAGGAATTAAGTCTTGTTTATATAACTCATACAATTCCTTATTTTTGGCGATATATGAATTGTAAAGCCATCTACATATACCAATAGATTGATTAATTTTTTGAATTTGTTTTTTTGTTGGTTTTATTTCTGTTTTATATGCCCTTTTCAAAACTTTTATGTTCTCCTTAATTACATTTTTACTTAAAATTATTATTTACATATAATTTTAATATTATTCAAAAGTTTTTCTAGCATTATCTTTCTAATGTTAATACAAATATATTTAAAAGTTCTGCAAATTCTTTAGGTTTATAATTTTTACAAAAACATAATTATCTCAATTATGTTATATTACACTTGATTATGTTTGAGTATATTTTAAATGACTATATAAAACCTCCTTTCAATATGTAAATATGTTATAATTTAATTTGTTATTTTTATAATATACAATTTTATTTTAAAATAATATTTATGTTTTTTATTTTATAGTAAATTTTATAAAAATTAAAGAAAAAGGCTTAAAGAAACTTAAGGAGAAAATTTATGTTATTAATGATAGATAATTATGATTCATTTGTTTATAATCTAGTAAGATATATTAAAGAATTAGATGAAGAAATATTAGTTTATAGAAATGATAAGATAACTATAGAAGAGATAAAGAAGAAAAATATTGAAGGAATAATAATATCTCCAGGACCTAAAGACCCTACAAAAGCAGGAATATGTTTAGATATAATAAATGAATTTAAAGGAAAACTACCTATACTTGGAATATGTTTAGGTCATCAATGTATAGGATATTCATTTAAAGGAAAAATAATAAAAGGAGATTATCCTATACATGGAAAAGTAAGTGAAGTTTATCATAATAATAAAGGAATATTTAAAAATTTAAAAAATCCTTTAAAGGTTACAAGATACCATTCTCTTATTATAGATAGAGAAACCTTGCCAAAAGAAATAGAAATAACAGCAGAAACAAAGGATAAAGTAATAATGGGAATAGAACATAGAAATTATCCTATATATGGAGTTCAGTTTCATCCAGAAGCAGAACTTACAGAAGAAGGCCATAAGCTTTTAAATAATTTTATTATGGAGTGTAAAAATTTTGAGAGAAATAAACTTTAAAATAAAAGAATTAAAAAATAATTTTAATCCATTTTATGTATATAAAATATTTAAAGATGAAAAAGACACTGTTTTTTTAGATAGTTCAAAGGAAGATAAAAATTTATCAAAGTTTTCTTTTATAGGACTAAATCCTTTTTTAAACTTTACATATAAAGATAATATTTCATATGTAAATGGAAAGGAGATAAAAGAAAAAGACCCCTTTATAGCCTTAGATAATCTTATAAATAAGTATAAGATTAACTATGAGAGTAATATTCCCTTTGTATCAGGTGCTATAGGGTATTTTTCCTATGATACAGGAAGGAAACTAGAAGTACTTCCAAAGACAGCTAAAAAAGAAATAGAAATACCAGATGCTATATTTAATTTTTATAATAATCTTATAATATTTGATATTCAAAATAAAAAAACATATATTTCTTCTTTAGGAATGGGAGAAGAAATAGAAGATATTGAAGAAAAATTAAAAAATTATAAGGAAGATTTAGAAGTAAAGGTAACAGAAAGTAGTAATAAATTTACTTCTAATTTTGAAAAGGAAAGCTATGAAAAAGCAATTTTAAGCCTTAAAGAATATATAAGAAATGGTGATGTTTATATAGCAAATATGACAAGGCAAATATGGTGTTATAATAAAGAAGAATCTTTTTCTATTTATGAAAAACTTAGAAGTATAAATAAAGCTCCTTTTTCAGTCTTTATGAACTTTAATGATTTTCAAGTTATAAGCTCTTCACCAGAAAGATTTTTATATGTAAAAGATAAAATGGTACATACAAGACCTATAAAAGGAACAAGACCAAGAGGAAAAAATTTCTTAGAGGATATGGAAAATAGAAAAGCTCTTGAAAATTCAGAAAAAGATAAAGCAGAACTTTTAATGATTGTAGATTTAGAAAGAAATGATTTAAGTAAGGTATGTAAGCCTAATTCAGTTAAGGTTACAGAACTTTTTAAAATAGAAGAATATGCAACAGTGTTTCACCTTGTTTCTACTATAGAAGGAGAATTAGAAGAGGGAGTATCTGCTGTAAAATGTATAAGAGAATGTTTCCCAGGAGGCTCCATAACAGGAGCTCCTAAAATAAGAGCTATGGAGATAATTGAAGAACTTGAAGGATTAAGAAGAAATTTATATACAGGCTCTATAGGATATTTTGATTTAAGAGGAAATTGTGATTTTAATATAGTTATAAGAACAATAATTAAAAAAGATAATAAAGCCTATTTTGGAGTAGGAGGAGGAATTACTTATGACTCTAAAGAAGAGGATGAGTGGTTTGAAACAATAGATAAAGGAAAGGCTTTAATTAGGGTGTTATAAAAATGAGAAGAATTATATATAAACAAGGAGAAGCTATTTTAGATGAAGGGATTTTCTTTGGAAAAGGAGTTTTTGAAACAATACTTTTTTTAGAAAAACCTATATTTTTAAAAGAGCATATAGAAAGATTAAAAAGTGGAATGGAAAAGCTTGGCTTAGAGGAATTAGAAGAAGAAATGCTTTTAGATTATATTTCACTTAATTTTACAAAAAACAAAGGAGTAAAAGTTTTAGTAACTCCTAAAAATATTATAATAACAGAAAGGGAGATACCTTATAAAAAAGAAGATTATATAAGAGGAAGTAGTTTAAAACTATCAAAGGTAATAAGAAATAGTACATCATTACTTTCTTATGTTAAATCAACAAATTATATAGAAAATATAATTGAAAAAAATAAAGCTAATAAAGAGGGCTTTAAAGATACTTTATTTTTAAATGAAAAAGGATATGTAACAGAAACAAGTTGTGCTAATATATTTATTGTAAAAAATAATAAAATTTATACTCCAAAGATAAGCTGTGGTCTGTTAAATGGAATAATAAGAATGTGGGTAGTTAAAACCTTTAGTGTAATAGAAACAGAACTAACTTTAGAGGATATAAAAAATGCAGATGAAATATTTCTTACAAATAGTTTAATGGGAATAATGAAAGTTAATAGATTTGAAGATAAAAATTATAAAAATAGTGATATAATAAAAAGTGTTGAAAAAGCATATAAAATGGAAATAGAAAAACAGGAAGGAGCTAACAGCTAAGGATGAATAATATAGATATTATTACAAGTAATCCTAAATACTTAGAATATGTAAGAAAAATTGAAGTCTTTGAAAAAGAAAGGATTTTTTGTAAACATACAATAGAACATTTTTTAGATGTAGCAAGAATATCTTATATACAGGTATTAGAAAATAATATGAAATATTCTAAAGAAGTTATATATGCTATAGCTCTTCTTCATGATATTGGTAGAGTTTTAGAATATGAAAAAGGAACACCTCATCATGAAGGAAGTGTAATTCTTTCAAAGGAGATATTAGAAAGTACAAATTTTTCAGAGGAAGAAAAAAAAGAAATATTAAAGGCTATTAAAAATCACAGAAAGGATTCAGAAGATGAACTTTCAAAATTAATATATACAAGTGATAAACTTTCAAGAAATTGCTTTAATTGCAAAGGAAAAGAAAAATGTTATTGGGATGAAAATAAAAAAAATTACACTATAAAATTTTAATAAGAAAGAGGGCATTAAAAATGAAAATTGGTAACAAGGAATTTGTTTTAGGTGAAAGAACTTATATTATGGGTATATTAAATGTTACTCCAGATTCTTTTTCAGATGGAGGAAAGTTTAATGAACTTGAATTAGCAATAAAGAGAGTAGAAGAAATGATAAAAGATGGTGCAGACATAATTGATATAGGTGGAGAATCTACAAGACCTAATTTCCAAGTTGTTGAAGCAGATGAGGAAATAAAGAGAGTTGTGCCAATAATAAAAGCAATAAAAGAAAAGTTTGATGTTCCAATATCTATAGATACATATAAGGCAAAAACAGCAGAGGAAGCAATAAAAGCTGGTGCAGATTTAATTAATGATGTATGGGGATTTAAAAAGGATAAAGATATGGCAAAGGTTGCTGCAAAATATGAAGTCCCTTGCATATTAATGCATAATAGAGAAAATATACCTTATAAGAATTTAATGAAGGATGTTATGAGTGACCTTATAGAAAGTATAGACATAGCAATGGAAGCTGGAGTAAAGAGAGAAAATATTATCTTAGACCCAGGAATAGGTTTTGCTAAAACTTATGAAGAAAATTTAATTGTTATGAATAATCTTGATGTTATAAAGAGATTAGAACTTCCAATACTTTTAGGTACATCAAGAAAATCAATGATAGGAAATACATTAGATTTACCAGTAGATAAAAGAGTTGAAGGAACAGTTGCAACAACAGTAATTGGAATAATGAAAGGTTGTGAATTTATAAGAGTTCATGATGTATTAGAAAATAAAAGAGCGGCAGTTATGACAGATAAAATATTGTCAGCTAAATAGAGGGATTTATGGATAAAATATATTTAAAAAATGTTGAAATATTTGCAAATCATGGAGTATTTCAAGAAGAGAAAACTTTAGGACAAAAGTTTATTTTAGACTTAGAATTAACTTTAAGTTTAGAAGAGGCAGGGAAAACTGGAGATTTAACTAAAAGTGTTCACTATGGTGAACTTTGTCATGGAATAGAAAAAGAATTTACAAAAACTTCTTATGACTTAATTGAAACTGCAGCTGAAAAGGTAGCAGAATATACTTTAATTAATTATCCAATAGTTGAAAGTGTAAAAGTTACATTAAAAAAACCTTGGGCTCCTATAGGAAGGCATTTAGATTATGCAGCTATTGAAATTGAAAGAAGTTGGCATGAAGCTTATCTTTCAATAGGAAGTAATATGGGAGATAAAGAAAAAAATCTTAATGAAGCCATATCTTTTATAAAAAATTTAGAAAATACAAAAATAGAAAAGGTATCTTCATTTATAGTTACAGAACCTTGGGGATACTTAGAACAGGATGAATTTTTAAATGGGGCATTAAAAATAAAAACTCTATTATCACCAAAGGATTTATTAAAAAAGCTATTAAATATTGAAAATGAAATGAAGAGAGTAAGAGAGTTAAGATGGGGACCTAGAATAATTGATATAGATATAGTTTTTTATGATAATTTAATATTAGAAGATGAAGAACTTATTTTACCTCATCCAAGAATGGAAGAAAGATATTTTGTATTAAAACCTTTAAGTGAGTTATGTCCAAATAAAGTACATCCTTTATTAAATAAGAGAGTATTTAGACTTTTAGAAGAAGTTAAATAGAATAAAATTTAAAAAAGTAGAGTGATTAGAAATATTCACTCTACTTTTTATTTAACCTGAAAGTTTAGCTCTATTTTTTATATGAGTACAAAAATCATATAGGTTGTATCTTAAAGGCACATTATCAGAGGTTATAATATCTTCAGAAAATACTCCATCCCAAGGATATATAGTAACTAAATTTTCATCATAAATATTAAATACATAGGTGCTATTATCATTAAATTTAATTATAAGATGAAAAGCTTCTTTATTTAAAATATCATCACTCTTTTTTAAATAGTTAGAGGAAGTTAAAGAACTTAAAAAATTTTCAATTATAACCTGTTCTTCTTCATCAATAGTTGTATTTTTTGAAACATCTGTATCAAACATAGTTAAAGTATATTTTTCATTATTTAAAATTTTAAAATAGACTTCATTAGAATAGTAATTTATACTTTCCTTTTTCTTAAGGTTTATATATTTAGGCTCATTAAAACTACAACTAGTAAGAAATAAAGAAAATATTAAAGGTGTAATTAATTTTTTTAATTTCATAAAGTCACTCCTAATATGAAGTATAGTAAAAGTTTATTAAATATAAATATTATTTAGAACTAAAGTATATTTAAAGAGTTTTATTAATAGATTAAATATAGAGAAAATAAAAGGGGGATTTTATGTATATAATAGCAACTGTAGGACCAAGCACTAAAGAAAAGAGAGTTATTAAAGAAATAATAAAATCAGGAGCTAATGTTCTTAGGCTAAATTTTTCTCATGGCAATTATGAGGAATTTTTAGAAATAATAAAGATAGCAAAAGAAACTGATGAAAATATACATATACTTCAAGACCTTTCAGGAAGGAAAATAAGAGTATCATCTAAGCTTATATATGTTTTAAAAGTTTATAATAAAGAAAAAGTTTTATTTTGTGGAGAGGATATTTATAAAAAAGAAGGGCAAAATGGAGCTTTTAATAGTAATAAAGTTATTCCATTAAATTTAAATAATGAGTTTTTAATTAATAATAATATTGAAGAAATAACAATGAAGGATAACACAATGAAATTTAAAATATTAGATAAAAATTCTTCAGGAATATTAGCAGAAGCTATTAAAGGTGGAATAGTAAGAGCTGAAAAAGGATGTAATATAAAGGGCTTTAAAAGAGATGGTTTGGGGTTATCATTAAAGGATAAAAAAGACTTAAAGTGGGCTATAGAAAATAAAGTTGATATAATAAGTGCCTCTTTTGTAGAAAAAAAAGAGGATATATTTGATTTAAAAAAATATATAAAAAGTTTTAATTTTAAACCTATTATATGGGCTAAAATTGAAACTCCAAAGGGAATAAAAAATATTAAAGAAATATTAGAAGTAGCTGATGGAATAATAATAGGAAGAGGAGACCTTATACCAGAGAGTTCAATATCTTATGTTCCTATTTATGAAGATAGAATAATTAAACTTGCAAAAGGAAAAGATATTATTATAGCTACTCATATTTTAAATAGTATGAAAGAGGGAAAGGAAGCTAATTTATCAGAAGTTGAAGGTATTTTCAATCATTTAAAAAATGGAGTAAATGGATTTCTTCTTGCAGGAGAAACCTCTATTGGAAAAGTACCAATAAGTACAGTAGACTTTTTAAATAGCCTAATTAGTGAATATAGGAGTATGAAAATATTTTAATATGAAGAAAAATAAATCATCATACATTGTAGCTTTATTATGGATTTCTTTAGGAATTATATTGGTGTATATTTTGTATAAAAGTTTTAAGGTATTTTTCTAAAAATATATTGACAAACAAATAAATTTAGAATATTATATAAGTATAAACAGCAAAGGTGCTGTAGAATTATTAAAATTCTACAGCACCTTTTCGCGTTAAGGGAGTGTTTAATTATACACAGCTATCATTCATTTTAATATAGGCTTACTTAGGGCACTAATGTTTATTAATCCTCTTTGAGTATTTTGGTATTTTGGTTTACAGTCACTCCCTTAGACTGAGAAAACATTAGTGCCTATTAGTAAGCAAAACCTTACACAAAGACGTGTATTTTATTTAAGGTTTAATTTCATTATAACCCAAAATAAAGTATAGGTCTATTTTTATTTATTAAGGGGGAATTTTTATGCAACAATTTTCATCAGTAGATACCATATGGGTATTGTTAGGGGCAGTATTGGTATTTTTTATGCAAGCAGGTTTTGCTATGGTAGAAACAGGTTTTACTAGAGCAAAGAATGCTGGTAACATTATAATGAAAAATTTAATGGATTTTGCTATTGGTACTTTAGCATTTTGGGTAATTGGTTTTGGACTTTTAATGGGAAAAGGAAATGGATTTATTGGTACAATAGATTTATTAATAAGAGGTGATTATTCACATTTAGGATTAACTTTTCCACTTCCTGTATATATAATTTTCCAAACAGTTTTCTGTGCAACAGCTGCTACAATAGTATCAGGAGCTATGGCAGAAAGAACTAAATTCTCATCATATTGTGTTTATAGTTTAATTATAAGTTTAGTTATATATCCTATATCAGGTCACTGGATATGGGGAGGCGGATGGCTTTCAGAACTTGGATTCCATGATTTTGCTGGTTCAACAGCAGTTCATATGGTTGGTGGAGTAGCAGCTTTAGTAGGGGCTAAAATACTAGGACCTCGTATTGGAAAATATGATAAAGATGGAAAACCAAGAGCTATTCCAGGACATAGTTTAACACTTGGAGCTTTAGGAGTATTTATTCTTTGGTTCTGTTGGTTTGGATTTAATGGATGTTCAACTGTTTCAGCAACAGGTGATGATACATTAACATCAATGGGTAATATTTTTATAACTACAAACATGGCAGCAGCAACAGCAACAGTAGCAACAATGTTAATTACTTGGTTTAGATATGGTAAACCAGATATTTCAATGACATTAAATGGTTCTTTAGCAGGACTTGTTGCAATAACAGCAGGTTGTGATTTAGTTTCTCCAGTTGGAGCATTCTTTATAGGATTAATTGCAGCATTTGTAGTAACTTTTGGTATAGAATTTATTGATAAAGTATTAAAAATAGATGACCCAGTTGGTGCTATAGGAGTTCATGGTATGTGTGGTGCTACAGGTACTATATTAACAGGTTTCTTTGCATTAGAAGATGGTGTATTTTACGGTGGAGGATTCCACTTCTTAGGAATTCAATGTTTAGGTGTTATATCTGTAATTGCTTGGGTTGTATTAACAATGTCAATAGTATTTTTAGTAATTAAAGAAACAATTGGTCTTCGTGTACCAGCAGAAGAAGAAATAGCTGGATTAGATAAGGTAGAACATGGATTAGCAAGTTCTTATGCAGACTTTATGCCAGCTTTAGATACAACTATACCTAATACAGTTAAGACTAGCAAGGTTGTTCCTATGGAGGAGGCAGTACCAGTAGAAAAGGTAGTAGCAGCTACTAAAAAGACAGAAAATAAGGTTACAAAAGATGGAGAACCACCAATTAAGAAGGTTGTAATAATAGCTAAGGAAAGTAAATTTGAAGCTTTAAAACAAGCAATGAACAATATAGGAGTTACTGGTATGACTGTTGTTCATGTACTTGGATGTGGTGTTCAAAAAGGTAGTGCAGAATACTATAGAGGTGTTGAAGTTGAAATGAGCTTATTACCTAAGATTAAAGTAGAAATAGTAGTAAGTAAAGTTCCAGTTGATACTGTTGTAGAAACTGCAAAGAAAGTTCTTTATACTGGACACATTGGAGATGGTAAGATATTTGTTTATAACATTGAAAATGTAATAAAGGTTCGTACTGGAGAAGAAGGATTTGCAGCATTACAAGATGTTGAATAATTAAAGTAAAAATAAAAAAAGGCAATATTATTTGAAATGGCAAATAATATTGCCTTTTTATTTTTTTGAAGATTATCTTAATTGAATAATTTTTAAAAATAGTAGCAAATAAACAGTTCAGAAGGCAGATTTTTTAGTGGTAATAATATAAATATATATTGAAAAAATAAATAGGAAATGATATATTTATGATACACCCCCTAGGGGAGGGGTGAAAGGAGCGAAAAAAGATGAATAAAAAATTTAATGTTACAGGAATGACCTGTTCAGCTTGTTCAGCTAGTGTGGAAAAGGCAGTGAAAAAGCTTGAAGGAATAAATTCCGTTAGTGTAAATTTACTTACTAATAGTATGATTGTTCATTATAATGAAGAAGTAATTGATGAAAATAATATAATTGAAGCAGTTACTTCTGCAGGATATGGAGCAAGTGTATTTAGTAAAAATAAAAATGAAATAAAAGTTAGTGATAAAATCAGGGTGGAAGATGAAATTAAAGAAATGAAAAAACGCCTAATTATTTCATTTGCTTTTTTAATTCCATTAATGTATATATCAATGGGGCATATGATGGGCTTACCACTTCCTTCTTTTCTTAGTGGTTTAGAAAATGCTATATCTTATGGAATGACTCAATTTTTATTGGCACTTGTTATAGTATATGTAAATAGAAAATATTATCAAGTTGGATTTAAAACTTTATTTAAAGGGTCTCCTAATATGGACACTTTAATTGCAATAGGCTCATCAGCAGCAATGGTATATGGTATATTTGCAATATATCGTATGGGTTATGGTCTTGGAATTCAAGATTTTGAATTAGTTGAAAAGTATCATATGGATTTATATTTTGAATCAGCAGCAATGATACTTACCCTTATAACTTTAGGAAAATATTTAGAAAAAAAATCTAAAGGAAAAACTTCAGAAGCTATAACAAAACTTATGGATTTAGCACCTAAAACTGCTACTATATTAAGAAATAACAAAGAAGTAATAGTACCAATAGAAGAGGTTTTAAAAGATGATATTGTTATAGTAAAACCAGGAGAAAGTATACCAGTAGATGGTGTTATAATTCAAGGAAGTTCTTCTATAGACCAATCTGCAATAACAGGAGAGAGTATACCAGTAGAAAAAAATATTGGAGACAAAGTTATTGCTGCAACTATAAATAAAAATGGATATTTTAAATTTAAAGCAGAAAAAGTTGGAGATGATACAACTCTTGCACAAATAATATCTTTAGTAGAAGATGCAAGTTCTTCAAAGGCACCAATAGCAAAACTTGCAGATAAAATAAGTGGAGTTTTTGTTCCTATTGTTATTTCAATATCAATAATTTCAACAATAGTATGGCTACTTGTTGGGAAATCCTTTGAATTTTCATTATCAATAGGAATAGCAGTTCTTGTAATATCTTGTCCATGTGCATTAGGCTTAGCAACTCCTGTAGCTATAATGGTTGGAACAGGAAAAGGAGCTGAAAATGGAATACTTATAAAATCTGCAGAAGCTTTAGAAACTGCCCATAAAATTCAAACTGTTGTATTAGACAAAACAGGAACAATAACAGAAGGAAAACCTAAAGTTACAGACATTGTTGTAAACTCTAATATAAATAAGAATGAATTATTAAAAATTGCAGCATCTATAGAAAAGCCTTCGGAACATCCATTAGCAGATGCAATTGTAGAAAAGGCAAAAAAAGAAAATATTACTCTTTTAGATGTAGATAATTTTATTTCAATTACAGGAAAAGGAATTAAAGCAGAAATAAATAATAAAATTTATTATGCAGGAAACTTATCTTTAATGAAAGAAAATAATATAGATTATTCAAAGTTTGAAAAAGTAATTAATGACCTAGCAAAAAAAGGAAAAACCCCGTTATGTTTTTCAGATGATAGTATTTTATTTGGAGTAATTGCTGTAGCAGATACTATAAAGCCTACAAGTAAAAAGGCTATTGAAGAATTTAAAAACATGGGAATAAATATTGTAATGCTAACAGGGGACAATAAAAATACAGCAGAAGCAATTAGAAAAGAACTTAATATTGATAAAGTAATTGCAGAGGTTCTTCCTCAAGATAAAGAAAAAGAAGTAAGAAAAATACAAGAAAGTGGCAAAAAAGTAGCTATGATTGGGGATGGAATAAATGATGCACCTGCATTAGCAAGAGCTGATGTTGGAATTGCAATAGGTGCAGGAACTGATATTGCTATAGAATCTGCTGATATTGTTCTTATGAAAAGCGATTTGTTAGATGGAGTAACTACAATTAAACTTAGTAAAGCTGTTATAAAAAATATTAAAGAAAATTTATTCTGGGCCTTTTTTTATAATGCAATAGGTATTCCATTAGCAGCAGGAGTTTTTTATAATATTTTAGGATGGAAGTTAAATCCAATGTTTGGAGCTTTTGCAATGAGCTTAAGTTCAGTGTGCGTGGTATCAAATGCTTTAAGATTAAAATTATTTAAAGCTTATGATAAAAATATTATTAATGAAGAAAATTTTGAAAATGAATTTGAAGAAGGAGAAGATGAAGAAATGAAAAAGATAGTAAGAGTTGATGGAATGAATTGTTCACATTGTCAAGCAAAGGTAGAAAGTGCATTATCAGCATTAGATGGAGTATCAGAAGCAAAGGTAAATCTAAAGAAGAAAATTGCAGTAGTAACTTTAGAAAAAGAAGTAAATGATGATACTTTATTAAAAGCTGTAAATGATGCAGGATTTACAGGAGTTTCAGTAGAAATTAAGAAAGGATTATTTGGAAGATAAAACTTAAGGTGGCAAGGATTATGAAGGGAGATAAGAAAAAAGTAACCCAATTATTAAAAACTGCAAGAGGACAAATTGATGGAATATTAAAAATGATAGAAGAGGATAGATATTGTATTGATATATCTAATCAACTTTTAGCAGTAGAATCTATTATAGGAAAGGCAAATAAAGAAGTTATTCGTGGCCATATGCATCATTGTGTTAAAGAAGCTTTTCAGTCTGGAGAAGAAGAAAAAAAGATAGATGAAATAATATCCCTTATAGACAAGATGTCTAAAAAATAAGTATATTTAAGGTAAAAAGTTATGAAGTTTTTCTTAATTAAATTTTAAATTTATTGTTTTTAGTATATAATGTGATATAGTAAACTTTATGAATATTATTTAAACTTAAGAAATTGGAGGAAAGAATGAAAAAGTTAATTAAGAAAATGGGAGATAGTTCTATTATTTTTACAATACTAGCTTCATTTTTGGTTACCCTAATAATTGAGGTATTAAGTGAAGGAGGATTTAAAGGAGCTATAAATCATATAACTGGAAATCCGCTTATATTTATATATAGCATTATGATTTTATTTGCAACATATCAACTTGCATTTTTATTAAAAAGACGAATTTTTTATATAAGTTTAGTTTCTATTGTATGGATTGGCTTAGCAACAACAAATGCTATAATATTATCTAATAGAGTAACTCCACTTACTTATATAGATTTAAAAATGTTTTCTAATGTATTAACAATATTAAATAAATATCTTAATGGATTTCAATTAGGATTAATAATAATAGCCTTAATATTAGTAGTAATATGTTTGGTGTTTATGTTTATTTATTCACCAAAAAGAACTAAAAAAATATCATATAAAAGAAATTTAGCTTGCATAGTAGCATATACAGCCTTCTTTTTAATGACAACTGTTGTGTTAATAAAACAAGGATTTTTATCTATTTACTTTGGAAATATAGCAAATGCTTATTTAGAATATGGTTTCCCTTACAGTTTTTGCAGTACTGCTATAAATACTGGAGTTTCTAGACCAAAGGATTATTCTGAAAATCGTATTAATGAAATAAAAGAAAAAGTGAAAGATGAAGAAAGTAAAAATGAAAAAGTAAATATAATAATGCTTCAATTAGAATCTTTCTTTGACCCTAGCCATGTAAAAGGAATAAAATTATCAGAAAATCCAATTCCTACATTTACTGAACTTAGAGATAAATATTCATCAGGATATTTAACTGTTCCAGGGTATGGAGCAGGTACTGCAAATACTGAATTTGAAATTATGACAGGAATGTCTTTAGATTATTTTGGAACTGGAGAGTATCCATATAAGACAATACTTAAAAAGAAAACTTGTGAAAATATAAACTACACTTTAAAAGATTTAGGTTACAGTACTCATGCAATTCACAATAATAGATCAACTTTCTACAGCAGAAATGTTGTATTTCCTAATTTAGGCTTTGATACATTTACTTCACTAGAATTTATGAATGCATATGATTTAAATCCTATAGAATGGGCTAAGGACAAGTACCTAACAGAAGAAATAATGAAATGTTTAAAATATAATGATAATCCAGACTATATATATACTATATCAGTACAAGGTCATGGCGAATACCCAAAGGAAGTTGTGGATGAAAATCAAACAATAACAATTGATGGTATTGAAGATGAAGGTGAAAGAAATGCCTTTGAATATTATGTTAATCAAATCCATGAAATGGATAAGTTTGTGAAAGACCTTACAGAAACATTAGAAAAGTATGATGAAAAAGTTGTATTAGTAATGTATGGAGACCATTTACCAACATTACATATAGGTGGAAAACAAATTTCAGATGATATGTTAACAAATGGTAATATGTATCAAACACAATATATTATGTGGAATAACTTTGGATTAGAAAAACAAGATAAAGATTTATTTGCATATCAATTATCAGCAGAAATTGCAAATAGATTAGATATTCATAATGGAACTTTAATAAAATATCATCAACAATTACAAAATGAACCTTATTATCAACAAGGATTAAGACTATTACAATATGATATGCTTTATGGAAAACAATATATATATGGAAGAACTAATCCATTTAAGCCAACAAATATGAGATATGATGTAGAAGATGTAAAAATAGATAGAGTATACACTGCAAATGGTAATATATATGTTGCTGGAGAAAACTTTACTGAATATAGTGTTGTCTATGTAAATGATAAAAAGTTAAAAACTACTTTCATTAATAAAGAACTTTTAGAAGTTGAAAATGAAAAGTTAGATAATGAAGATGATATTTATATTATGCAAATAGGTGCAAATGGAAAGAGTAAACTTAACAAATCAGGAAATTATGTTTATGAAAAAGAACCTGAAAAGGAATAAAAATTAATAGTAAATACAAAAAAGAGGCATAACTTAAGCCTCTTTTTTGTTCTATTTATAAAACTAACAAAGAAAAAAGCTATATCAAAAAGTTACTTAAACTTAGAGATATAGCTTTTCTTTAAATTCTGTGGTGCCGGTAGCCGGGGTCGAACCGGCACGGTGTTTCCACCGGTGGATTTTGAGTCCACTGCGTCTGCCATTCCGCCACACCGGCATTTTATATGTTTTAAATGCAATTAAAATGGTATCATATTTAACCTTAAAAAGCAAGAAATAAATTTTTTTAAGAAAATTGATAAGTTTTTTGTATAAATTTGTTGTTAGAATTAAATTCATTTGATAAAATAGATGTTAGGATAAAGTTATCCCAAGTGGGACAAATTTTGACCTAGTATTAATATTTTAATTTCAGCTGATGTAATTTAATAATTAGGGAGGAGAAAAAAGTATATGATGTATTCAAAAGAAGTTGAAGAAATGTGCGTAGTTGCTAAGGGCGTAAATCATGGACCAGCACCTATTCCAGAAGAAGGAAAATGGGTACAAGCTAAAGAAATAAAGGATATTTCTGGTTTAACTCATGGTATTGGTTGGTGTGCACCTCAACAAGGAGGATGTAAATTAACTCTAAATGTTAAGGATGGTATTATTCAAGAAGCTCTAGTTGAAACAATTGGATGTTCTGGAATGACTCACTCAGCAGCTATGGCATCAGAAATATTACCAGGAAAGACAATATTAGAAGCATTAAACACAGACTTAGTTTGTGATGCTATAAACACAGCTATGAGAGAATTATTCTTACAAATAGTATACGGAAGAACTCAAACTGCTTTCTCAGAAGGTGGATTACCAATAGGAGCAGGTCTTGAAGACTTAGGAAAGGGTCTAAGAAGCCAAGTTGGTACTATGTACGGAACTTTAGCTAAGGGACCAAGATACTTAGAAATGGCAGAAGGATATGTAACTGATGTTGCAGTAGATGCTGACGATGAAATAATCGGATACAAGTTCGTTCACCTTGGAAAGATGATGGAAATGATCGGAAAAGGAATGGATGCTAACGAAGCATTAGAAAAAGCTAAGGGTCAATACGGAAGAGTTGACGATGCAGTAAAATTCATAAACCCAAGAAATGAATAATTAGTAAGGTAAGGAGGAATTTAAATCATGGCATTATTTGAAAGTTATGAAAGAAGAATAGGACAAATCACTCCAGTATTAGAAAAGTACGGAATGAAAACATTAGAAGATGCTAAAGAAGTTTGCGCTTCTATAGGAATAGATCCATATACAATAGTTAAGGAAACTCAACCAATCGCATTTGAAAATGCTGGATGGGCTTACACATTAGGTGCTGCAATAGCAATAAAGAAGGGATGTACTAAGGCTGCTGACGCTGCTGAAGCTATCGGAGAAGGATTACAAGCTTTCTGTATTCCTGGTTCTGTTGCAGATGACAGAAAAGTTGGATTAGGACATGGTAACTTAGGAGCTATGCTTTTAAGAGAAGAAACTAAGTGTTTCGCATTCTTAGCAGGACACGAATCATTCGCTGCTGCTGAAGGTGCTATAAAGATAGCTGAAAAAGCTAACAAAGTAAGAAAAGAACCATTAAGAGTTATCTTAAACGGTCTTGGAAAAGATGCTGCTAAGGTTATCTCAAGAATCAATGGATTCACATACGTTCAAACTGATTTTGATTTCTACACTGGAAAAGTTACTATAGTTTCAGAAAAAGCTTACTCTAATGGAGACAGAGCTAAGGTTAGATGTTATGGTGCTAACGATGTTAGAGAAGGTGTTGCTATAATGCATATGGAAGGTGTTGACGTATCAATCACTGGTAACTCAACTAACCCAACAAGATTCCAACATCCAGTTGCAGGAACATACAAGAAAGAATGTATAGAACAAGGTAAGAAATACTTCTCAGTTGCATCAGGTGGTGGAACAGGAAGAACTCTTCACCCAGATAACATGGCTGCAGGCCCAGCTTCTTATGGTATGACAGATACAATGGGAAGAATGCACTCAGATGCACAATTTGCAGGTTCATCATCAGTTCCAGCTCACGTTGAAATGATGGGTCTTATCGGAATGGGTAACAACCCAATGGTAGGAGCTACAGTTGCAGTAGCAGTTGCTGTTGAAGAAGGGATGAATAAGTAGTAATATCAATGCTTTCAAGGATTTTAAATAAATAAAATCAAGATTGATTAATTACTAAAATATATCAAAAAATATGAATTTGTCAACGGATTATCAACAGTGAAAAAACCTGTCGACAATCTGTTAATAACTTTAAAAAAAAGAGTGACTATTTAGTTACTCTTTTTATTTTTCTGTAGGAAATTATATTTATCAGGGATTCTTTCAACACTTCATAATTACAAAGTGAAATCTAACAGAGAAAGTGGTATTGGACGAGGAGATATAATAATTCGATATCCAAATAGAGGAAAAAAGGCTGTAATTATAGAAATAAAAGTTGCAAAAGATGTGAATGAACTTGAAAAGAAATGTAATGAAGCCTTAGAGCAGATAGAAGAAAACAAATATGATATGGAACTTGTTCAAGATGGATATAAGGATATTCTTAAATATGGAATAACATTTTTTAAGAAAGAATGTATGGTTAAACTGAAAAAAATATTAGGTTGTTGAATAACTAATTTTTACAAATAATTATACAAGAAAATATTCTTATATTAAGAAATATTTTACGTTTAATTTTAAGAAAAATATGATATAATAGTAATATATTAAATTAAGGAAGTGATAAGTATGCCTAATATTAAACCAGTATCAGATTTAAGAAATTACAATGAAGTATTAAGAGATATTGCAGTTGGAGAGCCAGTATTTTTAACTAAAAATGGAAGAGGAAGATATGTCTTAATTGATATTGAAGAGTATGAAAAAACAAAGGCAACTATAAAGTTATTATCAAAGCTTTCAGAAGCTGAGGATTCTATTAAAGATGAAGAAATGTGGATATCATCAGAAGAAGTACGTAATGTTTTAGGAGTAGAATAAATAAATGAAAAAAGTAAGAATGACACCAATTGCTTTAAAAGATTTAAAGGAAATAAAAAGTTATATTTCTTAAGAACTTTTAAATGAAGAAGCTGCATTAAGGACCATAAAACAAATAATAGAATCATATGAAAGATTAGTAGAATTTCCTCTTATGGGAAAAAAGCTATCATCAGTTATAGATGCAGATAAAGAATATAGATTTATTATTGCTGAAAAATATATCATATTTTATAAAGTAGAAGAGGAGTTTATTTCTATATATAGAATATTGTATGGTAGAAGAAATTATATGGAAATATTATTTAATAATTTTTAAATAAAAAATAAAGTTAACTAAAAAGCATTGTTTTAGATAAAGGTATAAAAATTATACTAATTATCTAAATGCAATGCTTTTTTATTGATAAAAATAAGGAAATTAAAATAGAAGGATTTAGATTGATAAATATAAGGAAAATATGTTTATGAAACTTTTTTTAAGAGAAACAACAGTTTCTTTTATATTAAGTAAACGTAGTTATTTAAGATTGACTTAAAAATGCAAAGTGGATATGGGATAATGTAGTTGTAAATTCAACTGTAATAATAAAATAAAAAGGCCAAGGTTTTTTATACCTTGGCTTTTACCATTTGGGGAATGGTTTATTTATCATTTTGAGGGGATTTAAATGATTTATTTTATGATTTTATTATATAAACTTATTGTGACGATTTAATGTCAATATTATGTTTTATTGTAAACTATAAAATTAATATTAGTTGACAATAAAAACATTACCCAGTATAATCTTTACTGAAAGGGAAATAATTATGATAGAGTTTGGAAAGTCTTTGTCAAAGCTAAATAATGATAGCTTTCAAGGAGCATTTATTGGAAAAATTAAATATGAAATTTATCTTAAAGAAAAAGAAGGAGAGTATTTTTCTTACATAGAAAAAGAAAATAAAAGTTTAGCAATAATTTCAATAGAAAAAAGGGATAAAGAAAAACTTTTAGAAAAGTTAACTATTTATTTAGTTAAAAAAGTAGTTAACAAAGGTAGTAAAGAAAGTTTACAAAAAGCTATTGTTAAAAATAATATTTCTTTTTGGAAGGGGATAAGTAAAGAAGAAATTTATGAGTTTAGTAATTTAACTGGGGATAAAAATTATATACATTTAACAAAAAAGCCTGTTGTTCAAGGTATGTTATTGTTAAATGAAATTTTAAAGGAAATAGATGAATTTAGTGAATTAGAGATAAAATTTGTTAAAGCTATTTTAGCTGATGAGGAAATATTTTTAGAGAAAACTGAAAAAAACATTTTTGCTTATGTTAATAATAAATTATGTTTTAAAATCAATTTTAAATAAAGGGGTATAAAAATGAAAACAAAAGATTTAACTAAAATTGCATTATGTGTGGCATTATTATGTGTTTCATCATATATAATTATTCCACTACCATTTTCTTTAGCAAGTATTACAGCACAAACTATTGTTATTAATCTAATTGGATTAATAATGCTACCAAAGGAAGCTTTTATTACAATGGTTGTTTATATACTTTTAGGTGCTTGTGGACTTCCAGTATTCTCAGGAGGAACAGGTGGTTTAGGAAAGCTTTTTGGACCAACAGGAGGATATATTTTAGGTTATTTAATAGCTGCTGTTATTATAAGTGCTTTAAAGGGAAAGGAAGTAAATATAAAAAGATACCTTTTAGTTACAATGGCAGTTGGGATTCCTGTAATCTATTTATGTGGATTAACAACAATGAAAGTGTATATGAAAGGAAATTTAATTCAGTTATTAACAGCAAGTGTATTTCCATTTATACCTGGTGATATATTAAAATGTATCTTAGGCTCATATATAGCTGTAATTTTAAATAAGAGAGTATTTTTAGCTAAAGCTTATTAAGTTTTATATTTATAAACCATAAGGAGAGTAATATATGAATGAAGTTTATATTTTAGGTGGCTTAAGAAGTTATATAGGTGTTGAAAATGGAATATATAAAAATATTTTGCCAGAGGATTTAGGAGCAGAAGTTTTAAAATCTTTAATTGAAAAATATAATATTAAAAATATTGATGAAATAATTTGTGGAAACAGTATTGGAACAGGTGGAAATATTACAAGACTTATGGCTTTAAAGGCAGGAATTTCAGAAGAAGTTCCTGCCTTTACTGTAGATATGCAGTGTGCCTCAAGTAGTAAAGCCATTGAAATAGGCTATAATAAGATAAAAGCTAAGGAAGCTAATATAATAATTGTAGGTGGTTTTGAAAGTTCATCTATGAAGCCTTTAAGAATATATAATGATAAAGATTATAGAAGTAGTGTTAATAATGGAAAATATAATGTGGCACAATTTTCACCAGAAGAATTTGGAGATGATACAACTTTTAAATTTGGAGAGAGGGTTGTAGAGGAAGAAAATATTACTGAAGAAGAGTTAAATTATTGGAGTATAAGAAGTCATAAAAAAGCCTTTGAAAGTAAAGATATATTAAAGAGTATAACTTTATCAATTAATGGAAGTACAAAAGATGAAGGAATAAGAAAGAATATAAGTGAAAGACTTTTAAACAGACTTCCTAAAATAATAAAAAGTGGGAAAACAAATGTTGGAAATATATCATTAACAAATGATGGAGCAGCTTTTTTAGTTTTATGTTCAGAAGAGTATTTAAAAGAAAATAATTTAAAATCAGAATATAAAATTAAAGGAACAAAAACTATAGGAATTAATCCTTTAGTAAGTCCTAAAGGAGCTTTAAAGGCATGTAGTCTTCTTTTAGAAAAAGAAAATTTATCCTATGAAGACATATCAGCTTTTGAATTTAATGAAGCTTTTGCAGCAATTGATGTTATGTTTCAAAGAAAAAATCCTTCACTTATAGATAGATATAATATTTTTGGAGGAGCTTTAGCTTATGGCCACCCTTATGGAGCATCTGGTGCAATAATAATGTTACATTTATTAAAGGCATTAGAAAAAACTAAAGGAAGGTATGGAGTAACATCTATTGCAGCTTCTGGTGGTATAAGTATGGCAATTTTAATTGAAAGGATAAAAAAACAAGATGAATTATTTTGATTTATTAATAAAAGAGGATAAATTAGCTTTAAATTTAGATAATAAAAGTTACACATATAAAAATTTATTTGATGATTCTTTAAATTTAAGTTTAAAAATAAAAACTTCTAAAAAAGAAATTATAGCTATATATAGTAATGATATATATTTTCAGCTTATAAGCTTTTTTGCAGCTAATAGGTGTGAGAATGTACCAGTAATATTTCATCCTAATCTTTCAAAAGAAAGTATAGATGAGATAATGAAAAAAAATAATATAAACTATTTATTAACTAAAGAAGAGGAAGAAATAAAATTTAAAAAGGTAAATAATTTTGAAGGTGTTATAGAAAATAAAAAAATATGTATGGGAGCTTTAACTTCAGGGTCTACAGGAATACCTAAAGTTCTTTTTAGAACCTATGAAAGCTGGGCAAAGTTTTTTCCTATACAAAATAAAGTATTTAATATAAATTCTAACTCTAAAATGTTTTTTAATGGACCTTTAAGTTTTACAGGAAACTTAAATAGTATATTAGGAGTTATTTATGAAAGGGGAACTTTAATTTCTATATCAGGTTTTAATCCAAGAAAGTGGCTAAAGGCATTAAAGGATTTTAAGGTTACTAATATTTATTTAGTGCCTGCAAAATTAAAAGCATTAATTCAAATAATGGATACTTCTTTAGTATTTGTTAAAAGTATTTTTACAGGCTCTCAACAGCTTTTTGGAGATTTATCAGAAGAATTAAAAAATAGTTTTAAAAATGCAGAAATAATTATTTATTATGGAGCAAGTGAACTTAATTATATTACATATACTAATATAGATAATTTAAAAGAAAAACCTTTAAGCCTAGGGAAAGCCTTTAAAGATGTTAATGTTTTTATTAAAGATGGATATATTTATGTAGATAGTAAATATCATGTTGAAGGAATGAATAATCCTTGTACAGTTTATGATGTAGGTTATATAGATAAGGATGGAGATTTAATTTTTCAAGGAAGAAATAATGATGTAATTAATAAAGGTGGAATAAAGATAAGTAGCTTAAAGGTTGAAAATGAAATAAAAAAAATAAAAGAAATTAAAAATGCAGTTATAGATACTTATGAAGATGAAAATAAAGGAAAAGAGCTTATAGCTTATGTTGTTCTTAAAGATAAAATATCAAAGGGAAATATAAAACTTAAATTAAAAGAAAAACTTACAAGTAGTGAAATACCTAAAAAAATTATTTTTTTAGATGAAATTCCTTTAAATGATTCTGGAAAAGTTAATAAAACTTTATTAAAAGAGAAAGCCAATGCTTACATTATGTAGGTGTTGGCTTTTAACATAAAAAATAGAAAGTATTGACAAAAGACTATAATAGGATTATACTGATAATATCAATTTGATAATATTAATAAGAATTTAAGTTAGGAGAATAAAATGAAATATTCAGTAAGTATGATAATAAATAAATTTGATAAAAAGGAAAATTTAAAATATGTTTTTTTCTATAGAAATACGCCTTCAAGTGATGGAAGTATAACAAAAACTTGTTTTAGTCAATGGTGGCAAGGGAGTTTTATTGTTAATGAAAAGAAATATTGCTGTATGGAACAATATATGATGGCAGAAAAAGCAAGATTATTTAATGACAAAGAAATAGAAGAAAAAATTATGGAATGTAAATATCCTAAAAGAATAAAAGCTTTAGGAAGAATGGTTAGAAATTTTAATGAAAATGTATGGAATGATAATAAGTATGATATTGTTTTAAGAGGAAATTATGCAAAGTTTTCTCAAGATGAAGAACTTAAGAAGTTTATTATAAATACAAAAAATAGAGTTTTAGTAGAGGCTAGCCCTTACGATTCTGTATGGGGTATAAAGATGTCTAGTAAAGATAACAATATAGAAAATCCACATTATTGGAGAGGAGAAAATTTATTAGGTTTTGCTTTAATGGAGGTTAGAGACAAGCTTATTGAAGAATCTATATAATATAAAACTTTAAAATAGTTAAGGAGTAGGTGAAGACTTATGAAAAGAGAAGATAGAATAATTTTAGCTGAAAATACAGTAGAATGTACAAAAAGAGGGGAGTATCTTTATAAGGGAGAGGTAAAAAAATTAATAATTCCTAAAAAACCAGAATGTATTGAAGATATGGTTATAAAAGAAAAGTTAAATCAAGATAAATGGTTTTTTGTTAAGGATAACATAGAAAAAATAGGTGTTACTGATTTTATAGAAATGTATGGAACAAAAAATCCTGAAAAAACAATGGCAGTTTTAAACTTTGCATCTGCTAAAAATCCAGGAGGAGGCTTTTTAAGAGGAACAGTAGCACAAGAAGAGTGTATTTCTTATGTTTCTACTTTATATTTTTCTCAAATAAAGGCTATGGATTTTTATTATGGATATAATAGATTAGAACATAATCCTTTATATAGTAATAGAATAATTTATTCACCAGATATTCAAGTTTTTAAGAAGTTTTCTAATGGAGAAACATTAGAAAAACCAATAAATTGTTCTATAATAACTTCACCAGCTCCTAATGCAGGAGTCGCTAGAAGTAAAGGAATTAAGGAATATGAAATTGAAAAGGTTATGAAGGAAAGAATATATAAAATAATTTCTTTAGTAGCAGAGAAAAATCCAGATTGTGCAGTTTTAGGAGCTTATGGATGTGGAGTTTTTAGAAATAATAGAGAATTTGTTTTAAAAACCTTTGAAGAGGCAATTAATGATATAATTCCTAAATATAGTATTAATATAGTTTTTGCAATCATATAATATGAAATTTTTGTTATACCCTTGTTTTATCTTAAAAATTCATTATAATAGTATGGAATGAATGAAAGATGTAGGTGATAAATTTGGAAAGTAACAAGAATTTTTACAAAATGGTATTTGCATTAGTTGTTCCAATAGCTTTACAAAATTTAATTAATGTAGGAGTAACTTCTGCTGATGTAATTATGCTTGGAAAGGTAAGCGAAACTGTTTTATCAGCCTCTTCTCTTGGAAATCAAGTTCAGTTTATAATGAGCTTGATTTTCTTTGGGCTAACCTCTGGAGCAGCAGTTCTTACAGCTCAATATTGGGGAAAGGGAGATACAAAGACAATTGAAAAAGTTTTAGGAATAGCACTAAGATTTTCCTTAACAGTTGGAGTTATATTTACAGCAGTAACATTTATATTTCCAAAGCAAATAATGATGATTTTTTCATCAGAAACAGAAGTCATTAATGAAGGAATTAAATATTTAAGAATAGTATGTTTTTCATATATATTTTCTTCAATAACAATGATTTATTTAAACATTATGAGAAGTGTTGAAAAAGTTGTAATATCAACAGTTGTATATTTTATTTCATTAGTATTAAATGTTATTTTAAATTATATTTTTATATTTGGAAAACTTGGTTTACCTGCTTTAGGAATAGAAGGAGCAGCCTTATCAACAGTAATAGCAAGATGTGTTGAACTTATTATTACAGGAATTTATGCACATAAATATAATGATGTAATTAAATTTAGATTTAAAAACTTTATAAAATTAGATTCAGCTTTATTTAAAGATTTTATGAAATTTTCAATACCAGTAACTATAAATGAAATGATGTGGGGACTTGGAACTTCTGCAAATGCAGCTATACTTGGACAACTTGGAAGTCAAGCAGCAGCAGCTAGTTCTGTAGTTCAAGTAACTAGGCAATTAGCAACAGTAGTTACATTTGGAGTAGCAACAGCAGCATCTATAGTTATTGGAAAAGCTATTGGTGAAAATAAAATTAAAGAAGCAAAAATATATGGGACAAAGTTTATAAAAATAAGTCTAATTACAGGGCTTATGGGCTCTATTATAGTTTTAATAGTAAGACCAATTGCAATGGCGAATTTAACTATTTCACCTTTAGCAGTTTCTTATCTTGGTAGTATGATGTTTGTTATGTCCTATTTTGTCTTATGCCAAGCATATAATACTACAATGATTGTTGGAATATTTAGAGCAGGTGGAGATACTAAATTTGGATTATTTATTGATGTAACAACAATGTGGGGTTGCTCAATACTTTTAAGTGCAATAGCAGCCTTTGTATTTAAATGGAGTGTACCAATGGTTTATGTTATATTAATGAGTGATGAAATAATAAAGGTTCCATTATCTACAGTAAGATTTAAAACCTATAAATGGCTTAACAATATTACTAGATAAATAAAAATAAAACCACTACATGGGGAATGTAGTGGTTTTATTTACTATCTGGGGGATAGTTTAATATTTTATAAGGGATAATAATATTTATGTTTAACTACTTAACAAGATTCAGTATAAAGTAGTAATGTGACAGTTTTATGTCAAAATGAAAAATTAATAGGTAATTTTATTAGTTTCTTCTATATAACCATCAGGAAATATTTCTTTAAGTTTGTGAATGTTTTTATTATCAATTTCATCTTCAATTTTTAAAAAGGAAATATATATAGCTTCCATGCTACATCCTCTGCTACGAGCTTCTAAAGTATTTCCATGAGTTTGGCATATACGAAGTTTTGGAAGAATTATATTATTATTTTTTAAAAGAGTATTTACAAAGTTTATATCATTATTAGAGCCCCATTCTGTCATTATTCCAGTAAAAAAATTAATTCTTTTATTTAAATAAACTCCAACAAAAATATAAACTTTTTCTCTAAGAGAATTATCTTGCAAATGTACATGATGAAGCATAGTATCAACAACCATAATATTAGTATTGTAATTTTCATAAAAAGTTTTTGCCACATCTTCAAAATTAATTTCATTTATCCAAGGATATTCAGACATATTCTTTTTAATAATATCAATCTTATCAAGAATTCCTTCTAGCTCATATTTGTTTTCTGCCATATAAAGTCCAAGATATTTACTTAGTAATGTCATAAAAATCAGCTCCTCTTTTGTGAAAAATATTTTAATTTTATATATTAATTATATCATGAAGTATTGAGGTAAGCTTAATATTATGAAATAATAGAAGTTAAGAAAGTATTTATAAAAAGGGGACAAACAATGGATAAGATAGCAGTATTAGGGCCATCAGGAACTTTTAGTGATGCAGCAGCAGAAGTATACATAAAAGAAAAAGGATATAGAAAAAAAGATTTTTTTGATACTATAGATGATGTTTTTTATTCCATAGGAAGTACACATAATTTAGGTATTGTACCAATAGAAAATACATTAGCAGGTTTTGTGCAAAGAACATTAGATTTACTTTTAGATAGAGATGTATATATAGTAGGACAACTTTCAATACCAGTACAATTTTCTTTAATAACTAATGTAGAAAAGCTTGAAGATATAAAAAAGCTTTATGTACAATTTAAATCTAAGGAACAATGTATGAAAATCATTAAGAAAATGACTAATGCAGGAATTATAATTACAGAAAGTAATATTGAATCATTAAATAAATTTAATGAAGGAGAAAAAGGGGCTGCAGCAATTATTCCAAAATATATATATGATTCTTCAAAACATAAATTTGGAATAAGAAATGTTACAGATTCAGAAAATAATAGAACTAGATTTGTAATATTATCTTCTGATAAAAAGGACATAAAGCTTAATTTAGATAAAGATATAAATGTATCAATTTATGTAACAAATGCAGAAAATGAACCAGGTGTACTTTATGATTTATTAAAAGAATTTGCTATAAATAATATAAATTTAGTATCAATAATGTCTAGACCTACAAAAGAAGCACTTGGAAAATATAATTTCTTCATTGAAATAAGTGGAAAGGTAGAAGATAAGGAAAAAATATTAAACACTTTAAAATTAATAAGGAAAAAACATGTTATAAAAATATTAGGATTTTATCAATAAAAGGATGATGAATATATGAAAGATTATATGGGAGAAATAAGAAAGCGAAAGAGAAAAAGAGAAAAAAAGAGAAAGCTATTTTCTTCTATAAAAGAAATGGGAAGTACAGTATTAATAGCAGTTATTATATCAGCTGTTATCTTACACTTTTTTAGTGTAGTGGTAGTTGATGGACATTCTATGGATTCCACATTATATGATAATGAAAAGCTTCTTCTTTTTCAACAAGCATATTCAGAAAAGCATATTCCTTCAAAAGGAGATATTATTGTAATAAAAAAGAAAGTAAAAGATGGAGATTATATAATAAAAAGGGTTATTGGACAAGGTGGAGATACAATTAAAATTCAAAATAATAAAGTTTATGTTAATGGAGAAGTTTTAGATGAACCATATATAAATGAGCCTATGAATAAAAATGAAAACATAACAGTAACTATACCAGAAGGATATTTATTTGTTATGGGAGATAATAGAAATAATAGTTTAGATAGTAGAAGTAGTGAAATAGGCCTTATAGATGTTGAAAAAGAAGTAGTTGGAAAGGCAATATTTAGTTTATCTTCATTTTCAAAAATTTATTAACAATTGATTGAATTTTTTATTTTTGATATACTAGAAATAATGATTTTAGAAAAAAGTTTAAAGAGAGGTAATGATTTTGAGTAATAAAATAAAACCATCAATTTTGCCAGGATTTATGGAACTTTTACCAAAGGAACAATTAATATTTAATGATATAGTAAATAAAGTTACTAATGTTTATTCACAAAATGGATTTCTTCCAATGGATACTCCAATAATAGAAAAAGCTTCTGTTCTTCTTGCAAAATCAGCAGGAGAAACAGAAAAACAAGTTTATAGTTTTAAAAAGGGAGATAAAGATTTAGCTTTAAGATTTGATTTAACAGTGCCTTTTGCAAGATTTGTAGCACAATATTACAATGATCTAACTTTCCCTTTTAAAAGATATCAAATAGGAAAAGTTTATAGAGGGGAAAGAAATCAAAGAGGAAGATATAGAGAGTTTTACCAATGTGATGTTGATGTGGTTGGAAATGGAAAGCTTGATATAAAAAATGATGCTTTAGTTGTTTCTACTGTTTATAAGGCTTTAAAGAGTATTGGACTTGGAAAGTTTAAAATTCAAATGAGCAATAGAAAAATACTTAAAGGAATACTTCAAGAGTTAAATATAGAAAATGATATTGAAGTAATGATTTTAATAGACAAGTATGATAAGATAGGAAAAGAAAAGTTTACAGAAGATTTAATTAATCTTGTAGGAGAAGAAAAGAGCAATTTTATTAATAAGGTTATGGAATTTTCAGGAGACAATGAATCTATAATATCTAACCTTAAAACTTTAAATATTGAAAATGAACTTTATAAAAAAGGTGTAGATGAACTTGAAGAAGTTATAAAATATTTATCACTTTTTGGAGTTGATAAAAACTTCTTTAAAATTGATTTAAAAATAATAAGAGGTCTTGATTATTATACAGGAACTGTATTTGAAACCCTTATTGAAGGTCATGAAGAATTTGGTTCAATATCATCAGGTGGAAGATATGATAACTTAGCACAAAATTATACAGATAATGTTCTTCCTGGAGTTGGTATGTCTATAGGTCTTACAAGATTATTCTTTGTACTTGGAGAAATAGGATTTTTAGAAAATTATAAGTTAGAAGATAATGAAAAATATTTAATTGTTCCAATAGGAGATACCTTTGAATTTTCAATGGAAGTTTTAGCTAAACTTCAACAAAGTGGAAAAACAGCTGAAGTTTATTTAGAAAATGATAAGATAAAGAAAAAGATGAATTTTGCAAATAAACTTAATATGACTAAGGTTATATTAATTGGTGAAGATGAAGCAGAAGCTAGAGAAGTAACAATTAAAGATATGGAAACTGGAGAGCAAAATAAAATTAAATTTGAAGAACTTTAAGTCTAATAAAAAACAGGTAGGATAAAAATTCCTGCTTGTTTTTTTATAGAAACTTTAAATTTAATTGAAAGGTGTGTGAAGAACAAAGCATGAGAATTTCTAGTGTTAAAATAGATATTTCTAATGAAGACATATTAAGCATAATTAATGAATTTGTAAATGTAGAACCTTTAAAAATAAATGAAGTAATAATAAATCAAAACATAACAATAAAAGGAAAGTTTGAAAGTAAAATAGAAATAAATTTTGAAATAGTTCTAGAAATTAGTGAAGTTAAGGAAAAGGAACTTGCTTTAAAGGTTTCTAAGGTTAAATTATCAAAGATTGGTATATTTAGACCTATAAGAAGTTTTGTATTAAAGAAAGGATTTCAGCTTATAAATTTAGATGGACTTTATTCTGAAAAAGACAAAGTAATAATTAATTTAAATAAACTTTTAAAAGATATTACTTTTTTTGATTTTAATTTAGCAGATGTATATGTAAAGAAAAATGAAGTTAAAGTTGAAATTCAAGATATAAAAATTTCTATAAAGGGAGAAATTATAAAGGCTTTAGAAGAGGAAGAAATTAAAGAAGAAGTAGAAGAAAATATTCCAATAAATAAAATAGAAGATTCATATAATAAAGGAAGGGAAGTTATAAAAGAGAAGATACCTAAAAATATAAGAGGAGTATCAGATTATCTTTTAATTATTCCAGATTTAATAACTTTAATTTATAGGCTTTTAAAAGATAATAGAGTATCTATAAAAACTAAATTAATAATTTCTGCTTCATTAGCATATACTTGTTTTCCTAGTGATTTAATACCAGATAAAATACCTTTTATAGGTAAAATTGATGATATTGCAGTTATATTTTTTGCTTTAAGTAAAATAGCAACAGATGTTTCTCCTAATATTATATTAGAAAATTGGGCAGGAGATGATGATTTAATAGAAAGCTTAAAAGTAGGCTTAGGTTGTGTTAAAGATATTTTTGGAGTGAAAAATGTAGAAAAGATTTATAATCTTATAGAAGAGCTAAAAACCTTATAATAAAAAATAAAGGAAAGGATAAGAAATTTATGGCAAAGTTTTATGCAATAAAAGAAGGCTATGATTCATTTAATAAAAAGAAAGTAGAAAATATTATTGTTGATACATGGGATGAATGTTTAAAGTATGTAAAAGGGGTAAAGGGAGCAAAATATAAAAGTTTTAAAAGTTTAGAAGAGGCAAGAAACTTTTTTGATAATTCTTTTAGTGGCTTTAAAAAATCAGATAAAACCTATCCTAAAGATTGCCTTCATATATATGTAGACGGAAGTTATAGTATAGAAACAGAAGAGTATTCTTATGGAGTTGTAGCTGTAGAAAATGAAGTTGTTTTATATATAGAAAGTGGGAAAGGAAAAGCTAAAAATATAAGACAAATAGCAGGAGAACTTAAAGGAGCTATTAGGGGTGTTGAATATGCTTTTAAAACTAATAGAAAAAAGGTAGTAATATTTCATGATTATATGGGAATATGCTATCATGCTACAGGTTTTTGGTCAAGAAATGGGGAATCTTCAAAAAGATATTATGAAAAAATGCAAAAGTTTATTAAAAAGGGTATGGAAATAATATTTGTTAAAGTAGATAGTCATACAGGAGATTTATTTAATGAACTTGTAGATGAAAAATGTAAAGAAGTTTTAAAAATAGATTCAGATAAAGTAGTAGAAAAGTGGCTTAAAAATAAAGAAATTAAGGTTATATCAGATAAAGTAAAAGAACAAATACTTTCTATTGCACCAAAAGGAGAAGAAAATATAAAAATTGTATAAAATATATTAAAGTGCACATAATAACTTTGAAAGAAATTTAAACTTAAAGAGGTGTTATATTATGTGTAAATATCCATGTTGCATAATTGGAGGAATGGTTTTAGGTGCTACTTTAGGTATGATGGTATTTCCACAGCTTGATAGAAGAACTCAAAGAAGTATGAGAAGAGCTGGAAATAGGGTTTTAAACATGGCTGAAGATACATTTATGGGAATGAGAAAATAAGTATTAATGCTGTAAAGTCTATAAAAATAAGACCTTACAGCATTTTTATATAAAAATATATTTTTTGATTTGTAGATAACTTATTAAATTATTAGTAAAAATATAAAAAAATTTAAGAAAAGTAATTCTATTATTGACCATATAAAAATAATATTTATATTTTTGCAAAGATTATCTAAAATTTTAAGATTACTAATAAACAAAAAGGATTTTTTTCTTATAATAATTAAAAAATATATAATAATAATGGCATAAAATATAAATTAATTGATAAAATTTTCTATAAATCGTGAATTTTGTTGTTTTATTTATTTAAATTTATGTTATAATTAAAATAAATATTTTTATAAAATTTATAAGAAAGAAGCGTGAAATATGGAAATTCTATCATTAGGTGAAAAAATAAAAAGAAAAAGAAAAGAATTGAAAATGACATTGAAAGACTTAGCAAAGGATAGAATTACTCCAGGGCAAATAAGTCTAGTGGAGTCCGGTAGGTCTAACCCTTCCATGGACTTACTTGAATATTTAGCTAGTAGTTTAAATACTACAGTAGAATATTTAATGGAATCAGAAGAAAGTCAAGCTGAAAAGATTTGTACTTACTATGAACAATTAGCTGAGTCATACATAATTAGTGGAAAATATGAAAAAGGTGAAATTTATATAGATGAAGCATTAAAATATGCAGAAAAATATAATTTAGAGTATAAAAAGGCAAGATGTTATTTTTTAAGAGCAGAAATTAATATGAATAAAGAAGAATTTGCAACGGCTCAACAATTATTAATGTCTGCAAATGTTATTTTTATAAAAAATAATAAATATGAAGAAATAATAAAAAGTTTTTTAAATTTAGCTAAAATTACATTAAAGCTTAAAGCATATCATTCAGCAAGTAGTTATTTAAAACAAGCTGATAAAGTTTATACTGATAATAACATTGGAAATGATTTCTTGCTAGGAGAAATTTACTACAACATGGCAAAAGTTTTATTTACTATAGAACAAACAGAGGAAGCTAGAAAATACACAAATTTAGCTAAAAATAAGTTTAATGAAATTCAAAATAAAGAACAATATGCAAGTAGTCTTATTTCTTTATCAGATGAATATAATAAAAAAGATGATTCAGTAAATGCTATAAAATATTCTACAAAAGCCTTAGAAGTCTATAAAGAAATTGAAAAATCAAGTACTATCTCAAGTATAGAAAATACTTTAGGAAAGTTATTTTATAACTTTAATGAAATTGATGAAGCATTTAAACATTTTGAATTATCTAAAGAAATACGAGTAAGAAACAATGATAGTGAATTAGTAGATACTTTAATAAACTTATGTAAAAACTACATTAAAATTAAAGATTTACCTAAATGCAAAGAAACCCTTGAAGAATTAGATTTAAGACTAGATAGAAATAATATAAAAAGCATTATAGAAGTTAATTTGCTTAAACATAGAATTCTTACAATTGAAGAAAAAACAGAAGAGGCTAAAGATATTTTAGTTAGTACTTATAATATGGCAAAAGAATTTAATTTAAATGAAGAAGCAAGTAATTTGGCAATTGCCATAGCAAAATTCTATTTAGATAAAAGAGAAGATGATTTGGCTAAAAAGTATTTAGATGAAGGTGTAGAGATTTTCAAGAAGATGGGAAAACTACAAAACTAAATTGTAAGGGGAAATGTTATGGAAATATTGTCTACTGGAGAAAAAATAAAAAGATCTAGAATATATAAAGGAATAACTTTAAAAGAACTTTGTGGAGATAAAATATCAATATCAAAAATGAGCTGTATTGAAAACGGTAAGGTTAAGGCAGATAAAGATATAATACAATATATAGCAGATAAAATTGGTGTTGATTTTAAGTATTTAGTTCAAGATGTTTATGAACAAATAGAAGATAATATAGAGAATATAAAAAAGAGTATTGAAAAAAAAGAAGATGATTTTGAAGAGAGCATAGAATATAATTTAAGTTATGCAAATCATTATGAATATTATGATTTATCTTTTCAACTTGTACATATATTATTTGAATATTATTTAAATGATAAAAAGTATGAAAAAATTCAATTAATAATATCTCAATATTATGATTTATATCAAAAAACTAATACAGAAGAAAATACTATTGTTTATTTTAGAGATATGGCTCAATATTTATTCCAAAATAATGAGTATTTAGAAGCTATAACTTATTATAATAAACTTAGAGAAATTCTAAAAAATAATGAAATAAAAGATAAAAGTTCTTACTCTAATATAGCTTATGATGAAGCTATATGTTATTGCAAGCTTTCTAAAGAAGAAGAAGCTTATAATCTATTACAAGAAGCTGTAATGTATGCAAATAGTATTGAAGATAAGCTTCAAAGAGGAAAAATATATCATCAATATGCCTTATCTTGTATTGTTTTAGGTAAAAGTGAAGTGGAAGAATATATAGAAAAAGCATATGAATGTAATGAAGAAAATGATGTATTAGTAGCTTTATCAAAGGGTGATTATGGAGAAGCTTATTTTAAAGCAAATGAAAAAACAATAGCAACAAATGAAATTATGGAAGGAATTGCTATATTCCCAAAAGAAAATAAAGAAGAGTATGTTAAATTCTTAAATAGATGTATAAAAATATTTTTAGATAATTTTGAAGCCAACAAAGCCTATGAATTAGTTGATGAAGCTTTAAATATAGCAATAGAAACTAATAAAATAGAATTAATAGAAAGAGCGTATTATTTAAAAGGAATAATACTTCAACAAGAAGGCAACTATAGAAGTGCTGAACTTTATATGAATTTATCTTTAGATTCCCTTCTTAAATATGGTTCAAAAGAGGAAAGAAGAAAAAGATATATGGAAATGGGAAATATGTATTATAATTTAGATGAATTTAAGGAATCAATAAAATATTTTTCATTAGCTATGGAAAAAGAAAATAGCATATAAAAAAGGCAGAGAAAAATTTAATTTTTCTCTGCTTTTTTTACAATTGGTGTTATAAGAATTAAAGTAGCTCCATAACCATTAAGCTTAGTTATAATATTTAATATTGGACTTTTCTTTGAATATCTAAATTCAACTTTTGGAAAGGATGCTTTAGATAAAATTTCTCTTTCTTCTTTACTTAATCTATCAGGACTCCCCATAGAAAGCCAGTAGTTATAAGAAGAACCTATTTTTTCATTTATTTCATATATAGTAATTTTTGAATCCATATTTATATTTCTTAAATTAAGAGAAACCTTTTTTACTGAAGCCTTTGATAAAGATATTTTATTTGATGAATAATTTGATTTTAAAATATTATCAATCATAGGGTTATAATTATATAAAAGTATAGAATATTCATCTCCATTTTTAGTTATAATATAACCATCTTCTTTAGAAATTATAGTTCCATTAAGTTTACTTAAAAGATAATAGGCATAATAAGATGGTTTTCTTATATTCATATCATTTACTAAACCTGAAGCACCAATAAAAACTTCATTATTTAATCTAGGTTCTTTTTCTATAACATCGAAGGCTTTTAAAAAGCTTAAATCCTCATTTGTGAAAAGTTCTTTATGAATTATATAAGGAATCATATAAGAAGTATCATAAATTGGATTAAGTTCTCTGTTTTGAACAAATTTTTTATCTAAAACAGAATGATTAAGTTCTTTTTCTATAAATTCTCTTAATGGAATTTCAATTTCTTCTGAAAGAGAAGAGGATATTTGAAATATTATATCATTAAGATAATCATATTCTAAATCAGAAAAATATGAAAAAAAGCTTTCTAGTGCATTTTTATAATCTTCTAAAGTAAATTCTGTATTATCTAAAACAATTAGTGGAATAATATATTGATAACTTAAAAATTCTAAAACAGATTTACTTCTATTCCAATTAAAAAATGGACCATGCTTAAAAACCCCCATATCACTATGAAATAAATTTTCTAATCTGCCATAGGTAAAGTTTATTTCTTTTTGAATTTCTTCAAGAATATCTTTATTATCTTCTATTAATAAATCAAAAGCATCTCCAAGAGTTATAATCTCTCTAAAGTCTTCAGTATAATCCCCTAAAGAAGAGGACATATCAGCATCAATATTCCAAAGTTTATTTTCATAATTAAATCTTTCATAATTTTCAAGATAGGAAGATAAAAGTGAAATTGAATTTTCTAATGGATATTCAGTTAAATTTTTAAGTTTATCTAAGATTTTATCATCAACTTTATTTTTCCTTCTAAATTGAAGAGGAGTAAGATGATAATAATTTTTAAAGTGTTTATTTAAATATCTTGTATGAGAAAATCCTACTTCTTCTGAAATTTCAGTTAGACTCATATTTGAATCTAATAAAAGTTTCATAGCCTCTTCAACTCTTGTTAAATTAAGAAGGTCAGTAAAGCTATAGCCAGTAGCATTTTTAAAATCATGAGATAAATAATCAGGACTTAAAAACTCCTTTTTAGCTATATCTTGAAGAGTTATATTGTTATTGTAATTACTAAATATATATTTTGAAATTCTATGATATCTATCAAACTGCTCCTCACTTAAATCACCTTCACCAGAAATTAAATAATGAAAATTATTTATAATATGGAAAAGAAGTTTTATAACAATAGATTCAATTTCTTCATCATAATCCTCCTGCCTTTGAACCATTTCACAAAGTATTTCTGCAAGAAGTTTTTTTAAAATTAAATATTCCTCTCCCTCTTGAGAATCTTCTTTAGAGGTATTTGTATAAAAGAAAATATTATAAATATCTTTATAATATTTTTCTAAAAAAGAAGAATCTATATGAAATATAAGAACAAGATTATCTTCATCTGAATGAATTCTATGACTTTCATTAGTATTTATAATTTCAATTTCATTTTCAAAAATAGAATAATTATCTGTATCAATAGAAATATTCACCATACCCTTAAGAACATAAATTATTTCAACAGAATTATGCCAATGAAGAGGATATTCCCTTACAGAAGCATATGTTATTTTTACAGGAATATTAGAATTATAAATTATATGTTCCTTCCTCAATTTAGTCCTCCAAAAAATCTTAATAAATTATATTATAATAATACCATACTTCACATTTCCTACAATGTAAAAACAAAGCAATAATTCAAAAAAATCATAAGTTTAACTATTTTTTCAAACTTAAGAAACAATATAATTTACTAATATAATAAAAAAAGAACACTAATTTTAACAAGTGTTCTTCAATTTATAAACTATTAGTCATAAGAAAACTACTATTTTTGAATTAAGTTAATTTATTTGTTTTGAATATGTAAGTCCATTTGTGGATAAGGAATATTAATATTTTCTTCATCAAACTTAATTTTTGCTTGTTCAATTAAATAGAAGTATACATTCCAATAATTACTTGTATCTGTCCATACTCTTACAGCAATATTTACAGAACTATCTCCATGTTCACATATATTTATAAATGGTTCTGGATTTTTTAATATTAAATGGCAGCTATCAATTATATTAGATAAAACTCTTTTAACATGAAGAATATCATCTTCATATCCAACTCCAAAAACTAAATCTACTCTTCTTGTATCTTTAGAAGAATAATTTATAATGGTGCTATTTGAAAGAGAACCATTTGGAATCATAATAGCTTTATTATCAGGAGTTATAAGATGAGTATAAAATAATTCAATTCTTTCAACAGTACCTGTATTACCAGAAGATTCTATAAAGTCTCCAATTTTAAAAGGTCTCATTATAAGAATTATAACTCCACCAGCAAAGTTTGATAAACTTCCTTGTAATGCTAAACCAAGAGCAAAACCAGCAGAAGCAAGTAAAGCAGCAAGGCCTGTAATTTCAAAACCAACATAACCAAGAACACATATTATTAAAAGTGCCTTAAGTGCTAATTCTAAAAAAGCACCTAAAAATGAATGAAGAGTAGAATCAATTTCTTTTCTACTTGAAAAACTGTTAAATACCTTCATTAATTTTTTAATGATTTTCCAACCAACTGCTAAAAATATTAAACCAATTAATATTTTTATGCCATTATTTGTAGCCCAATCTATTAAATTATTAATTAGTTTTTCTATTGATGATAAAGAAACTTCATCAGAAGTAGCAGTAGAAGAAGCTAAAGATATTTCCATAAAAAAAAACCTCCTTGTATATTAATAACTAATTACAATTATATAAATAAAAATATAAAAGTACAATAGGAAATAATTTACATTGAATATGGTAAAGTATATGCTAAAATAAAAGAAAAAGATTTCAAATATTCTGAAAAAAAATCTAAAAAAATTTTAAATTTTACTTTGACTTTCTTTGACTTTAGTGCTATTATATAAGCATGGAAGAAAAATAATATCCAGGAGGGATAAATTATGAATGTAGAAAAAATGACATTAAGAGTTCAACAAGCTTTAAATGATGCAAATTCAACTGCTGTAAGATATAATCATCAGCAAATAGAAGTAATACATCTTTTCTCTGCTTTAGTAGAGCAAGAGGATGGACTTATCCCAAATATCTTTACTAAAATGGGTATTGATATAAAGGGATTAAAAAATTCAATAAATGCAAAATTAAAATCTATGCCAACAGTTTCAGGAAGTGGAGCAGATGGTGGTGGAGTTTATATAACAAGACAAGTAGAAAGTGTTTTAGTTAAAGCAGAAGAAATAGCAAAACAATTTAAAGATTCTTATGTAAGTGTAGAACATTTAATGCTTGCAATTATAGATGTAGATAAAAATGGCCCAGTAGGTGACATTTTAAGAAATTATGGAATAGATAAAAATAAATTTATGAAAGTATTAGGAGAGGTTCGTGGAAATCAAAGAGTAGATACTCAAGACCCAGAAGGAACTTATGATGCTCTTGCTAAATATGGTACAAATTTAGTTGATTTAGCTAAAAAACATAAACTTGACCCAGTAATAGGAAGAGATGAAGAAATAAGAAGAACTGTAAGAATTCTTTCAAGAAGAACAAAAAATAATCCAGTTTTAATTGGTGAACCTGGTGTTGGTAAAACTGCAATTGTTGAAGGATTAGCTGAAAGAATTGTAAAGGGTGATGTGCCTGAAGGATTAAAAGATAAAATAATATTCTCTCTTGATATGGGTTCACTAATAGCTGGTGCAAAGTATAGAGGTGAATTTGAGGAAAGATTAAAAGCTGTTTTAAAAGAAGTTCAAAGCAGTGAAGGAAAGATAATACTATTTATTGATGAAATTCACACAATAGTTGGTGCTGGTAAAACAGATGGTGCAATGGATGCTGGAAACTTAATAAAACCACTTCTTGCAAGAGGAGAATTACATTGTATAGGTGCCACAACTTTTGACGAATATAGACAATACATTGAAAAAGATAAAGCCTTAGAGAGAAGATTCCAACCTGTTATTGTTGATGAACCAACAGTAGAAGATACTATTTCTATTTTAAGAGGATTAAAAGAAAAATTTGAAATACATCATGGAATAAGAATTCATGACTCTGCAATAGTTGCAGCTGCAAAACTTTCTGATAGATATATTCAAGATAGATATCTTCCAGATAAAGCAATTGACTTAATAGATGAAGCTGGTGCTATGATAAGGTCTGAAATAGATTCTCTTCCAACAGAACTTGATACAATAAGAAGAAAGATATTCCAATTAGAAATTGAAAAAGAAGCTCTAGAAAAAGAAAAAGATGATGGTTCAGTTGAAAGACTTAAAGACCTAGAAAAAGAACTTGCAGAATTAAAAGAAAAAAATGATGAAATGACTGCTAAATATGAAAAAGAAAAAGAACATATTTCATCAATTAAAGAATTAAAGACAAAACTTGACGAAGCAAGAGGAAACTTAGAAAAATATGAAAGAGCCTATGACTATAATAAAGTAGCTGAAATAAGATATTCTGAAATTCCTAAGATTGAAGAAGAAATTAAACAAAAAGAAAAGGAAGTAAAGGATAATTATGAAGGTGCTCTTCTTAAAGAAGAAGTAACTGAAGATGAAATTTCTCAAGTCTTATCTAAATGGACTGGCATTCCTGTAGCTAATCTTCTTGAAAGTGAAAGAGAAAAATTATTAAGATTAGATGATGAACTTGAAAAGAGGGTAATTGGTCAAGAAACAGCAATAGAAGCTGTATCAAGTGCTATCTTAAGAGCAAGAGCAGGACTTAAGGATGAAAACAAACCAATAGGTTCATTTATATTCTTAGGACCAACTGGTGTTGGTAAAACTGAACTTGCAAAAACATTAGCAAGAACAATGTTTGATAGTGAAGATGCTATGATAAGAATTGATATGTCTGAATATATGGAGAAACATGCCGTATCTAGATTAGTTGGAGCGCCTCCAGGATATGTAGGATATGAACAAGGCGGACAATTAACTGAAGCAGTAAGAAGAAAACCATATAGTGTTATACTTTTTGATGAAATTGAAAAAGCTCATGAAGATGTATTTAATATGTTCCTTCAAATATTAGATGATGGAAGATTAACAGATAATAAAGGTAAAACAGTAGACTTTAAAAATACAATAATTATAATGACTTCTAATATAGGTTCTCAATATCTTTTAAATGAAAATGGAGAAAGTATAAGTGAAGAATCTAAAAAACAAGTTATGGATACTTTAAAGATGAAATTTAAACCTGAATTCTTAAACAGAGTAGATGATATTATAATGTTTAAGCCATTATCAGAAGAAGGAATTAAGAAGATTATAGATATATTCTTAGGAGAATTAAAAGAAAGATTAAAAGATAAAAATATAAATATAGAAGTAACTGAAAATGCAAAGACAATCCTTGCAAGAGAAGGTTATGACCCAGTTTATGGTGCAAGACCTCTTAAGAGATATATTCAAAATACACTAGAAAATAACTTAGCAAGAAGAATAATAAAAGGTGATATTCATTATGGTTCAACTGCTGTAATAGATGGACAAAATGATGAAATAATCATAACAACTAAATAGAAAGTAAAAAAAAGAGGAAGGTAATGACAAGAATTTGTCATTACCTTTTTACTGTTTTACTTCATGTTTTGTTCGTATTGTTCTACCATTCTTTTAACCATTTCTCCTCCAACGCTTCCACATTGTTTTGAAGATAGGTTTCCGTTGTAATCAGTAAAAGGAACTCCCATTTCACTAGCTACCTCATTTTTAAATTTGGCTAAACCATTTTTTGCTTCTGGAACTGCTTTTTGTTGTGACATAATAAATTCCTCCTCTATTAAATAAATATTTTTTTGCCAAGTAAATTTGCTTTGCAAAAATTACTTTTAAGTAATTATTTTGTTAAGCTAATTTGCTTTGCACTATTATTATGTGCAAAAGAGTTTTTTATAAACTAGAATCTTTATGGAAAGTGAGGATTAATATTCCAAAGGATTTATATAAATAAATTTGAATTTAAATTAAAAATAATATAAAAATATGGTATAATATATGAAAACATTTACTAAAAATATTTTATTAAGGAGAAGTTGTAATGAATATTACATTATACACAGTTATAGGAAGAAATAGAGACGTTGCTCAAGTAATAGCAGATACATTTTCACAAGTAGTTAAAAAAGCAGAATTAGGTTCAAATGGAGATAATAAAAAACTTTTAATAACATTTAAAGATGATACAACTATGGAGTTTTTTATTAATATGGAAAAATCTTTTCTTGAAGAACATTTACAATCTATGATAAATTTTTATTCTCAAAATAGTATGGAAGACAAAAAGCTTCAAGAACAAATATTAAAACAAATAGCAATATTTAATTGTTGTATAGGATGTAGATTTGTTCAAAATGACATAGAAAAACGTACAAACTTTATTATAAATTCAATGTTTGTTGTAGCTCAAAAACTTAATGGACTTTTATTTATGCCAGATAATTGTCTTTATGATGGAAAGGGAAAAATGCTTATTTCTCCTACAGGGAAAAGTGAATTTACAGAATACTTTCCAATAGGAAATTCAGATATTTTAGATAGAGATATAGAGGAAAAAGAGTGTGATATAGAAAGAAGAGAAAGGTCTATAGAAAAGTTAAAAGAAAAGAATATTCCTTTTATGCCTAAATTAAAAAGCTCTATTATGGAAGAAGAGGTAGTACTTCGTAATCCAAATGAAATAGCAGCACGTTTAGTAGCTCTTTTTGGAGTATGTATTTTTTCAGAGGTTATGTGTAGTAGACATAATATTAGAGATGCTAGAAAATTTTATGATATGGTAGACAAAATTTATCATATAAAGCCATATCTATCTCCAGAAGAGAAAAAATATGTAGAAAGTGAAAATCCACCAGAATGGGTATGTATAGATAAATCTTGGAGATATGAATGTTGTCAAGTACTTTTATGGGCCTTAGGTTATGTAGATTTACCTTATCCAGATAAAGTATGTAATGTAGAAACTATTGCAAGAATAATGTGGACAATGGATGATTTAACTGAAATTATTAAAAAAAGTAAGCCTAGAAGTAAAAAAGAAATACTTGATGAAGCAGATTTAATTCTTCGTTATGATTGGGCCTGTGTAGAAGCAAGAATAAAAAAAGAAGAAATGCCAGCTGGGTTAAATGAAGGAGTTATTAAGGAAAGACACTATGCTCTAAATTGGCTTATAGGTATTAATAATAGAGCATCTTGGGATAATGTTACTATAAATACTTAAAATTTATAAAAAATATTTAATAAATCTTCTTAAAAGACTTATAATATAAATAAAATATTATTTTAAGGAGATAAGAAGCTTATGAAGTTAATTAATATTAAAAAAGAAACTAACAATAAGTTTTTAAATTTGTATACTTTAGAATTAACAAATAAAGTAGGAAGGAGAAAAGATTATTATGTAGCAAGTAGAAGAGAACAAGAAGAACTAGCTTGTGTAACTAAAGACCATAAAAGAGCTGATGGAATTTTAATACTTCCAGTAACTAAGGAGGGAGAAATTGTAGTAATAAAACAATATAGACCAGCTTTAGGAGATAATGTTTTTGAATTACCAGCAGGTCTTATAGAAAAAGGAGAAAATATAGAAGAAGCTGCTTATAGAGAGCTTTATGAAGAAACAGGACTTAAAGGATTATCCTGTGAAGTAATTCTTAAACCAAGCTATGTTTCAAGTGGTATGACTGATGAAAGCATTGTAACAGTTAAAGTTTTAGCAGAAGGAACAACTACAAATGAACATGCAGAAGAGGATGAAGAAATAGAAATATTTAAATTTAAAAAAGAAGAAATAAATAATCTTGTAAAAAATGAAAATGTTGGAGCAAGAGATGCTTTAGTGATGATGTTATTTGCAAATGGAGGCTGTTAAATATAAAAAAATTTGTTTTCAAGCTATAAACACTTGTGTTTTAAAGACGAACATGATATTATACTAATTGTGGCTACAAGATAAAGAACTTACAATATAAATAAATTTCGGGGTGATTTGATGAAATTTCAAAGTACAAGAGGATTAGAACAAGGGGTGGCTTCAGCAGAGGCAATTTTAAGAGGAATTGCAAAAGATGGAGGATTATATGTTCCAGAAAGTTTTCCAAATCTTTATGATTCCTTAAAAAAAGAAAAAGGATTATCTTATGAAGAATTAGCTTTTAAGGTAATAAAAGAATATTTTACAGATATTGATGAAAATGACTTAATGAGTGCTATAAATGATGCATATAATAATCGTTTTGATGTAAAAGTAGAAAAAGGATTTTTAGAATTATATCATGGTCCAACATGTGCATTTAAAGATGCTGCATTATTATTTCTTCCTCAAATAATGAAAAGAGCAAGAAAAAAACTAGGAGTAACTGATGAAGTAGTTATTTTAACAGCAACTTCTGGAGACACAGGAAAGGCAGCGCTTGAAGGATTTAAAGATGTTGAAGGATTTAAAGTAGTTGTATATTATCCAAAGAATGGAGTAAGTGCTATTCAAGAAAGACAAATGGCTACTCAAGAGGGTAAAAATGTTAAAGTATTTGGAATAAACGGAAACTTTGACAATGCTCAAACTGGAGTAAAAGAAATTTTTGGAGATGAAGAATTTAAAGAAGAGTTAGCAAAGGAAGGAATAAGATTATCTTCTGCAAACTCTATTAATATAGGAAGATTAGTTCCTCAAATAGTTTATTATTTCTATGGATACTTTAAACTAGTTCAACAAGGAGTAATAAAAGAAGGAGAAGAAATAAATGTTGTTGTACCAACAGGAAACTTTGGTAATATATTAGCTTCTCATTATGCTAAGGAAATGGGGCTTCCAATACATAAGTTCATTTGTGCTTCAAATGAAAATAAGGTATTAACTGATTTCTTCCAAACAGGAACTTATGATAAGAGAAGAGAATTAGTTTTAACTGAATCACCATCAATGGACATATTAGTATCTTCAAATCTTGAAAGACTATTATTTGAAGCTTGTGGAAGAAATGGAGAAGAAGTAAAAAATCTTATGGAATCATTAAATAATGGTGGGGTATATAAAGTTTCTGAAAAAATATCTTCTTTCATGAATGAATTCTATGGAAATTATGCAAATATTGATGAAGTATATGCAGAAATAAAAGAAATGTATACTAAAGAAGGATACTTAATGGATACTCATACAGGAGTAGCAAAGGTAGTTTATGATAAATATAAAAAGGAAACTGGAGATGACAGAAAGGTTCTTATTGCATCTACAGCAAGTCCATATAAGTTCCCAAGAAGTATATGTAAGGCTTTAGGTATTAATGTAGATAATCTTAATGATTTTGAAGTTGTTAAAGAATTAAATAAAGAAACACATGTTGAAATTCCTAAAAACTTAAAGGACTTAGATAAAAAAGAAGTTCTTCATAATGAAGTATGGGATAAAGATGACATGAAAAAAGCCCTATTATCTTATTTAAAATAGAAGGTGTAGAAATGATAAAGGTTAGAGTACCAGCTACATCTGCAAATATGGGGCCAGGATTTGATTCCCTTGGAATAGCAGTAAGTTTATATAATTATTTTGGATTTAGAGAAACTGAAGGGGGCTTAAGTTTCTCTGGATTTCCAGAAGAATTTTGTAATGAAGATAATATAGTATATCAATCTATGATGAAATGTTTTGAAAAAGCAAAATATACTCCAAAGGGCTTAGAGATATGTAGCTTAGACCAAAACATACCTATAGCAAGAGGCTTAGGAAGTAGCTCTAGTTGTATAGTTGGGGGACTAGTTGGAGCTAATAAAATTATGGGAAATGTTTTTACAAAGGATGAATTATTTCAGATGGCTGTTGAAATTGAGGGGCATCCAGATAATGTTGCACCAGCTATGTTTGGGGGAATGGTTGTATCTATTATGGATGAAGGTGTAAGCTATCATGATATAGTAAATGTTAAAGAAGGTATTAAGTTTGTTCCAATGATACCAGACTTTAAGTTATCTACTAAAGAAGCAAGAGCTGTGCTTCCAAAGGAGATTTCAATTAAAGACGGGGTTTATAATGTGGGAAGAGTTGCGTTAATGGTTACGGCATTAAGTAATGGAAAGTATGATTTATTAAAGTTTGCATGTAAAGATGCATTCCATGAAAATTATAGAAGTAAGCTTATAAAAGGTTTTGAGGAAGTTAAGAAAGAAGCTTATAGAGTAGGGGCTCTAGCAACTTATCTTAGCGGTGCAGGACCAACAATAATGGCAATTACTTCAGAAAAAGAAGAAAATTTTAAAAGTAATATAGAAAAGTTTTTAAAGGAAAAGTCATTGAACTGGGCAGTTCATGAATTATCAATAGATACACAGGGGGCATTTATAATCGAAGGAGAAGAGTAATGAGCGGAAATTATTTTCTTATTGATAAAAGAGTTTTACCAGAGGTATACGAAAAAGTAGTAAATGCCAAAAAACTTTTAAGAGAAGGAAAAGTAAAAGAAGTTACAGAGGCTGCTAAAATGGTTGGCATAAGCAGAAGTGTTTATTATAAATATAAAGATTTTATATTTGAGTTTTCTGAAAGCCAAAAAGGAAGAAAAGCAACCTTTAGTTTAAAGATAATTGATGGAAAGGGCGTCTTATCAAATATCTTAAATTATATTTCTTCTAAAGGAGGAAGTATACTTACAATAAATCAAGGTATCCCTTTAAATGGATATGCATATATAACATTAACTATAGATATGTCCACATTAGAAGGAGATATAAAAACTCTGCTTCACGATTTAGCTAAAATCGATAAGATGGAAAAAGTAGAGTTTATGGCAATGGAGTAATAAATAAAATAAGTGGGATTTTATTAAAGAAATCGAGAATTTTTATAAATTCTCGATTTTTTATATTATTTAAGAAATTATATTTTTTAAGTTGTGGATAAGTTGTTAAGTTAATAATAATTAATACTATTTTATTTTTACTAAAAATAAAATAAAATGACATTAGAAACTAAAATTTGACAATTAGATAATGAGGAATTAAAATATTAATATTAGTGTAAGAATAGTTTGAAAATAAATTTACAAAAAAATAACATGGATTTTACAATAATATGATTATTAAAAATAAGAATTAATTTATAATTAGAAAGGTATGTTTGGAGGGAAAGAAATGATATATGGAATAGTAGATGTAGGGTCTAATACTATAAGGTTGTCAATATATAAATATGAAAATAATAAAGTAATTCTTCTTCTAAATAAGAAGACTATGGCAGGTCTTGCAGGTTATGTTAAAGATGGAGAACTTTCAAAAGCAGGTATAAAAAGAGCCTGTGAAGTATTAAAAGCTTACAGAGAAATAGTTGAAAATTTTCAAATAGAAAATGTATTTGTTTTTGCAACAGCATCTTTAAGAAATGTAAGTAATACGGATGAAGCTGTTCTTAGAATTAAGGAAGAAACAGGATTTAATACAGAAATTATTCTTGGAGAAAATGAAGCTATTTATGATTTTATAGGAGCTAGTCAAGTAGTTGATATATCAGATGGAATACTTATAGATATTGGAGGAGGAAGTACAGAGCTTGTAATGTATAAAAATAAAGAAATAATAAAAGCTTATAGTATTCCTTTAGGTTCATTAAGTATGTATTCAAAATATGTAAGTAATCTTATTCCAACTGAGGATGAAAGATTAGCTATAAAAGGTGAAGTTTTATCTCAATTAAAGAAATTAGATGGAATAAAAGAAAACTCTGTTGCCTGTGGGGTTGGTGGAACTATAAGAGCTACAGGAGAGCTTTGTGAGAATGTATTTAAGAAAAAGGCTACAAAAACTCTTATAAAATCAGAAAATATAAAAAAGATTATAAGAAAATGTGATGAATCAGAAAAGGGATTATTAAAGAAAATATTAAAAGTTGTACCAGATAGAGTTCATACAATAATTCCAGGAATGATTATATTAAATACTATAGTAAGGTTTTATGAAATAGAAGAAATACATGTAAGTCCTTATGGAGTAAGAGAAGGATATTTATTTAGCAAGGTGCTAGGGGGAGTTTCAGATGTTAAAGAAAAATGATTTAGATATTAGCTATACTCAAAATAGAGAACTTTCTTGGCTTAAATTTGACCAAAGAGTATTAGAAGAAGGTAGAGATAAAAAAGTTCCACTTTATGAAAGATTAAAATTTATATCTATATTTACAAGTAATTTAGATGAGTTTTTTATGATAAGAGTAGGAAGTTTATATGATATATCTTTAATAGATTCAGAGCATTATGATAATAAAAGTAAAATGACTGCAGGAGAGCAACTTAAAGCAATCTTTAAATCAGTAGTTCCATTATATGAACAAAAGGATAAAACCTTTGAAAAAGTTGAAGAAGAATTAAGAGAATATAATATAAAGAATTTAAATATAAAAGAGCTTAACAAACAAGAAAAAAAGTTTTTAGATGATTATTTTAAAGATTATATATTACCTGTGTTATCACCACAAATAGTAGATAATCTTCATCCTTTTCCTCATCTTCAAAATTTATCATTAAACTTAACAGTATTAATAAGAAACAATGGAAATACTTTAGTTGGAATAGTACCTATTCCGAGTTCAGTTCCAAGAGTTATTTATATTCCAGGAGAAGAAATAAAATATGTATTAATAGAAAAAGTTATTTTAGAATATGCAGATATGATATTTAACATGGGAAATATAGAAGATAGAACTATAGTACGTGTTACTAGAAATGCAGATATTAATCCAGATGATGAAAACTATGATATTGATGATGATTACAGACTTCATATGAAGAAGATATTAAAAAAACGTGGACGTTTAGCTCCAGTAAGATTAGAGGTTTTATATAAGATAAAGCTAGAACTTGAAACATATTTAATAGATAGACTTAATATAAAAAAGGAGCAAGTATTTAAATGTAAGTCTCCACTAGATATGTCTTTTGTATTTTCTATAATAGATAAAATACCAGTACATATAAAAAAGAAAATTACATATGAAGACTTTGCACCACAAATTCCTCTTGGAATTAATAGTAATGAAAGTATTATGAGCCAAGTAGCTAGAAAGGATATATTACTATCTTACCCTTATGAAAAAATGGACCCATTTTTAAGACTTATTAAAGAGGCTGCTGAAGATAAAGATGTAATTTCAATTAAAATAACAATATATAGATTAGCAAGAAAGGCAAAATTAATTGAATATTTAACAACTGCTGCTGAAAATGGTAAAGAAGTAACTGTTCTTATGGAACTTAGAGCTAGATTTGATGAGCAAAATAATATTGACTGGTCTGAAACTTTAGAAGAGTCTGGCTGTAATGTTATATATGGATTTGAAAACTTTAAAGTTCATTCAAAAATATGTTTAATAACTAAAAAGAATAATGATAAAATAGAATATATAACTCAAGTAGGAACAGGAAATTACAATGAAAAAACAGCTAAACTTTATACAGATTTAAGTTTAATTACTGCAAATCATTTCATAGGAGTTGATGCTGCAAACTTTTTTAAGAACATGTCTATTTCAAAGCTTGATGGACATTATGATTACTTATTAGTAGCTCCAATAAGCATGAAAAGAACTATATTAAAGTTTATTGATAAGGAAATTGAAAAAACTAAAATTGGAGAAAAGGGAAGAATCATTTTAAAGATGAATTCCTTAACTGATAGAGAGCTTATAGATAAACTTTCAGAAGCTTCTCAAGCTGGTGTAAAAATAGATATGATAGTAAGAGGAATATGTTGTTTAATTCCTGGAATAAAAGGAAAAACAGATAATATAACAATACAAAGTATTGTTGGACAATTTTTAGAGCATTCAAGAGTATACTGCTTTGGTGAAGGCAAGGATATGAAAATGTATATAGCTTCTGCAGATTATATGACAAGAAATATGGATAAGAGAGTTGAAGTAGGTTGTCCAATTTATGATGAAGATATTAAAAAGCGTATTTTAAATATTATTAATGTTATGCTTCATGATAATGTTAAGGGAAGAGTATTGCAAAGTGATGGTTCATATAAAAAGAGAAAAAATGAATCAAACATTTTAATAAATTCTCAAGAATACTTTATGGAAGAAGCAATAAAAAATGCAACTAAACAACTTGAAATAGAATCTTCAATAAAAGAAAAAGAAGAAATTAAAAAGAAGTCTTTATTATCTTCTCATCTTGAAGAAAGAGAAGCAGAATTTTTAAAACATCAACAACAAGAATTAGAAAGTATTATGGAGCAGAAAAAAGAATTAATAAAGATGAAGGAAGAAGCAACAGAAGCAATGCGTGAAGCAGAAGAGGAAATAAAAAAGCTTTTAAAACTTCAAAAACAAATTATATTAATGAATAATATAAATGCTCAAAATAAAGAAATTGCTATGACATTAGATGACTTTGAAGAAAATGAGAAAAAAGAAAAATAAAAAAGATTGTCGCAAAAATGTGCGACAATCTTTTATTTTATCTGTTTTTTGCTCTATTTTTTCCAGCTATTTTTCTACGTTTTTTTGATGCTTCTTTACGTTTTCTAGTTCCAACAACTGTTTTTTCATATTTTATTTTTTCTTCTTTAGCAGTTTGTTCTTTTACCTTTTCTCTAGCTTTTTTAGTTTCTATTTTTTTAGGGTCAGTGCTATTTTTTATATCTATTCTAGTTACTATAAAAATAGCTAAAACTGCAAATAAGAACCCAGGAACTATTTCATAAAGTTTGAATATAGCAAGAGAAGAAACCTTCTTTAATAGTGGCCATAATACAGAAGTAAGACCTCCAACTATCATACCAGTAGCAGCAGCATTTCTAGTCATTTTCTTATAAAATAATGATAATAAAATTACAGGACCAAAAGCTGCTCCAAATCCTGCCCAAGCATAAGAAACTAATTTAAGAACAGAACTATTAGGATTAAATGCTATTATAAGGGCAATTATAGCTACAGCAAGAACTGTTAAACGACTTACTAATATAAGTTCTCTATCAGAAGCTTTAGGCTTTATCATACCCTTATAGAAATCTTCAGATACAGTAGAAGCTGCTACAAGAAGCTGAGAATCTGCTGTACTCATTATAGCTGCTAAAATTGCTGATAATAAAATTCCAGTTAAAATAAGAGGTGCACATTTATTTACTAAAAGCATAAATATAGTTTCACTATCTCCTCCATAAGCTGAAATATCAGATATAACTGAATGTCCAACTAATCCTACAGCAGTTGCACCTATTAATGAAAGTACAACCCAAAACATTGCAATTATTCTAGATTTTTTTATTAAATCAGGGTCTTTTATTGCCATAAATCTTGCTAAAATATGAGGTTGACCAAAGTAGCCAAGTCCCCATGCTAATGAAGAAACAATACTTATAACAACTAATACAGTTGAAGATGAAGCGCTTCCTGTAATGGAGGCAGCATTAAAAGGATTTAAAAGGGCAGGGTCAATAGCTGAAACTACCTCATTTATTCCACCAGCTTTAACTAAAACTACAACTGGTAATATAAGTAATGTAAAGAACATAAGAAGTCCTTGAATAATATCAGTCCAACAAACAGCCATAAATCCACCTAGAAAAGTATATCCTACAACTACTATTGCACAAATAAAGATAGAAACTTTATAAGGAACTCCAAATACTGTTTGAAATAATTTACCACCAGAAACAAATCCAGAAGCTGTATAAACTAAGAAAAATAATAATATAAATAATGATGATGCCTTTCTTAGTAATCTTGAATGGTCATTAAACCTATTTTCAAGATAAGATGGTATTGTAATAGCATTTGAATATTCTTGTGTGGAAATACGAAGTCTTTGGGCTACAAGCTTCCAGTTTAAATATGTACCTAAAGCAAGACCAGCTGCCATCCATACAGAACCTGAAAGACCTGTAGCATATGCGGCTCCAGGAAGACCAAGTAATAGCCATCCACTCATGTCAGATGCTTGAGCACTTATAGATGTTCCCCAACTTCCTAAACCTCTTCCACCAAGAACATAATCAGATAAATTTTTTGTTCGGTTGTAAAAGTACCAACCAATTCCTAGCATAATTAAAAGATATATACCAAAGGTAATACCTATAACTAGTTTTTCACTCATCAATATTCCTCCTTTTTATTAATACTATTATATTTTATGAAATTAATACATATATAGCAAGAAAAAGAAGTTTAAAAGTTTTATAAGACTTTTAATTAGAATAATAGTTTATAAAAGTATATAAATACATTTATAATAAAAATGTGCATTTTAATACATATCATGTTAATATTAATATAGTATCATTAAATAAAATAAAGTATTGACAGAAAAAAATTAGTAGATTATTATTAGAATATGATTTAATGATTTAGCACGCTAAATTGATAAAATAAAAACATTTAAGGAGGATATAATATGTCTAATAAGTATTTAATTCCTGAAGGGACAAGGGATTTAATATTAGGAGAGTGTTTAATAAAGAAAAAACTTCAACAAGATATTGAAGGGGTTTTAGATAAATGGGGGTATAAAGAGGTTGTAACTCCAACAATAGAGTTTTACAGAACTTTTAATTCAGAATTTCAAAGCCTAAAAGAAGAAGATATGTATAAATTCTTTGATGATAAGGGAAGAATAATGGTTTTAAGACCTGATATGACTATTCCAATAGCAAGAGTTGTTGGAACTAAATTTAAGGATTCAAATCCTCCTTTAAGATTTAGATATACAGCTAATGTTTTTAGAGTAAATGAAAGTCTTGGTGGAAAGAAAAATGAATATACAGATTGTGGAGTAGAATTAATAGGTTTAACTGATGAAGAATCTGATTTAGAAATATTAGTTACAGCATTAGATTCTTTAAAGGTTTTAAAAAATAATAATTTTAAATTTGAAATAGGAAATATTAATTTTTTTAATGCTGCTGTTTCAGATTTAGATTTAAGTGAAGAAGAAAGAGAAAAGTTAGCAGAACTTATTGATACAAAAAGCTTAAAATCTTTAGAGGATTACTTAGAAGAACTTAATGTATCAGAAGATTATAAGGCTTTCTTTAAAAAGCTTCCATGGCTTTTTGGTGGAGAAGAAGTTTTAGCTGAAGGAAAAAAATATGCCTTTAATGATGAACTTAAAAAGAATATTGAATACTTAGAAAAACTTGGAAATTCACTAAAGGAATTAGGTTATGGTGATATGCTTACCTTTGACTTAGGAATGGTACCAGGATTAAATTACTATACTGGAATAATATTTAGAGGATATTTTGAAGGCGTTGGAGTTACTGTATTAAGTGGTGGAAGATATGATAATTTAATATCTCAATTTGGTCGTGATATTCCAGCTGTAGGATTTTCAATAAAACTTGATTCTTTATTAGGTGTTATAGAATATGATGATACCAAAAAGCCATCTAAATATAAAATTTATTATGGCAAGGGATATGCTTTAGAAGCAATTAAAAAAGCTAAGCTTCTTAGAGATTCAGGACATGTAGTTGAATTAATACCTAAAGAAGACATAGATGGAATTGAATCAAGGGAGGAGCTAAAATAATGAGTATAAGTATAGCTTTAACAAAGGGAAGATTAGAAAAAGAAACTGTAAAGTTATTAGATAAAGCAAATTATGGAACAGAAGAACTTAAAGATAAGGGTAGAAAACTTGTTTTTAAAGATACTAAAAAGGATATAAAATATTTTTTAGTAAAAGCAGCAGATTCAATTACTTATGTTGAACATGGTGTTGCAGATATTGGAGTTGTAGGAAAAGATACTTTAATGGAAGCTAATAATAATTACTATGAAGTTTTAGATTTAAATATTGGTAAATGTAAATTTATAGTAGCTTCTTTACCAGAAAAGAATATATTTAAAAAAGTTGGACATATAAAAATAGGAACTAAATATCCAACAGTAGCAAGAGAATATTTTAAAAAGAAAAATATAGATGTTGAAATAATAAAAATTGAAGGGTCAGTAGAACTTGCACCAATTTTAGGTTTATGTGATGCAATAGTTGATATTATGGAGACTGGAACAACTTTAAAAGAAAATGGACTTGTAGTTTTTGATACAGTGTGTCCAATTAGTGCAAGAGTAATTGTAAATAAAGCAAGCTTTAAGCTTAAGAGAAAAGAAATTGGGGACTTTATTGAAAGTTTACAAAAGGTAATAGAAAAGTAAGGAGAAAAAGTAGATATGCTAAAGGAATATGATTTAAAACAAAAGGGTTGGGATGAACTTTTAAAAGATTTAAAAGAAAGAGAAGATGAAGTAAGTGGAGATATAACTTCTGCAGTAACTAATATATTAAATGATGTAAGAAAAAATGGAGATAAGGCTTTAAGAGAATATACTGAAAAGTTTGATAAGGTTGTTTTAAAAGACTTACAAGTTACAGAAGAAGAAATAGAAGAATGTTTTAATAAAATTGATAAGGAAGTAATAGAAAATTTAAAAGAAGCAAAGGAAAATATAGAATATTACCACAAAGCACAAAAGAGCAGAGGCTTTATATTAAATAAAGATAATGGTACATATTTAGGACAAAGAGTTTTACCTTTAGATTCTGTTGGAGTTTATGTTCCAGGAGGAACAGCAGCTTATCCTTCTTCAGTACTTATGAATGTTATTCCAGCAAAGGTTGCAGGAGTTAAGGAAATAGTTATGGTAACTCCTCCAGGAAAAGATGGTGGAATTAATCCTATAATTGGAGTTGCAGCTAAAATTGCAGGAGTAACTAAAATTTATAAAATTGGTGGAGCACAAGCAATAGGAGCACTTGCTTATGGAACAGAAACAATTCCTCAAGTTGACAAAATTGTTGGACCTGGAAATATTTTTGTTGCTGTTGCTAAAAAATTAGTTTTTGGTAGAGTTGATATAGATATGATAGCAGGACCTAGTGAAATATTAGTAGTTGCTGATGAAAATGCAGACCCAAAATATGTAGCAGCAGATTTAATGTCTCAAGCAGAACATGATAAACTTGCTTCAGCAATTTTAGTTACAACTTCTAAAAAGTTATATGAAGATACTTTAGTTGAATTAGAAAAGCAAGTTCAAACATTAGAAAGAAAAGAAATTATAGAAGCATCTTTAAATAATTATGGAAAAGTTATTATATGTGAAACTATTGATGAATGTATAGAAATATCTAATAAAGTTGCACCAGAACACTTAGAACTTATGGTTAAAAATGCTATGGAGTATTTAGGAAAAGTAAGACATGCAGGTTCAGTATTTTTAGGATATAACACTCCAGAACCAATAGGAGATTATTTTGGAGGAACAAATCACGTTTTACCAACTAGTGGAACAGCAAGATTTTTCTCAGCATTATCAGTTGATAGCTTTATAAAGAAATCCTCTTTCTTATACTATTCAGAAGAAGCAATACAAAGAGATGGACAAAAGATTATAAATATTGCTAATGAAGAAGGATTAACAGCTCATGCTAATTCTGTAAGAGTAAGATTAAAATAGGAAGGTTACATATGGAAAGAATATCATCTTTAGAAAGAAATACAAAGGAAACTCAAATAAAATTAACTTTAAATCTTGATGGTGAAGGAAAAACTAATATAGATACTGGAGTAGGATTCTTTGACCATATGCTTAATTTAATGGCTTTCCATGGAGGATTTGACTTAGATATTAAAGCACATGGAGACTTAGAGGTTTGTGACCATCATTTAGTAGAGGATACTGGTATACTTCTTGGAAAAGCTTTCTTAGAGGCTCTAGGAGATAAGAGAGGGATAAATAGATATGGAACTTTCTTTCTTCCAATGGATGAAACTTTAGCACAGGTTTCTTTAGATATAAGTGGAAGAGCATTTTTAGTTTTTCAAGGAGAATTTAAAAGAGATACAGTTGGCACTTTTGCTACAGAAATGACAGAAGAATTTTTTAGAGCTTTTGCTTTTAATTCAGGTATTACTCTTCATGCAAGAATTCTATATGGAAGCAATGATCATCACAAGATAGAAGCTTTATTTAAAGCCCTTGGAAGAGCTTTAAGAGAGGCTAAAACAGTTAATGAAAATGATATGCGCTTACCTTCAACAAAGGGTATGTTATAGGAGGAGTATAATATATATGGTAGTAATTATTGATTATGGCATGGGAAACTTAAAAAGTGTTTATAATGCTTTAAAAAAGATTGAATGTGATTGTAAGATTTCATCTGATATTGAAGATATAAGAAAAGCTGATAAGCTTATACTTCCAGGGGTTGGAGCTTTTAAAGATTGTATGGACAATTTAAATAAAGCAAATCTTCCAGAGGTTATAAAAGAAGAGGTAGCTAAAGGAAAACCTCTTCTTGGAATTTGTCTTGGAATGCAAGTTTTATTTGAAAGGGGATTTGAAGGAGAAGAATGTGAAGGTCTTAAACTTCTTCAAGGGGAAGTAAGACTTATGAAAGACCCTAATGTAAAAATACCTCATATTGGATGGAACAACCTAGAAAAAAATAGGGAAGATAATTTATTAAATGGATTAAAAGATAATGCTTTTGTATATTATGTCCATTCATATAGAGCAACAGGATATAGAGATGAGGATTTAGTAGGATTTTCTACATATGGTTCTTTAAAAATTCCTGGACTTGTAAGGAAAGGAAATGTTATAGGAGCACAATTTCATCCAGAAAAGAGTGGAGAAATAGGATTGCAAATCTTAAAAAATTTCAAGGAGTTGGTGTAGAAAATGATAATATTACCTGCAATAGATATTATAGATGGAAAGCCAGTTAGATTATATCAAGGAGATTACTCTAAAAAGGAAGTAGTTGCTGAAGACATTTTAGAAACAGCAATGTCTTTTCAAAAGCTTGGAGCTGAATATGTTCATTTAGTAGATTTAGATGGAGCAAAAAAAGGTGAACTTGTAAATAAGGAAGTTATAGTAAAGGTCTCTAAAACTTTAGATATTCCAGTAGAAATAGGTGGTGGAATAAGAACTTTTGAAACAATTAAATATTACATAGATAATGGAATTTCAAGAGTTATTTTAGGAACAAGTGCTATGGAAGATGAAGAACTTTTAATTAAAGCAATAGATAATTTTGGAGAAAAAATAGCTGTAGGAATTGATTGTAAAGATGGCTATGCTTATGGAAGAGGATGGCTTGAAGGAAGTAAACTTTATTACATAGATTTTGCTAAGAAATTAGAAAAGCTTGGCGTTAAAAATGTTATAGTAACAGACATAAGTAAAGATGGAACACTAGAAGGACCTAATATTGAAATGCTTAAAAAATTAAGTGAAGAGGTAAATATTAACATAACAGCTTCAGGTGGAATTAGAGATATTCAAAATATAAAAGATTTAAATGATTTAGGTCTTTATGGAGCTATAACAGGAAAGGCTATATATGCTAACACTCTTTCATTAGAGGAGGCAATAAAGGTTACAAAGGGGGAAAAATAATGCATACTAAAAGAATTATCCCTTGTCTTGATGTTAGAGAAGGAAAGGTTGTTAAAGGAGTTAACTTCGTTGGAATTAAAGAAGTTGGAGACCCAGTTGAACTTGCAGAAGAATATTATAAGCAAGGAGCAGATGAACTTGTATTTTTAGATATTACTGCAACTCATGAAGGTAGAGGAATAATGGAAAAAGTAGTTGAAAAAGTTGCAGAAAAAATATTTATTCCCTTTACTGTTGGAGGAGGCCTTAGAAGTATAGATGATATAAAAAGAATTCTAAGGGCGGGAGCAGATAAAATAAGCTTAAATTCAGCAGCTGTAAGGGATAAATCTTTAATACAACAGGGAGCTTATACCTTTGGAAATCAATGTATAGTTTTAGCTGTAGATGCTAAAAAAAGAGAAGATAACTCAGGATGGAATGTAGTTATAAATGGGGGAAGAATAGATACTGGACTTGATGCTTTAAAGTGGATTGAGGAAGCAGTTTCACTAGGTGCTGGAGAAATTTTATTAACTTCTATGGATACTGATGGAACTAAAACAGGCTTTGATATTGAACTTACTAAGGCAGTGTCTAATATAACTAATGTGCCAGTAATAGCATCAGGTGGTTGTGGCTCTTTAGAACATTTTTATGATGTTTTTGAACAAAAGGCAGCAGATGCAGCATTAGCAGCTTCACTTTTCCATTATGGAGAACTTACAGTAGGTCAAGTTAAAGAATATTTAAAAGATAGAAATATTCCAGTAAGATTATAGGAGTGAAAACATGAATAAAGAAGAAATATTAGCTAAAGCTGATTTAATAGATTTTGAAAAGGGCAATGGATTAGTTCCAGCCATTGCTCAAGACTATAAGACTAAAGATGTATTAATGCTAGCTTATATGAACAAAGAGAGCCTTATAAAGACCTTAGAAGGGGATACAGCATGGTATTATAGTAGAAGTAGAAATGAACTATGGAATAAAGGGGCAACATCAGGTCATTTACAATATGTAAAAGAAATAAAAATAGATTGTGATAATGATACAATTTTATTATTAGTTGACCAAGTAGGTGCAGCTTGCCATACAGGAAATAGAACTTGTTTTTACAGAGATTTATAGGAGTGATAACATGAGTCAAATAAAAGAAGAATTTAAAACAATAATGGAAAGAAAAAATTGTGGAGAAGAAGGTTCTTATACAAATTATCTTTTCAATAAAGGAACAGAAAAAATAACAAAAAAAATTGGAGAAGAAGCTACAGAAGTTGTTATTGCAGCAATAAAGGATGATAAAAAAGAACTTGTTGGAGAAATATGTGATTTAGCTTATCATGTGCTTGTTTTAATGGCTGAGAAGGGAGTTTCTCTTGAAGATATAGAAGAAGAACTTAAAAAAAGAAGAGAAAAATCAAATAACTTTAAAGGTGAAAGAAAGCCAATAGAAAATTTATAAAATTAAAGGCTGTTAAACAATGAGTAAAAAATCATTGCTTAATAGCCTTTTTTACATTTAAATTTAAAATAAAACTTAATAATTTATGAAATTATTTTAAATAATAAAGAAATAAAATAAAATTTAATGTATAATTATAATGCTAAATTTAAAAAAATATGTATAAGGAGAACAAAAAAATGAAAGAATTATTTAGGATAAAGGATTTAATCTTTTATGAGGAGGATTATCAAGATGATATAGATGAGTATTCTGATATAATTCCTATAATTCAAGATTTTGCAAGCAAATTAGATTATGAGAGAATTGTATGTACAGAAATAAATGATTGTTGCAATAAAAGTAAGAATAATTATTTTATTCAAATACATGGTTATATTAATAAAGATGATGAATTTATAACAAATGAAGAAGTTGAAAGTTTTAAAAATTGTTTAAATAAAGATGAATTAGATTTATTTGTTATAAGAATATATAAATGTTGTGATTGTGGAAAGTGGATAATTGATATATTAGAAGATTAATAAAATTTATAAATGTATATTAGGGAGTTGAGTTTATAATAGAAACTTTAAAAGAAAAATTGTTATATGGGAAAAATATTGTTATAGAAAAATTATTTTCTTTATTATCCTTTTTAAAAGAACTATATTTTTTCAAGTTAATAAGGAGAAGATGGAAACTCACTATACTCATATTATTAGCTTTCTTTTTGTTTTTTGGATATTTTTTAGGTAGAATTAATACATCAAGAGAATATATTTTATCAAAACTTGAAATGTCATTAAAAAATAGTGATACATCAACTCTTAGTGATATAGTTAAAGTAGATGGAGAGAGAGTAAAAGAAAAAAAATTAGAATCATTAGTTGAATATTATAGTAATGGAAATAACAAAATAGATACTTTAATTACTAATTTAAAAAATAATAATGAAACTAAAGATTTTAAGCTACAAAGTAAAAAATATTTCTTTTGGAACATGTATTATTTAGATGTTAAAACTTTTAATATAAAGATTAAAAGTAATTTTGAAGAAGGTAATTTTATTCTTGGAAATAGTGGCAAAGTAAAAGCAGGAGAAACTATTAAAAACGTAATTCCAGGAAACTATAAAATTACTGGCAGTTTAAATAGTAATTATGAGGAAATCAAAACTTCTAAAGAAATAGTAGTAATGGAAGATAAAGAGATAGAATTAAATTTCCCAGCAACAAAAATAACAATAAATTCAGACTTTCAAGATGCTGAAGTTTATATTAATGGAAAAGATATAAAAAAAGAGGTTAAAGATTTAAAAGATTTTGGACCAGTACCAACAGATGGAACAGTTTCTGTTTATTTAGAAAAAGATTTTCCATGGGGAAGGAATAAGGGAGAAGAAGTTAAAATAACAGAAAATCCAACAATAAATCTTACTGTGCCAATAAGTAATGAAACCTTAGAAGGGGATTTAACAAATATTATAACTAAGTTTTATGAAAGTGTTTTTGTAGCTTTAAATAAACAAAATAAAAAATACATTGAAAATTGTACAAATGATATTAAAAATAAAATATATAGTTCAGTTGAAAAAAAGTATATTTTATTTAAAAATAAATATTCTAATTTAAAAATAAATATAGATTTTGATAATAGTCAGTATTTTTATACAGATGATACTTATAGAGCTACAATTGTGGCAAATGTACAATATGATGTAAGTAAAGCAATTTTAGATATAAATAAAGAAACATATACAAAAAGCTTTTTCACAAGAATAGTGTATAAAGATGATAAGTGGATAGTTGAAGATGTAGATAACTTTAATCTTGAATAAGATAGGAGGAATTCTTAGTGGATAAGTTAAATATTTTAAAAGACACACCTGATTATGAAGATTATACCCAAAATATTATGAAAGAAATTAGAATTGGTTCTTCAATGTGTTGTGGAAAATGTAATAGGTGTAATAGAAAATGCAATAAAGAAATATGTAAATAAATTCTGGGAGGGAAATATTTTGGCTAAGCCTAGTATATTCAGTAGAGATTATGAAAGAAAAATGAAAAAAAGAAAAAGAAGAGTAATCTTAACTGTTGTTATTATATCTATAATAGTTATTTTTGCTGGATTTAAGTTTGTAATATCAGATTTAGATTTTAGTAATGTAAGAGCAAAACTTCAAGCTTGGGTAGATAGTGGAAAGTCCCAAGAAGATTTAGATAAAGAAGCTCTTGTAGATAATAAAGATAAAAATAACAAAGAAGATATAAAAAAATCAGAAACAACTACAGCTTCAGCAGAAACAAATGTTGCTAAAGTTAAGGAACTTGAATTAAAAATATCAGATAAAGTTACATTAAAAGCCTCTTATGAAGAGAAAAATGGAAAAAAACAATTTACCAATATAGAAAAAAAAGAAGGATATGATTTTGATATAAGTCCTTCAAAAGAAAAAGTTATAGTAAGCACTCCAACACAAGATTTAAAACTATTTAATGTAGATGGAAGTGAAAAAGAAATAACTAAAAAAGTTCACACAAGCACTAAAGGAACACAATTTTTAAAAGACAATATACTTGAGCAAATGCCAGATTTTATTTGGTGTGAACAAGCTAAATTTATTGATGATAAAATGGTAGTATATATAAGTGAAATGCCTTATTTTGGCTCAGGATTAACAGATAAATATATATGGATAAAGAACACAGAAAACTTTGAAAGCCCTGAAAATCCTAATGATACTCAAATTTATGGGGTAGTAGGAACTGATGTTAAAGTTGGAAATATAAAAGATAAAAAAGGTATTGAAATTACTGTTGATGGTAATGTTTATTATGTTAATTCAAATGGTGAAATTTCAAATTAAAAATAATTTATAATTAAATATAATAAAAAATTTGATAATAATTAGGAATATGTGATATAATATCCTAGTCTATAAAGAGAAGTTAAGAACTATTTTAGGAGGAATATAGAAAAGATGGAAGCTAAAATGGAAAAAATAGAAACAAATGTTGTTAAAATTGAAATTAAGGTTGAGGCAGAAAAATTTGATGCAGCTTTAAAAAAGGCTTACAACAAAAATAAAATGCACTTCAATGTACAAGGATTTAGAAAGGGAAAAGTTCCAATGGCAATGGTAAAGAAATTCTATGGAATAGAAGTTCTTTATGATGATGCAGTAAACTTTGTAATTGATGAAAGTTATCCAAAGGCACTAGAAGAAAATGATATTAAACCAGTTGATTATCCAAAGGTTGATATTGTTGAAATAGGAGAAGGAAAGGATTTAGTTTATACTGCAGAAGTAACTACATATCCTGAAGTTGAACTTGGAGAATATAAGGGTCTTGATGTTAAGAAACCAACATATGAAGTAAATGATGAAGAAGTAGAGAAGCAATTAGCTTCAATGCAAGAAAAAAATGCAAGAGTAACAACTAAGGAAGAAGGAACAGTAGAAGATAAGAACATAGCTGTTATAGACTTTAAGGGATATATAGATGGAAATGCTTTTGAAGGTGGAGAAGGAAAAGACTTCTCACTAGAAATTGGTTCAGGTTCATTTATTGATAACTTTGAAGAACAATTAAAGGGATTAGCAGTTGGAGATACAAAGGAAGTAAATGTTACTTTCCCAGAAAACTATGGTTCAGAAGAATTAAATGGAAAGCCAGCTAAATTCGATGTAACAGTAAAAGAAATAAAGGTTAAAGAAGTTCCAGCATTAGATGACGAATTTGCTAAAGAAGTTTCAGAATTTGAAACATTAGCTGAACTTAAAGAAGACATAAAGAAAAATCTTCAAAAATCAGAAGATCAAAAAGCAGAAAATGAATTTGAAGAAGCTATAATAACTGCTGTAATAGAAAACACTAAGCTTGATTTACCACAAGTAATGGTAGAAAAAGAAATAGATCAAATGATGAATGACCTTGAAAACAGATTAAAATATCAAGGATTAACTTTAGATCAATACATGGAATTCACAGGAAATACTCCAGAAAAAATGAGAGATTTCATGAAAGAAAATGCTGAAAGAAAAGTTAAGGCTGACATAATAATAGATGCTATAGCTAAGGCTGAAAACATAGAAGCTACAGAAGAAGAACTTAAAGAAAAAGCTTTAGAAGTAGCTAAGATGTACTCTAATGGAGACCATGAAAAGATGGCAGACTTATTAGTTAAAGCTCAAAAGCCAATGCTTGAAAATGAAATAAGAATTGTTAAGACTTTAGACTTATTAAAATCTAATGTTAAATAATTAAAACTAAATTAATTTAATTTATAAAAATAATTGCCAGATATTTTTCTGGCAATTATTTCACTATAAAGGATATTGCAATATAGTGAATTTTTAACTATAATGTAATGTGAATAAGAAAAAAATTACAATATATTGGTAGAAAAATAGGAGGTAGAGTTATGGCATTAGTTCCTACAGTCATTGAACAAACAGGAAGAGGAGAAAGAGCTTACGATATATTCTCAAGATTATTAAAGGATAGAATAGTTATGTTAAGTGGAGAGGTTACAGATGATACTGCAAGCCTTATAGTTTCTCAATTACTATTTTTAGAAAGTGAAGATCCAGATAAAGATATTTATCTATATATAAATAGTCCAGGTGGTTCTGTTACAGCTGGTATGGCTATATATGATACAATGAACTATATAAAACCAGATGTATCAACTATATGTATGGGAATGGCAGCATCAATGGGTGCATTTTTATTATCAAGTGGAGCTAAAGGAAAAAGAATAGCTCTTCCTAATGCAGAAGTTATGATACATCAACCATTAGGTGGTTTCCAAGGTCAAGCAACTGATATAGATATTCATGCAAGATGGATATTAGAAACTAAAAAAAGACTTAACACTATATTAAGTAAAAATACAGGAAAGCCATATGAACAAATTTGTCAAGATACAGAAAGAGACAATTTCTTCCACGCAGAAGAAGCAGTAGAATATGGATTAGTAGATAAAGTTATAACTAATAGTGAAATTGGGAAAGATAAATAGTATAATTAGAGTATAAATTTGATTATAAAAGAGGTGAGTGTATGGCTAAATACGATGATAAGAAACAATTAAAATGTTCATTTTGTGGCAAGAATCAAGATCAAGTTAAAAGACTTATAGCAGGACCTGGAGTATATATATGTGATGAATGTATAGAGCTATGTTCTGATATTATAGCTGATGAATTTGAGGAAACTGTAGAATTAGATACAAAATCATTACCAAAGCCTAAAGAGATAAAGAACTATTTAGATTCTTATGTTATTGGTCAAGAAAGAGCAAAGAGAGCACTATCTGTTGCTGTTTACAATCACTATAAGAGAGTAAATAGTAATGATAATAATAATGATGATGTAGAATTACAAAAAAGTAATATACTTTTACTTGGACCAACAGGTTCTGGTAAAACATTTTTAGCTCAAACTTTAGCAAAATTTTTAAATGTTCCTTTTGCTATAGCAGATGCTACAACTTTAACTGAAGCAGGATATGTTGGAGAAGATGTTGAAAATATTCTTTTAAGATTAATCCAAAATGCAGATTATGATGTAGAAAGAGCTGAAAAGGGAATAATATATATTGATGAAATTGACAAGATTGCAAGAAAATCTGAAAACCCATCAATAACAAGAGATGTTTCAGGAGAAGGAGTTCAACAAGCATTACTTAAGATATTAGAAGGTACTGTTGCTTCTGTTCCACCTCAAGGAGGAAGAAAGCATCCACATCAAGAGTTTATTCAAATAAATACAGCTAATATATTATTTATTTGTGGTGGAGCTTTTGATGGAATAGATAAGATAATAGAAAAGAGAACTAGAAAGAGCTCAATGGGATTTGGAGCTGAAATACAATCTAAGGAAGAAAAAGATGTTGGAAGCTTATTTAAAGAAATAATTCCAGGAGACCTTTTAAAATTTGGATTAATTCCTGAATTTGTAGGAAGATTACCTATAGTTGTTACTCTTGATTCACTAGATGAAAATGCACTTATAAGCATATTAAGTGAACCTAAGAATGCATTAGTTAAACAATATACAAAATTATTTAACCTTGATAATGTTGAATTAGAATTTTCAAAAGAGGCTCTACAAGCTATAGCTAGAAAAGCTATAGAAAGAAAAACTGGAGCAAGAGGACTTAGATCAATTATTGAAGATGTAATGACAGATATTATGTTTGATATTCCATCTAATGAAAGAATTAAGAAGGTAATAATTACAGAAAATACAATTACATCAGGAGAAAAGCCAAAAATTGAAATGGTTCCAGAAGGAGAAAAGAGACCCCAAATAAAAATATCAAAAAACAAGAGTAAGAAAACTGTAGAAACAGCTTAAAAAAGTGGCATAGCCACTTTTTTTTATACAAAAAATATTAATTAATAAATTTGTAAATTAATTAAAAAAGAGCATGTTTTATATGAATAAATATAATATATTCAGTCAATAATTTAAACAGAAATAAATATTTGAAGGAAGTTAAAAGAATGACTGAATTACTTATAATTTTGCAAATAATATTAATGGGGTTAATGATTTATGTTATTTTATCTAATAACAATTTAAAAACAAATAAAGTTATAATAGATAAAGAAAATAAAAAAGAAATGAATCGTTTAAAGAATATGAAAAAACTTTCTTTAACAATTCCATTAACAGAAAAAAGTAGACCAAAAAATTTTCAAGAGATAATAGGGCAGGAAAATGGAATAAAGGCATTAAAAGCTGCTTTATGTGGAGCAAATCCTCAACATGTGATTATTTATGGCCCTCCAGGGGTAGGAAAAACAGCAGCTGCAAGGCTTGTACTAGAAGAAGCAATAAAAAATGAAACCTCTCCCTTTACAAAAAAAGCTAAGTTTGTAGAAATAGATGCTACAACTCTTAGGTTTGATGATAGAGGAATAGCAGACCCTTTAATAGGTTCTGTTCATGACCCTATATATCAAGGGGCAGGGGCTATGGGACTTGCAGGAATTCCTCAACCTAAAGAAGGTGCAGTTACAAAAGCTCATGGAGGAATGTTATTTGTAGATGAAATTGGAGAACTACACCCTACAGAATTAAATAAGCTTTTAAAAGTATTAGAAGATAGAAAGGTGTTTTTAGATAGTTCCTATTATAGTTCAGAAAATCCAAATATTCCTTCATATATAAAAGAAATATTTGAAAAAGGATTGCCAGCAGATTTTAGGTTAATTGCAGCAACTACAAGAACTCCAGAGGAAATCCTTCCTGCTATACGTTCAAGATGTGTGGAGGTTTTTTTTAAATCTTTAACAGATAAAGAAATTAGTGAAATAGCAAAAGAGGCAGTTAAAAAAGTCAAGCTAGAAATTGAGGAATCAGCCATTAAATTAATAGGAGAAACTTGTATTAATGGTCGTGAAGCTGTAAATTTAGTTCAATTAACATCAGGAGTTATTATAAATGAAGGAAGAAAAATTATAACAAAGAAAGACATAAAATGGGCTATAGAAAATGGAAGATATAATAAAAAAATAAATATAAAAATAAATAATATGCCAGAAGTTGGGGTAGTTAATGGTCTTGCAATATATGGAGAAGGTATTGGAACTATTATTAAAATAGAAGCTTCTATAAAAAAGATACATAATAGAGAAGGCAAAATAAAAATATCAGGAATTGTGGAAGAGGAGATAATCTCTACAAATAATAAAAAAATAAAAAGAAAAAGTACAGCTTTATCCTCAGTAGAAAATGTAGTAACAGTGTTAAATAATATTTATGATTTAAATTTAGAAGAATATGATATTCATATAAATATTCCAGGGGGAATTCCAATAGATGGTCCCTCAGCAGGAATAGCAATTGGAACAGTACTTTATAGTGCAATAAAAGAAAAAACTATTAATAATAAAATAGCAATGACAGGAGAAATTGGTTTACAAGGAGCAGTTAAAGCTGTAGGAGGAATAAGAGAAAAAATTGAAGGAGCTAAAAGAGCAGGAATTAAAGATGTGATTATTCCTAAAGAAAATTTTGAAAAAAGTTATTTTAAAATAGAAGAAATAAATGTTATTCCAGTAGAAAATATTTTAGAAGTTTTTTATTATGTTTTTAATAAAAAACATTAAAAAACAAAAGGATTTACTACATTTAAGCAAATCCTTTTATTGATGTTGAAAAAAATTAATGTTATGGTATACTAAATAAGTCTAATAAAATTAATAAAAATGAATGGAGGGGACAGTATGGAAATAAATAAAAGTATTCCTTTAATTCCTTTAAGGGGATTAACTATTTTCCCTGATATGGTTATACATTTTGATGCTGGTAGAGAAAAATCTGTTAAAGCAGTTGAAAAAGCTATGGAAAACAGTGAATATATATTCTTAGCAGCTCAAAAGGATGAAAGAAAAGAAAATCCAGAACAAGCTGATATAAGCAAAATAGGAACTGTAAGTAAAATAAAACAGTTAATTAAGTTACCTAATAATACTATAAGAGTATTAGTTGAGGGAGTAAAAAAAGGGATAATAAAAGAATTTTTAGATAATGAAGATTACTTTGAAGTTGTAATAGAAGAAATTAATGAAGAATATCCAAAAGACGATGCGGAAATAGAAGCACATTTTAAAATGTTAAAGAAAACTTTCATTACTTTTGTAAAATTATTAGGTGATGAAAGTAATGAAATGCCTTTAAATATTGAAAATGAAGATGATATTTCTGAATTTACAAATATGGTTTCAGGATATCTTCCTATAGAGTATAGAAAAAAACAAGAACTTCTTGAAACATTAGATATAAATAAAAGAATAGAGAAACTTTTAATTATAATAGAAAATGAAATAAAAGTAGTAAGAGTTCAAAGAAAGCTTGCTTCTAAAGTAAAGAAAAGTGCAGATGATTCTCAAAAAGAATTTTATTTAAGAGAACAACTTAAATTTATTCAAGAAGAACTTGGAGAAGATTTTGATGAGGCAAAGGAATTAAATGAATTAAGAGAAAAAATAAATTCATCTAAAATGTCAAAGCTTGCAAAGGAAAAGTGTTTAGAAGAGCTTAAAAGATTAAAAAGTATAAGCATGGCTACTTCAGAAGGAAATTCAATAAAGACTTATTTAGATTGGGTTTTAGATATTCCTTGGGGAAAATATACAAGAGAAAGCTTAGACATAGAGAAAGTAGAAAAAATACTTAATGAAGAACATTATGGGCTAGAAGATGTAAAAGAAAGAATATTAGAATATTTATCAGTTAAAAAAATAAGCGGTTCTTCAAAAGGGCCTATACTTTGTTTAGTAGGACCTCCAGGAGTAGGTAAAACATCAATTGCAAGTTCAATAGCAAAAGCTATTAATAGAAAATATGTAAGAATGTCTTTAGGTGGAATGAGTGATGAAGCTGAAATAAGAGGCCATAGAAGAACTTATGTAGCAGCTATACCAGGAAGAATTATTTATGGACTAAAAGAAGCTAAATCTATGAATCCATTAATGCTTTTAGATGAGATAGATAAATTAAGTTCTAATTATAAAGGAAACCCAGCAGATGCTTTATTAGAAGTTTTAGATAGTGAACAAAATAAAACTTTTAGAGATAATTTTATAGAACTTCCAACAGATTTATCAAAGGTTTTATTTATAACAACTGCAAATAGTTTAGAAACTATTCCAAGACCATTATTAGATAGAATGGAAGTTGTTGAGGTTTCTGGTTATACATATGAAGAAAAATTTCATATTGCAAAAGAACATCTTATAAAAAAAATCTTTAAACAATATTCTTTGCCAATGGATAAAGTAAATATAACTGATGAGGCTATAAAATTTATCATAGATGGCTACACAAGAGAATCTGGAGTAAGAGATTTAGAAAGAAAGTTATCATCATTAATTAGAAAATCAATGGCTTACATATTAAAGAATAAAAAAGAAGAGATTTTAATAGACGAAGCTATGGTAGAAGAATTAATGGGCAAAAGAATCTTTACATTTGATAAGTCTAAAAATGAAGATAAAGTAGGAGTAGTAACAGGTATGGCATGGACTGCTTACGGTGGAGATACATTACCAGTAGAAACTGTTACTATGCCAGGAAATGGAAAACTACAATTAACAGGACAATTAGGAGATGTTATGCAAGAATCTGCAAAGACAGCTTATTCTTATGTAAGAGCAAATGCAAAGAAATTTGGTATTGATGAAGATTTTTATAAAAAGAAAGATATTCATATTCATGCACCAGAAGGTGCTGTTCCAAAGGATGGACCTTCTGCAGGTGTAACTATGGTAACTGCTTTAGTATCTGCATTAACAGGAAAGAAGGTTAAAGGAAATGTAGCAATGACTGGTGAAGTAACTTTAACTGGACAAGTTTTACCAATAGGTGGATTAAAAGAAAAATCTTTAGCAGCCTATAGATATGGAATAGATACCATAATAATTCCTAAAGAAAATGAGAAAGATATAGAAAAGATACCTGATTCAATTAAAAATAATATAAAAATTATATTAGCAAAAAAAGTTGATGAAGTAGTTAAGAATGCAATAATTGGAGTTGATACTCATGATAATTAAACAAAGTGAATTTATTATATCAGCAGTAAGAAAGGCTCAATATCCAACAGATGGAAGAGTTGAAATAGCCTTTGTAGGAAGGTCTAATGTTGGAAAAAGTTCTTTAATAAATTCTTTAACAAATAGAAAAAAATTAGCAAAGGTAAGTCAAACACCAGGAAAAACAAGACTTATAAATTTCTTTTTAATAAATAATGATTTTCATCTAGTTGATTTACCTGGTTATGGATATGCTAAGGTTTCTAAAAAGGAACAAGAAAGTTGGGGTAATATTATAGAAACTTACCTTAATGGAAGAGAAGAACTAAAAAGAGTTGTATTACTTGTAGATTCAAGACATAAACCAACTAAAGATGATATAACAATGTTTAATTGGATTAAGCATTATGGTTATGAAGCTATAATAGTAGCAACAAAAAGTGATAAACTTTCTAATAATGATATTCCTAAAAGTAGAAAGCTTATTAAAGAAACTTTAAAACTTACAGAAGATGATAAATTATATTTCTTTTCATCATTAAACAAAAAGGGAAAAGATGAATTAATAGATAATTTATTTTCAGATTTAGCAAAAGAAGAATAAGAAAGAATTAAGAGTGTGGAGAAATTTTTCCACACTATTTTTTTTAGCAAATAGTGTCAAATAGTAAGAGGAAGAATAGTATATATTATAAAAATAAATAAAATTTTCTTCTAGGAGGTAGAGTTATGGAAATTAATGATATTATTAATGGCTTAAACTCCAATAATAGTACTAGCTCAAATTGTTGTGGAAATAATAGTTGTGGATGTAACAATTCTTGTGGCGGAAATTGTGGTGGCTTTGGAAACTGTGGAGGCTTTGGAAATTGTGGCGGTTTCGGCGGCTTTGGTGGCTGGTGGATATGGATTATCTTATTATTCTTCTTCTTTGGATGGGGAGGAAATGGATATGGTTATGGTGGAAATAATGGATATGGCTATGGAAATTCTTATATGATGCCTTGTTGCTGCTGTTGTTGTGAAAAGAAAAAGAAGAAGAAAGATGATGGATGCTGTTGTTCTTGCTGCTGTAACGGAAACAATGGCTGTTGTGGATGCCAAAACTGTTGCTGCTGTAATGGAAACTCCAATAATAATTCCTTTTTTGGAGGCTCTTGGTGGTTATTCTTATTAGTATTATTATTTATTTGTTCTTGTGGAGATGGCTTTGGAGGCTGTGGAAACGGATGTGGTTGTGGTTCAATAGATGGTGGTGGATGTGGCTGTGGTAATTTTGGATGCTAAAATGAGAAAGCTATCCATTATTAGTTGAGAGGAGAGATAGTTATGTCAAAGAAAAAGCATAAAGATGAGTGTTGTACTTGCTATTATTGCCAGCCATGTTGCTGTTGTGAGCCATGTTGTTGCGAACAAAGTTGCTGTTGTGCAAATCAACAAAATATGAATAGAAATAATTTTGGAGGATGTAACGGCTGTTGGGAAGCTATATTATTTTGGCTAATAGCTTGTGGAGCAGGTATTTTAAACACTAGTTCAATTTTAATAATATTACTATTTTTACTTTATGGATGGAGCCAAGGTGGCTGTCAAATGTTTTAGTAGATAGTAAAGTTGAATGGAGGGCTATAAGCCCTCCAAAAAAATGATTAAATTTATTAACCAAGAAAAAATAAATACATATATTATAAATTATAAGTAATTAAATTTAAGGAGGAGGGGAATGTCAAAGAAAAAACATAGAGAAAAAACAACTAGTAATAGAAACAATATGAATAATGGAATGAATATGAGAAATAATTCCATGAACAATCCATTTGGAATAAATCCTCAACAGTTATTAAATATGTTTGGAGGAAACATGGACATGAACAAGTTAGGAAACATATTATCTTCAATGAATAGAGAAGGTTTTAATATTAATAGCCAAATGAATAATGGAAATTTTAACATGAATAATCAAAAAGAAGAATTTAATAATTCAAATAATGAAAATATTAATATTAATTTAGATGAAGATAATGATGATAACATGGAATTTTTATTATCATTAAGAAAAATAGTAGATTCTAGTAAGTTAGATTTTATTGATGAAATTATAGATTTATATGAAAAAGGAGTATTAAAAAAATAAATTTATTTTTATATGAATAAAAAATAAATTTTAGGATAATACTAATAATGTACAAAGGAAATAAATCTTTTGTAACTAAATAAAGTAATACCTTTATTTAGAATCCCCCCCATCCCCCTTTTAGGCCGCAGTTGATGCGGCCTTTTTTGTTAAATTAAATGATTTTTTAATTTAAACTTATTGAAGAAATTTTAAAATTATTTTCACAATCCTTAGAAATAGTAACATAAATAATTAATTCTTTTTTTGAAGAAGAACTAGTATTAAATTTTTCAAAGGATAATCTATATTTAATAGAATTAGCATTATCATTTTCATCAAAAGAATCATCATAAAAAAATCCATTTTGAAAGCTATAAGTATTATGTTCTTTATCTAAATTAAATAATATACTTAAGTTTGAACTATCAATAGAATCAAGAAAAATATTAGGAAGATTTTCAACTTCATAATTTTTTTCAATAAGGTCAATAAATTCTATTAAATTTTTCATATCAAAAATAGAGGAATTTTTTTTTGTATTTATAACTTTATTATTAAGAATCATGTAAGAGCTTAAGTTTGAAGTACCAATAGAAGAGGAAAAGGAATAGAAATTAGGAGATTTATTATTTTCAGAATTTAAAATACCAAATATATTTCCTTTAAGAGTTAATAAACTATCAAAATAACTTCCATTCCATGAAAAGATATCTGTAATATCATTATATTGAACAAGTATTAAGGGAGTATTATTTCGAATTGTAGTAAAAACATAAACTTTAAGTGGAAAGGAAGTGGTTGATTTAAAATTATTATTTGTGCATTCACTAAGGAAATAACTTTTATCTTTTGTGGTAATTTTTATATCTGGATTTGAGTTATTTTTAACAATTTTCAATGAATCTTTAATTCCATCTCCATTAAGGTCTAATAAGTATTCTTTTGAACTATCAATGGGATTAAAAGTAGTAATAGTTGAATTAGGATAATTTCTATATATAAATAAAACTATTAAAAAAGAAAATAAAATAATAAAAAAAGATATAAAGATAAATTTTCTATTTATAATAAAAACTTTCATAAATCTACCTCCTAAAAAAGTATATGAAAGCAAATAAAATAATAAAACAAAAAAAGAACTACAAAAAGTAGTTCTAATTTTTTTGGCATTCAGGACAAATTCCATAAAAGTAAACTTGATTTGATAATATTTCATAATTAGAATGTTTATTAGCTTCAATATTTAAAGTGTCTATAAAGAAATCTTCAATATCATCAACTTTACCACATTTAACACATTGAATATGAGGATGTGGTTTGAAATTTGCATCATATCTGAAATTGCCTTCACCAACATTTAATTCTTGAATTAAACCAACTTCTTCTAAAGTTTTTAGTGCCTTATATACAGTAGCAAGACTCATAGTTGGATATTCAGAATGAATAGCTTTATATATAACTTCTGCTGAAGGATGTTCAGTAGTTGTTAGAAGATATTTATAAACAGCTAATCTTTGTGGTGTTAATTTTAATTTTTTTTCTTTAAAAATTTCAGTAATCGTATCCATAATAAACACCTCGTTGTATATATGTAATTATAAATGAATGTTAAAAGGGTGTCAATAATTATTTACAAATTCTTATATTTAAATAATAATAATTATCCTTTAACTTATAAAAATAAGTTTGTTGCATTTGATGGTAAGTGGTGCTAAACTTATTTTATAAGTAATAGGAAATTTTATTACATAAGGAGTGATTAATATGGCAAAATATAAAGTTGGAGATGAATTAATAATTGTTAATGATCCTACTCAAGAAGCTGAAAAATTAAAAGAACTTACACACTTAAGTGTGGAAGATGATTTCGCTCAATTAACTTGGGGAATAAAAATTCTTAATGTTGAGTATGATAATCCTAACATAACATTAACTTATAAAAATGCTTCTGGAGAGAAAAATAAGGTATTTGCAGTATGCAATGATGTTGAAAACTTTGATCAAGAAAAAGTTTTAGAAAAAGCTTTACTTAAAGCATTCCAAAACGAAATAATTAATATTTCTGTAATGAAAAATATAATATTAAAAAAGTAAGGAGCATAGCTTCTTATTTTTTTAATATTATATGTAAATTTAATACAAAAAAGATTTATTTTTCAAAACAAATATATTATAATAATAAAAAGGAAAAAAATACAAGAGGGTGAATTTATGGAAATATGTCCATTTTGGTCAACAAAAAATCAAATAGTAGAATGCTATGAAGAATGTCCTATGCACATAAGTAATACTAAAGAAGAATGTGTATTTAAAGAACTATTAATAGAAGACGAATTTTTAATAGAAGATAAATATAAAAAAGTTGTATAAATAATAAAATGGATTGTAATTTTTTTTCTTACAATCCATTTTTATTATTTAAAAATTTATTCAAAGCTATTAGATTTATGAAGAAGTTCTTGTTTTATTGACCATAATTTATTTGATAAATCTACATAATAAGTATGAGGGTTTTCAAATCTTAAAATTTCTGGCCAGAACTTTTTACATTCTTTTTTCACAAATTCCTTTATTTCTAAAACACTAGGATTATTATAAACAAGCTTTCCTTTTTCAAAAATAGGAACTAATAAATCTTTTGTATAGTAGTTTGTTAATTTCTTTCTTTTCCAAGTGTGTACTGGATTAAAGATTTCAAGAGGAAGATTTTCATCAATAACCTCATCATGCATTGTAATTAAATCTGCAATTGCCATATCAGTATGTTTATCAAATATTCTTACTACCTTTTTAAAGCCAGGATTGGTAATTTTTTCTTCATTTTCACTAATTTTTATTTTTGGAATTAAAGTGTTATCTTTTTCAACAGCAGAAAGTTTATAAACCCCTCCAAAAACAGGTTCAGATTTTGCAGTAATTAATCTTTCTCCAACACCAAAAGAATCAATACAAGCTCCTTGTTCTAAAACATCTCTTATTATGTATTCATCAAGGGAATTTGATATAACAATTCCACAATCTTCATATCCTGCATTATCTAATATTTTTCTACATTTTTTTGTAAGGTATGTTATATCTCCAGAATCAATTCTTATTCCCTTTGGTCTTATTCCCATTGGTTTTAAAACTTCATCAAAGGCTTTAATGGCATTAGGAAGACCAGATTTTAAAACATTATAAGTATCAATTAATAAAACAGCGTTATCAGGATATATTTCACACCAAGCTTTAAAGGCTTCATATTCAGTGTCAAATAGTTGTACCCAACTATGAGCCATTGTACCAACTGCAGGAATATTAAATCTTTGGTCAGAAATTGTGCAGGCTGTAGAGCTACATCCACCTATTACAGCAGCTCTAGCACCATAAATGGCACCATCATATCCTTGAGCACGTCTTGAACCAAATTCCATAACAGGTCTTCCATTTGCAGCATTACATATTCTATTAGCTTTAGTAGCTATTAAAGTTTGATGATTTATTGTAAGAAGTATCATTGTTTCAATAAATTGTGCTTGAATAATAGGTCCTTTTACAGTTACTAAAGGTTCATTTGGAAATACAGGATTTCCTTCTGGAACTGCCCAAACATCACAACAAAACTGAAAATTTTTAAGATAATTTAAAAAGTCTTCAGAAAACATATTTTTATTTCTTAAAAATTCTATATCTTCTTCAGTAAATTTTAAATTGCTTAAATACTCTATTAGTTGTTCAACACCAGCCATTATACAATAGCCACCACCATCTGGAACTCTTCTAAAGAACATATCAAAACAAGCAACTTTATTTATTAAATTTTCATTGAAGTAACCATTTCCCATTGTAAGTTCATAAAAATCAACAAGCATAGTTAAATTTCTTTTATTGTTCAAATGAAAAGATGTAGTTTTTTCCATAAAAAAACCTCCTAATTTATTAAGTAAAGCTATTGTACCTCTATAAAAATATTATTACAATAGATATACTAAAGATGTTTTTTAATATTTAGAATTGAAAGGAGAAGAAAGTCTTGAATTTAGATAGTTATCAAGTAAAAGCAGTAAATGCAAAAGAAAAAAATATATTAGTTGTTGCAGCACCAGGCTCAGGAAAAACAACTGTTATAATAAATAGAATAAAACATTTTATAGAAGATTTATCAATAAAAGAAGAAAATATTATAGTTTTAACATTTACTAAAGCTGCAGCATTAAATATGAAGGAAAGATATAAAAAAACATTTAATAAAGAAAAATCTCCTTTCTTTGGGACTTTTCATGGACTATTTTACAAAATTTTATTAAGGGAAAATTATGAAATAAATATAATAAATGAATTTGCTATAAGAAATATTATAGAAAGTGTACTTAAAAAATATTCTGATGATATAACAGAAGATAAAATAAAAGAAGTAATAAATAATATATCTTTATTTAAAACATCAAGAGAAAATATAGATAATTTTAAATCTTCAATAGAAAAAAAGATTTTTATAGAATGTTATGAAACTTATTCAAAATATAAAAAGGAAAATAATCTTTGGGATTTTGATGATTTAGCATTAACCATATTAAAACTTTTTAATGACAAACCTAAACTTAGAGAAGGTTATAAAAAACTATTTAAATATATACTTGTAGATGAATTTCAAGATTGTGACCAATTACAAATAGACTTTTTAAAAATGATGAATGAGGGAGGAGATACTTCTCTTTTTGCTGTAGGAGATGAGGACCAGTGTATATATTCATTTAGAGGCTCCAAGCCTGAATATATGGTTATATTTAATAAAATATTTACTGGAGGAAAAAAGTATTTTCTTTCAAAAAACTATAGAAGTAATAAAAATATTATAGAAAGTTCTAAAAAAGTAATTGTGTTTAATAAAAAAAGAAATAATAAAGAAATATTATGGAATAAGGAAACAGAAGGTATTATTTCCTATAAAGCTGTTATGGATGAAAGAGAAGAAGGAGAAGATATAGCTAAAAAAATATCAGAATTTTATAATAAGGGAACAAATTATAAAGACAATATAATTCTTTATAGAACTAATATGGAATCAATGTCTATAATAGATAGTTTTATACGTAATAAAATTCCTTTTACTATGTTAGATAAAGAGTATAATTTTTTCAATCATTTTATATGTAAAGATTTATTAGCCTATTTATCATTAGCAATTAATCCTTATGATAGAGAATCATTCATAAAGATAATTAATAAACCTTTTAGATATATAAGTAAAAGTAATTTACTTTATTTAAAGGAATATAAATTTGAGAAAAATTCATTTGATATTCTAATAGAAAAAGAGGATATTCCGCCTTTTCAGAAAAAGAAATTAGATGAATTAAAAAGAGATTTTAATTATATAAAAAAATCCTCTCTTTCTACAGCTATTCAGTTTATAATAACTGATTTAGGTTATATGGATTATTTAATATCTTATGCAGAAAAATTTAAAGGAAGTATAGAAGATTTAGAAGATATATTAGAAGAATTTAAACTATCAGCTTCAAGTTTTAAAACCATATTAGAATTTTTTAATCATATAGATGAAGTTGGGAAAAAGATTGAAGAAAGTAAAAGAAATAAAAATGAAGATAGAGTATTATTGTCAACTATTCATGGAGTTAAAGGAATGGAATTTCCTAATGTATTTATTATTAATTGTAATGAAGACACAATTCCTCATATTTCAAATGACAATATAGAAGAAGAAAGAAGATTATTTTATGTAGGAATAACAAGGGCTATAAACAATTTATACTTATATGCTCCTAAAGTTAGAAAAGGAAAATTTAAAGAGGTTTCTAGATTTTTAGAAGAAGGGGAATTTATTAAAAACAATATAATTACTTCAGGAATAAAAAAAGGAGCAAGAATAAATCATAAAGCCTTTGGAATAGGAATGGTTAAATCTGTTGATGGAGATGAAGTTAAAATAGAATTTAAAAATGGAAGAGAAAGAAAATTTTCTGGAAAAATACTTTTAGATAATGGTCTTATTGTAATTTTATCTTAAAAATAATATTGATATTTCATTATTAATAACATTTTTTGTTTTTGGGCTATTGGATAAATAAAAAACGTTACTTAACAAATAAGATGCTATTTAGATGGGGCATCTTTTTTGTTTGTTGTACTAAATTTCAAGCTAAAGCCTTTAGTAAAGCTTACAGATAGTTCAAAACTACATTTAAGTAAAGTTTTGAATATAGAAAAAGAATTATTTATTTTTGTAATATTTGACATAGTATTGTCAAATATTTTTTTTATAATGAAATTATAATGGACCTAAAAGTAAAAAAAAGTAAAGAATTTTATTTTAGAATGTAGTATAATTAGTTTGGTAGTTTAATATTGAAAAGAGGAGTAGGGATGAAGGAGATATTGAAAAATTTATGTGATTCAACTATAAACAATTATAGAAGAATGACAGAGGAATTTAGATTTGATGGAGAATATGTAAATCAGTTTGCCTCATTATTTTATAGTAATATAGGGGAAGAGTTTAATATACAAGCAGTAAAAGAAATTAGAAAATACTTTATAAAAAATACTTCTAGAATGTCTTATTTTAGAGGAGAGGTTTTATACATTTTATCTTTTTTAATATCTATTGAAAGTAATAGGGCTGAATTTATTGAAAAAACTATAGACATATATGAAAAATTAAAAGAAGAAGGCTTTACAGAAAGTAGTTATTCTACATTAGCCTCATATATAATAGTTAAATACTCAAAGGAAAAAGAACAAGCTAAGATTATAGAAAGAATGCACAGAATATATATATCTATGAAAAAAGAATATCCTGATATAACAGGAGAAGAGGATTATATTTCTTGTGCAATATTAGCTATTGAAGGAATAGAAGAAAAAGAACTTTTAAATAGTATGGAAAATATTTTATCCTATTTTGAGGAAAAAGAAATGTTCTCTAAAAATAGTGTACAAGGTTTAATAATGGCATTTTTAACTAATACTAATAATATATCTTTAAGTAAAATTAATGAATTATTAGTAGAGTTTGAAAGAAGAGATATGAAATTAAGTCATCAATTTTTACCATTTATAGGTGCAACAGTAGGAAAAGGAAATGCTAAAGAATATGTTAATAAAGTAGAGGAAGTATCACAATATCTTTGCCATGAAGAATTTGAATATGAATTTTATATGGATAGAAGCTTTAGAGAATTTATGGCAACTGCTATTATAGAATTTTCTAGAAAATCTAAAGCTAAATATATAAATGAACTTATAGCTATTTGTGTTTATTCCTTTTCAAACAGCAAAAATCAAGGAATATTTTCTGAAATATTAGCTTAAAGCAAGTGAGTTTAGATTATGAAGAAGATTATTTTACATGTAGATATGGATGCATTTTTTGCTTCTGTTGAGCAAGCTGATAACCCTTATTTAAAAGGAAAACCTGTAATTATTGGAGGAACTAGTGAAAGAGGTGTTGTTTCAACTTGCTCTTATGAAGCAAGAAAATTTGGTGTACATTCGGCTATGCCAGTATTTATGGCAAAGAGTTTATGTCCATTAGGAATTTTTCTTCCAGTAAGAATGGAAAGGTATAAAGAAGTATCAAATAAAATTTTTAATATATTTAAGGAGGTAACTCCTTTAATTGAGCCTTTATCTATAGATGAGGCTTTTTTAGATTTAGAAGAAAGCAAATTTACAAATGGAAAAGAAGCAGCTTTTTATATAAAAAATAGAGTAAAAAAAGAGTTAGGGCTTAATCTTTCTATAGGAATTTCTTATAATAAATTTTTAGCAAAACTTGCATCAGATTGGAATAAACCTAATGGATTAAAAATTATAACAGAAGATATGCTTCCAGAAATTTTATTTCCATTATCAATATCAAAAATTTATGGTTTAGGAAAAAAGTCAGCAGATAAATTAAATAATATGGGACTTTTTACAGTAAAAGATTTATATGAGCTTCCCTTAGAATTTTTTATTGAATATATGGGAAAACAAGGCATAGAAATATATGAAAGAATAAGGGGAATAGATAAAAGAGAAGTGACAACCTTTAGAGAAAGAAAATCTGTAGGAAAAGAGAGAACATTTAAATCTAATATAGGGGATAAGGAAGAACTAAAAAAATACTTAAAGTTTTTTTCAAAAGAAATTAGTGATATTTTAACAAGTAAAAATATTTTAGCTAAAACAGTTACATTAAAATATAAAACAGAAAGCTTTAAAAATCATACAAGAAGTAAAACATTAAATGATTATATATGTTCTAAAGAAGAAATTTTAAATATAGCTTTAGAATTAATAGATAATGAAACTTTTAATGAGGATTTAAGGCTTATAGGACTTAGTGTGTCTTCATTCAAAGAGAAGAAAATAGAACAACTTAGATTAATATAAAAATTAGATAAAAATTTTAAATTTATTATCTAAAATCAACATTTTAGAATATTAATATTAGTAGATTACTAAAAGGAGGGCTGCTTTTGAAATTTATTCAGAAGTAGTGAATAAATAATGAAAAGAAAATTAACTCCTAATGAAGTGTTATATAATGTTGATTTTCATGAAAAAAATGAGAGCTTAAAACTTAAAGATATTTCTGAAATAAAAACATTTTATGAAAAAATAAAAGATGGAATAACAATAGAGGAAGAGGGATATAATTTATATCTTATAGACTCTTTTTCAAAAGAAAAATTAAAAAATGTAATGGATTATATAAAAGAGATATATAAATTAAAAAAAGCTCCAAAGGATATATGTTATGTTACTTTAAAAGATAAAAAAAAGCCAGAAGTTTTAACTCTTAAAAATGGAAAAGGAAAGGTTTTAAAGGAAACTATTGAAGAAATAAAAAAATCATATTTAAATTCTGTCAGAAGCTTTTATAATGGTTCATCAGATTTAGAAAAGGATTTAATAATTGAAAAAATACATGAGAAAAGAACTTCTTATATAGAAGAACTTGTTATTTTATCTAAAGATGAAGGATTTCATATTAAACCTACTAATGGAGGATTTGCTTTTTTCCCTTTAAAGGAAGAAGGGGAGATTATGACAGAAAAGGAATATGAGGATTTAACAGAAAACAATAAAGAATCTATAATGGCTAAAGCTTCCTATCTTAAGGAAAAGGCAGAAAGAGTTTTAGAAAAATTAAGAGTTATGGAATTAGATGCTATGAAGGAGCTAAAGATAATATATTCAAAGTTTTTATCTCAGGATATGGAACTTAAAAAAGAAGAATATCTTTTAAAGTTTATTGCAGAGGATAGGGTATATGAATATTTAGAAATGCTTTTTATTGAAATAGAAAAAGGTCTTATTGAATGTTATAACATTAACATAGAAGAGGATGAAGAAAAAATAGAGGAACTTTTAAGTGGTTTTGAAGTTTCTATTCTTGTTGATAACAGTAATTATAAACATCCTAGAGTTATTTATGAAGAAGACCCTACAATATCAAATTTAATAGGTTCTATAGAATATGAAAATATTAATGGAAACTATGCTACAAATATTTCTTTAATAACTCCTGGTAATTTAATCTTAGCAAATGAAGGTTGCATTATAATAAGGCTTAATCAACTTGCTAATAATATATATAGTTATTATTATTTAAAAAAAATTTTATTAACAGGAAAGGTAAACTTAGAATCTTCTAAAAGCTATTTAGATGTATTATCAGTAAATGGATTAAAACCTGAGGCCATAGAAGTTAATGTTAAAGTAATTTTAATTGGAGATTACCAAAGCTATGATATTTTATATAGAGAAGATGAAGATTTTAAAAAGCTTTTTCCATTAAGGATAGAATATCTAAGTAATATTAAAAAAGATGAAATAAGTTATGATGAAATAAAAAAATATATTTTCAAAAGAGCATCAATAAATAAAGTTAAAAATATAAAAGAAGATGGAATAAAAGAAATAATTAAATATTTATCAAGAATTGCTAGAAGTAGAGAAAAAATAAATATTGATAGTAATTATATAGATAAACTATTAGTTCTTGCTAAAAATAAAAGTAAAGATGAAATAAAAGTAGAGGACATAAGAGATATTATTTATTTAAAAGATGATATTGAAAAGGAAATTTTAGAAGAATATAGAGATAACAAAATGATTTTATCTTTAAATGGAAAGAAAATAGGTGCTATAAATGCATTATCAGTTTTAGATACAGGATGGTGTTCTTTTGGTAAACCTATGAGATTAACTTGTGTTGTATGTAAGGGAGAAGGAAAGATTATTGATATTCAAAAAGAAAGTAATTTATCAGGAAGTATTCATAAAAAATCTATAAATATAATAAAGGGTTTAATAAGTAATTTAATTAATCCATATGAAAAACTTCCAGTAGACTTTCATCTTAGTTTTGAACAAACCTATGGGATTATAGATGGAGATAGTGCTTCAGTTGCAGAAGTTCTTTGTATTTTATCTGCTTTAAGTAAAAAAGGAATTAAGCAAAATATTGCTGTAACAGGTTCAATAAATCAATTTGGAGAAATTCAGCCTATAGGAGGAGTAAATGAAAAAATAGAAGGCTTTTTTAATGTATGTAAGCTTAGAAAAGAAAAAAACATTGGAGTTTTAATTCCAGAATCTAATTTAAATGAGCTTATTTTAAATTATGAAGTAGAGGAAGCTATTAAAAATAAAGAACTTACTATATATACAATGAATTCCTTAGAGGATGCAATTGAAACTTTAATATTAGAGGAAGAGGAAAGTATAAATTGTTTTTATTCTGAAATAAAAAAGGAAATATTAAAATATAAACAAAATTAAAATATTAAAAAATACTGTGTATTGCACCTAGTGATATACAGTATTTTTTATTCTATGGGAAATTATATATTTTACGTTGACTTAGAACTTAGAAGGCGAAAAAAGCAAAATAATAATTAAAATTTTTTTATAAAATAAAAATTTAGAAGTTTAAATAACAAATAATATGGAAATTTAATACAAAAATATTTGATTTTAAAAGGAATATATGTTAAAATATGTAAAGAATATTTTGTAAGGAGGCATTTATTTATGCATTTAAAGTTTGAAAAATGTAATGATGTTCTTATTGTTTATTTATTTGGAGAACTTGATCATCATAATGCAGAAGCTTTAAGAGTAAAAATTGATGATAGAATAGATAGAGATGAAATAAAAAAAGTTATATTAAGTTTTAAGGCTGTTTCTTTTATGGATAGCTCTGGTATAGGGGCAGTAATTGGAAGATATAAAAAAATAAATAGTAAGGGAGGAAATCTTTGTGTAGTTGATATTGATGAAAGAATAAACAGAGTATTTGAACTTTCTGGATTATATAAGATAATAAAGCATTATAAAAATATTGATGAAGCATTAAAGGTAATTTAATGGAGGGAAAAATTATGAGTGATAATAAAATAAGGATTGAATTTCAAAGCAAATCACAAAATGAAGGCTTTGCAAGAGTTGCTATTGCAGCATTTATTTCTCAATTAGATCCTACTATAGAAGAAATAACTGATGTAAAAACAGCTGTTTCAGAAGCAGTAACAAATGCTATTATTCATGGATATGAAGGAAAAGAGGATAAAATTGTATCAATAGAAGCAGAAACTTCAGGAAAAGAGGTTACAATGTCAATAATTGATAAGGGAGTAGGAATTAAGAATATAGAAGAAGCAAAAGAGCCTTTATATACATCAAGACCTGATTTAGAACGTTCTGGTATGGGCTTTACTGTTATGGAAACATTTATGGATAGTATGGTAGTAGAAAGTGAAGAAGGAAAGGGAACTATAGTCACATTAAAAAAGAAATTTGCAGAATAAAGTTAGGTGAAAAGACTATGGCAAATGCAAAATTAAAGAAAGAAGGATTTAACTATGAGGATAATTCAAAGCTAATACCATTAGCTCAAAATGGAGATAGTGAGGCTATGAATAAACTAATAGAAATGAATCTTCCTTTAGTATCTTCTATAAGCAAAAAGTTTCTTAATAGAGGATATGAGTATGAAGATATTTTTCAGGTTGGAAGTATTGGACTTGTTAAAGCAATAAAAAATTTTAATAAAGCTTTTGATGTAAAATTTTCAACCTATGCAGTTCCTATGATAATAGGTGAAATAAAGAGATTTTTAAGAGATGATGGAATGATAAAAGTTAGTAGGACAGTAAAAATTCTTGCAAAAAAAATTCACTTTGATAAACAAGATTTAGTTAAAAAGTTAAATAGAGAACCAACAATAGAAGAATTATCTAAATATACAGGAATAGACCAAGAAGAATTAATATTTGCCATGGAATCATCAGCAAGTATGCACTATCTTTATGATACAATTCATCAAGAAGATGGTGCACCAGTTTTATTAATAGATAAATTAAGTGAAGAAGCAGAAGAAAACATAGATTTAGTAAACAAAATAGCACTAAAAGAAGCAATAAAAGAATTAGATAATAAATCAAGACAAGTGATTATGTTAAGATATTTTAAAGACAAAACCCAAAATCAAGTAGCAAAAATGCTAGGTATAAGCCAAGTACAAGTATCTAGAATAGAAAAAAAAGTTCTCCTTGCAATGAGAGAAAAGCTAAATGAAGACTAAAAAAAGTTGTATCACTAAAAAGCATTAATATTTTCTTAGTGATACAACTTTTTTATGTTTAACAAATATTATTTTTGAAATAAGCTTAATTTTTTTAATACAAATTACCATTCACCAGGGCCTGCAACTAAGTAAACAGTAACACTTCTTCTTCCAAAGGTAAAACATTCAGCTTCACTTAACATAAATAAATCAATTCTATTACCCTTTATAGCCCCTCCACAGTCAGCAGCAATTGCATATCCATATCCAGGAATATATAATTTACTTCCATAAGCTATAACAGTTGGGTCTATAGCAACTGTACTTATACCATTAGGGTCTCTATGGGTTCTTAAACCAGTAGATGTATAAGCATCATTACAATAAGCTGTAGCTACAAAAGCATAGGCTTTTTTAAATTTAGAAGTATCTACATTTTTTAAATCAAAAGAAAATTCAGCACTTGTATCATCTTCTTTTAAAGTTGCTAATTTAGCATTAGCAGCAGAAATAGCATTATTAGTTTTATCTATTACTGATTTTGTTGAGATTTCTGGAAGTAAACTACTTAAAACAGAAATAGCCTCAGTAAGTTGTGCTCTGTTAGGAGAAGCTGAATTAATAACTTCTATTTGATGTTTTACTAAGTTTTCTTCATTTTCTTCTATTTTTTCTTTTAGTTTTTCAATTTCCTTAGAAACTTGTACTTTTTTATCTTCAAGTAAAGATTTTTTTTCTTGAATTGTATTAAGATCACTTTTAACTTGGTCATTTAAAGAGTCTACTGTATTTTTTTGATTTTCTAAGTCAGAAATCGTTTTATTTAATTCATCTAGATTATTATTATGTTCTTCAATTAACTTATTATCAGCATCTACTATTTTATTTGCATAACTAATTCTATCTATAAGCTCTCCTAAACTTTCAGAATTTAATATAAAAGTTAATGTATTGAATGAGGAGGTTGTCCCATTTTTATATAACTCTCTAATTCTACTTGAAAGCATTTCTTCATCATTTTTTATTTCTTTTTTTAATTCTGAAATAGTAGATTCTTTTACAGAGATTTCTTCCTCAAAATTATTTATCTCGCCTTCATATTCAGATACCTTTTTTTCAAGGCTATATATTTCTCCATTAAGTTTAGAAATTTCATCATTTATAGATGTAAGTTCTGCAGACATATCATTAAACTGAATCTTATTTTGTTGTAAATCACCATTAGCGGCATGAACACAATGTACATTTGACATAATAAGTACAGATGCTAATAAAAGCGATAATTTTTTCCTCATTGTTAACCACCTTTTAAATTCTATTTCATAAAACATTATAACATAAAAAAAGAAAAAATACAAATCATGGAAAAACTTATTAAAACATACTGAAAATTTCCTTTAAAAACATAAAAATTTTTTATAAAAAATTTTTAAAATAAGGTTTTTTATTTATATTATTAGGAATACTAAGGTATAGGAATAAAAAAGGAGTGGAATTTTATGACCAAGGAAAATAACATAAAACAAAAATTTAAGGTAATAACAGATGAAACAAAACCAAAGCCTAAAATTTTAAGTAATTGTGTTAAGGCATTTTTAGTTGGTGGTGCTATTTGTACTATAGGTGAAGTAATAATGAAAATATTAGAAAGATTTCAATATAGCATAGAAGAAACTTCTGCTTTAACATCAATAATAATGGTATTTATAGGTGCTTTGTTAACTGGAGTAGGAATTTATGATAAAATAGCTAGTTTTGCAGGAGCAGGTACTGTAGTTCCTATAACAGGATTTGCTAATGCAGTTGTTGCGCCAGCAATAGAATTTAAAAAAGAAGGATTTGTATTTGGAGTAGCAGCAAAAATGTTTACTATTGCAGGACCAGTTCTTGTATATGGAATAGGTTCATCTGTAATTATTGGATTGATTTATTATTTTATTAATATATTTTAGGAGGTATTAAAATGGAAAACAAAGGAACAAAAAGGATAGGAACTCAAACTATTAAATTAAGTAATCCTCCTAAAATTATTTCAACCTTTTCAATAGTAGGTCCTAAAGAAGGGCAAGGTCCTTTAAGAGAATATTTTGATGAAATTTTAAATGATGATACTTGTGGAAAGGATAGTTTTGAAAAAGCAGAAAGTGATATGATGTTTACTGCAATAAAAGAAGCTATTAAAAGAGCTAAAGTAAATGAATGTGATATAAACTATCTTTTTTCAGGAGATTTATTAAATCAAATAATATCATCTAGCTTTGCAGCAAGGGAATTTTCTATTCCTTTTTTTGGACTATACGGAGCCTGTTCAACTATGTCAGAATCTTTAAGCTTAGCTTCTCTTATGATGGATGGAGGTTTTGCTGAGTATGTAGTGGCAGCTACATCATCTCATTTTAGTTCCTCTGAAAGGCAATTTAGATTTCCATTAGAATATGGTTCTCAAAGAGCTCCTACTGCTCAATGGACAGTAACAGGTTCTGGAGCTATGGTTCTTGGAAAACATGGTGAGTATCCAAAAGTTACTTATGTAACAACAGGCCTTGTAAAGGATTATGGCATTATGGACCCAAATAACATGGGAGCAGCTATGACACCAGCTGCTGTAGATACAATTTATAAACATTTTAAAGATACAGGAAGGACTCCTAAAGACTATGACATTATAGCTACAGGAGATTTAGGCTCTGTAGGAAAAGCAATGACAGATAAATTATTACTTGAATATGGATATGATATAAGAGAAAATCATATGGATTGTGGAGAAAGTATTTTTTATAATGAAGAGCAAAACACCTGCTCTGGTGGAAGTGGATGTGGTTGTTCTGCAGTAGTAGCAACAGGATATTTATATAAAAAATTAATGAGAAAAGAAATAAAAAGTGTTCTTTTAGTATCAACAGGTGCTTTAATGAGTTCAACCTCTTCTCTTCAAGGAGAAAGTATACCTGGAATAGCCCATGCAGTTTCAATAGAAATGGATTAAAGGAAGTGATAAAAATGGAATTTGTAAGAGCATTTATAGTTGGTGGATTAATTTGTGTTGTAGGTCAAATTTTAATGGATACAACAAAGCTTACTCCTGCAAGGATATTAGTTATATTTGTTACCTTAGGAGCTATTTTAGGAGCCTTTGGAATATATGATAAACTTGTAGACTTTGGAGGAGCAGGTGCAACTATTCCTCTTCCTAGCTTTGGAAATAGCCTTGCAAAGGCTGCAATAAAAGAAGTAAAAGAATCAGGCTTTATTGGAGCTTTCTCAGGAGGAATTAAAGGCGCTGCCTCAGGAATAACAGCATCAATATTTTTTGGATATTTAATGGCATTAATATTTAATCCAAAAACAAAAAATTAATTAAAATAGATTAAAATTCAACAAAAGGGATAGCATTAAATAATGAGGTGATGCTGTCTTGGATATAGAAAAAATTGGAGAAGTTAAAACACCAATTATTTACATATCATTAACAATAATTATAAGTTCTATTGTTTATGGTCTTTATTTTAAATATTTTTTGCCAGCAGCTATTGTTGCTGGCTGTTTTTTTATTTTTATATTATTTTCAACTAACAAATGTTTTACTATATTTATAGTCATTATTTTTCTTATAGGTATAGGAATAAATATAAATTACTATAATGTAAACATTAATAAAAATTTTATTGGAGAAATAAGAGTTATAGAAAATAAATCTTACTATAAAATAATTTCATTTAAAGGAAAAAGACTTTATATACAAGATTTTCAAGGTGAACTTGGAGAAAAATTTATTATAAAAGGAATTTTTACTAAAGAAGTAGATAGAGAAAAGGGCATTATAGGAAATATAAAAGTAAATTCTTCTAAAAAAATTAAAGAAGATTTTAGATATAAATTATATGAATTAAGAAAGAAAATTTATTTTAAATTAGAAGAAAATATAGGAAAAAGAAAAGCGGGACTTATTTTATCATTAGCTTTTGGCTGTTCTGATTATTTAGACAATGAGGACTCAGAAGATATGAGGGGAATGGGAGTTATTCATGCAGTTAGTGTTTCAGGCCTTCATGTAGCATTAGTATATGGAATTTTAAAAAAGTTTTTAAATAATAAAATAGCATTATTAGGAACTGTTATTTATGTTTTACTTACAGGAGCAGAATTTTCTTCTTTAAGAGCATTAATAATGATAATGTTTTTAAGTTTTTCTTTTGGGCTTAGGAAAAATTATAATTCTTTAGGGGCATTAGCTTTTAGTGCATTAATAATTACCTTACTAGCCCCTTATGCTCCTTTTAAGTTAGGATTTCAACTTTCTTTTTTAGCTACCTTAGGAATAATTATGTTTTCACAAAAATTAAATAATAAACTTTATAAATTTCCTAAGTATTTAAGAGAAACTTTTTCAATATCTTTATCTGCTCAAGTGTTTACTATTCCCATAATGATTATTGCTTTTGAAGAATTTTCTATTGCTTTTATTATAGGAAATACAATACTTGTACCTATTTTTGATATTTTAATAAAACTTGGCAATTTGCTTTTAATAGTTCTCCCTTTTTCTATTTTATTTGATTTTATAAGTTTTATAATATATAAAGTTATAAATTTTTTAGATTCTATTATGTATTATTTATACATTTTCCCACAAGAAATTATAATAAATAAAGGCTTTGCACTTATATATGTATGTGCTTTAATAGGTTTATATTATGGAGTTAAAAAGGATAAAAAGTTTATACTTCTTCCCATAATAGCAAATTTTGTGTTTATGATTCATATTTATAGCCCCATAGTAAGGGTAGATTATTATAAAGAAGGAGCTATTTTAGTATCTTATAGGGGAGATAGAGCAGTAGTTACTAATAAAAGAAATATAGATATAAAAACTCTTAAAAAAGTTTCATTAACTTCAAAGGGCTATAGAGAAGGAAAAAAGATAAAAATAAAAAATGGAATAGAAATATTTAAAGATGATAAGGATTTTATTATAAAGATTAAAGAAAGAGAATATACAATTAACATGTCTAAGAAGAAAAACTTTAAGAAAGAATATGATATAATAGATTTTAAGAATAACAATTTAAATGGATTTTATATTTTAAAAGACAAAATTATTTTATATTAGCATAGAAAGGTGGATTAACTTGATTACTTATGATGTTTTAGAAAATGATGTAAAGAAGAATTCTTTAAAAAATTCATATATATTTTGTGGATTAGATGAGGAGCTTATAAAAGAGGAAATTAAGTTAATTTCAAAGCCTTTTATAACAGATGGACTTGGAGACCTTAATTATATAAAGTTAGATGGTTTAACAATTACAGCAGATGATATAAAAAATGCTTGTGAAACTATGCCATTAATGAGTGAAAAAAAATTAGTGATTGTTTATAGAGCAAACTTTTTAAAAGAAAAAAGTGATAGTACAGGAAATTCTATATTTAAAGAAATAAAAGAATATTTAAAGGATATGCCACCTTATACAATATTAATTATGTATTATATTTTTAGTGATAAAAGAGAAACTCCTAGAAAAAATAAAAAGCTTATATCTTTAGATAAAATAACTTCAATAGTATATTTTGAAAAGCTTAAAAGAGATAAATTTAATAAAAAAGTAGAGGAGATTTTTCAAGAGAAGGAAGGTAGAATAGGAAAAATTGAGCTTAGATATTTTTGTGAAAGAGTAGCTAATAATTTTGATATAGTAAATAGAGAAATAGATAAGCTCCTTGCCTATACTAATGGTAGAGAAATTAAAAGAGAAGATATTAATAAGCTTTTACCACCTAAAAATGAAGAGGATATTTTTGATTTAGTAGATTTAATATCTCAAAGAAAAATAGATAAAGCTATAGATATTATGGATGAACTTTTATTTAGAGCAGACCAACATATGCTTATAATAACTTCAATAGAAAATCAATTTAAAAGATTATATAAAATAAAGATTGGAGTAATTAATGGAAAGAAAACTGATGATTTTGTAAAAGAACTTAAATTACCTGCCTTTGTATGTGAAAAAATGATAAATTTAAGTAATAAATTTTCATTAAGACAGCTTAAAGAGCTTATAAGATTATGTATGAAAACTGAAGAAAAGTTAAAATCATCTAGTACAGATAAGAAAATGGAGTTAGAAATGCTTTTAGTTGAAACTCTTATGATTAAAAAGTAAATAACCGACCTAACTTATAGGTCGGTTTATACTTAATTAAGCTAAAGCATTTAACTTAGCAGCTAATCTTGATTTCTTTCTAGCAGCCATGTTCTTGTGAACTACTCCTTTTTGAGCAGCCATATCTAAAGCCTTAGTAACCTTAACGAATGAAGTTTGAGCTTCTTCAACGTTTTTAGCAGCAACAGCAGCTTCAAATTTCTTTATAGTAGTCTTTAAAGCAGACTTAATCATTCTGTTTTGAGCAGTCTTAACTTCAGTAACCTTTATTCTTTTCTTTGCTGATTTAATATTTGCCATTCTTAATTCACCCCCTCAAATTTTTATAGGGCCTCTTGCAGTTTTTGGGGAAATCTGCGTACGAGTCATATTCAACAAAGCCTATTATAACATTGAAATTTCACATATTCAAGTATTAAATTTATATATTATGGGAAAATAAATATATATAAATTTAAATAAGAGGTGTTTTTATGGTAAATGTAAGAACTGATTTGGCTTTAGAATCTAGAGAAATGTATAAAGAAAACAATAATAAAGAGGCAGATGGAGTTATATTAGAGGAAAAAGAAATTGATGGAACAAAAATAAGTATAGTAAAAATTATAAACGAAAATGGTGCAGAAAAACTAGGAAAACCTATTGGAAATTATATAACTTTAGATATTCCAAAGTTTGCAGAATATGATGGAGAACTTATGGATAGTGTATCAAAGGTATTAGGAAAAATATTAAAAAAATTAGCAAATGTTAAAAAAGAGGATAAAGTTTTAGTAGTAGGCTTAGGAAATTGGAATGTAACTCCAGATGCTTTAGGACCAAAGGTAATAGAAGGTATAATGGTAACAAGGCATTTAAGTCAGGTTATGCCAGAATTTATGGAAGAAGATATGATATCTGTAGCTGCTATTTCTCCAGGAGTTTTAGGAACAACAGGAATAGAAACAGTAGAAGTTATTAAAGCTTTAGTTGAAAATATAAAACCTTCTTTAATAATATGTATAGATGCATTAGCAGCTAGAAGAATTGAAAGATTAAATAAAACTATTCAAATAAGTGATACTGGAATTTCACCAGGGGCAGGAGTTGGAAACCATAGAAAAGCAATAAATAAAGAAGAACTTGGGGTAAGGGTAATAGCAGTTGGAGTTCCAACAGTTGTAGATGCTTCAACAATAGCTAACGATACTATAGATATGGTTTTAGATAATTTAATTAATGAAGCAGAAGAAGGAAAGGAATTTTATAATATGCTTAAAAATGTTGACAAAGATGCAAAAAAGGTTCTTATAAGGGAAGTGCTTAATCCTTATGTTGGAGATTTAATAGTAACTCCTAAGGAAGTAGATTTAATTATAGATTCTTTATCAAAAATAATTTCAAATGGAATAAATATAGCAACACAACCTAATATGACTATGGAAGACATTAATAAATTTATGAATTAAAAAAGTACTAATAATTATGTAAAATTTCCATATACTTATAAAGTAATTCTAAGGAAAATTTAGGAGGCTTTTATTTTGTATGGAACTATAATAAGAGTTAGGAAAAATAAACATAAAATTAATATAGGAATAATAATATTTTTATTTTTTATATTAATTTATTCTGGAAGGCTTTTAAAAGTGCTAAAAGAAAATACAGAAAATGGAACTCTTCCATATATTCAACTTCTTAATTTTGGAATGCCTATTATAGAAAGTGAAATTTATGATGAAAGTGAATATGTAGAAAATAAACTTACACTAAAAACATTAATACTTGAAACTTTAGGGTTAAATAATTTAAATAGTAATAGCATAATTGGAAATGAAATAAGTTATTTTGGAATAAAAGCTAATATAAAAACAAATAATATTATTCCTTTTAGTATAGATGAAAAAACAATTATAAGAGTAGATAATATAAGTGATAATTCTTTAAAAAAGGAACTTGATGAAAATAAACCAGAAGTTCTTATATATCACACTCATACCACAGAAGCTTATGCTGAAGGAGGTATAGATTCAGTTGATGAAAACTATAATGTTGTAGGGGTGGGAGACGTTTTAGAAGAAGAACTTAAAAATACCTATGGAATATCAGTAATACATGATAAAACAAACCATAGCGAATCTTATAATGATAGTTATGGAAGGTCTATAGAAACAGTTCAAAAATATTTGAATGAATATGGAGATAATTTTAAATTAATTATTGACCTTCATAGAGATTCAGTTGAAAACAAAAATGCAGTAACAGCTATAGTAAATGGAGAAAGTACAGCTAAAATAATGTTTGTAACAGCAACTAAAAGTACTAGGTATGAAGCAAATCAAAAATTAGCAGATGAATTTTATAATAAGGCTAATGAACTGTTCCCAGGATTTACAAGAAATCACATGATTTACAATTATGGAGCTATGAGAAAAACCCAAAGTTTAAGTGATAGTACAATGCTTATAGAGTGTGGAGCTAATGTTAATACATCACAAGAAGCTAAAAATTCAGCAAAACTAATAGCAAGATTAATTGCAGAATATATTAATAGAGAAAAAACTCCTTAAAACATAATGTATAAAAATTAATATTTTGGATATCCTTCATAAAGTATAGAAAAAATTTTGAAGGTGAAATAAATGTTAAAAAAATATTTAACAATAATTACTTTAATAACAATATTTTCTTTAGGCTGTATAGGTCTTATAAAAATAAATATGGTAAATACAAATGCCTTATCTCCCTTAGGAAATGCAGATAATAATTACGAACTTGTAAGCAAAGAGTTTGGTGAAGATTTTTCAAGTTTTTTAAAAGATAATTCTAAAATAAAAATATACTCTAAAGATGAAATAGTTATTAAAATAGGAAAAAAAGATTTTAAGTTTTCAATAGACATATAATTTATGATATAATATAGTTTCTGTAGAGAAGAGTATTTGTTTGCGATAAATATAATTTGTATGATATAATTTATCTAATTTCTAGTGATGGGGGTGAAGTAACTGCTAAAATAAAGCAGTTTTATATATGAGTAATAGAAAAGAACACATAAGAAACTTTTCAATTGTAGCGCACATAGACCATGGAAAATCTACTTTAGCAGATAGATTATTAGAACTAACTAATACATTAACAAAAAGAGAAATGGAAGCTCAAGTTCTAGATAACATGGAAATTGAAAAAGAAAGAGGAATTACAATTAAATCTCAAGCAGCAAGACTTATATACAAAGGTAAAGATGGAGAAGAATATATCTTAAATTTAATAGATACTCCAGGACACGTAGACTTTACCTATGAAGTATCAAGAAGCTTAGCAGCTTGTGAAGGAGCACTTCTTGTAGTTGATGCAACTCAAGGAATACAAGCTCAAACTTTAGCAAATTGTTATTTAGCATTAGATAATAATTTAGAAATTGCTCCAGTTATAAACAAAATTGATTTACCATCTCAAAGAGCAGATGAAGTAAAGCAAGAAATTGAAGATGTAATTGGAATTGAAGCAGAAGATGCACCAATGATATCAGCAAAAACAGGATTAAATGTAGAAGATGTTTTAGAAGAAATAGTTCAAAAGCTTCCAGCACCTAAAGGTGATGAAGAAGCTCCTTTAAAAGCATTAATCTTTGACTCTGTTTATGATAGTTATAAGGGTGTTGTATGTTTTATAAGAGTTTTTGATGGAGAAGTAAAACCAGGAACAAAAATAAAGTTTATGGCAACAGGAAGTACTTGTGAAGTAGTTGAAGTTGGGGTATTTACTCCTAAAATGATGGCTATAGATAAGTTAAGTGCAGGAGATGTTGGATATATTTGTGGTTCAATTAAAAATGTAAGAGATGCAAGAGTTGGTGATACAGTAACTGAAGCTGAAAGACCAACTAAAGAAGCACTTCCAGGTTATAAACCTGCTATACCAATGGTTTACTCTGGTATATATCCAGTAGATGGAGCTAAATATGATGAACTTAAAGAAGCTTTAGAAAAGCTTCAAATAAATGATGCAGCATTAAATTTTGAACCTGAAACTTCAGTAGCATTAGGTTTTGGATTTAGATGTGGTTTCCTTGGTTTATTACATATGGAAATAATTCAAGAAAGAATAGAAAGAGAATTTAATTTAGATATTATAACTACTGCTCCTTCAGTTATATATAAAGTTACAAAAACAGATGGAGAGGTAATAGATATAACTAATCCAACAAATCTTCCAAAGCCAACAGAAATTGCTTATATGGAAGAACCAGTTGTAAAAGCTTCAATAATAGCACCAAAGGATTATGTTGGTTCAGTTATGGAACTTTGTCAAGAAAGAAGAGGTTCTTATATAAATATAGAATATATAGAAGAAACGAGAGCTGTTATTTATTATGATATTCCTTTAAACGAAATAATATATGATTTCTTTGATACATTAAAATCAAGAACAAGAGGATATGCCTCTTTAGATTATGAATTTAAAGGATATACAAGAACAGAACTTGTTAAGCTTGATATATTATTAAATGGAGATATTGTAGATGCATTATCAATGATAGTTCCAGCAGAAAGGGCTTATAATAAGGGTAGAGGAATTGCAGAAAAATTAAAAGAAATAATTCCAAGACAAATGTTTGAAGTGCCAATACAAGCTGCTATAGGAAGCAAGATTATTGCTAGAGAAACTATTAAGGCAATGAGAAAAGATGTCCTTGCAAAATGTTATGGTGGAGATATATCAAGAAAGAAGAAACTTTTAGAAAAGCAAAAAGAAGGAAAGAAGAGAATGAGACAGGTAGGTTCTGTTGAAGTTCCTCAAGAAGCATTTATGTCTATACTAAAAGTTGACTAGCATAATAATTATTTCCATTCTATCTAAAATTAAGATGAATAATTATAGAAAATAATATATAATATACTTAAATTATTGTATATATATTATTATTATTATTATCAGATGGATGGGGGAAGATATATGTTTTTAAATGAATTAAAAAGAGATGAAGCAATAGCTTTTTTAGAATTAGTAAATCAAATGGCAAATGTTGATGAAGTCTTTGCTAAGGAAGAAAAAGAATTAATAGAAGACTATAAAGAAGAATTAAAATTGCCAAAGGATTATGAAATGAAAAATATAAGTTATGAAGATATAATGAAAGTGCTTTCAAAAGCAACAGTAAGAAATAAAAGAATAATATATTTTGAAATATTAGGTTTAGCATTAATTGATGGTGATTATGAAGCAAGGGAAATAGAATTATTAGAAAAAATAGAAAAAGATTTAAATATAGAAAGAGCAAGAAGAATAGCTATTTCAAATTACTTCTTTATATTTACAGAGATATATAATTTTTCAGTAGTAGATGCAGATAGCAAAATTGATTTATTAAGAGAACAGGCAGAAATAATACTAGGATAATATAAATTAAAAGAGGGCATTTTAGTCCTCTTTTAATTTTTAAGGAGAAATTTATGAAAAAAATAGCATTATATATACATATACCTTTTTGCAAACAAAAGTGCTTATATTGTGATTTTCCATCCTATTCGCATAAAGAAGAACTTATGGATAAATATATAGAAGCATTAAATAAAGAGATATTAGAAAAAACAAAAGAATATAAAATAGAAAGCCTATTTATTGGAGGAGGAACTCCTTCTTATTTAAATAATGAAAATTTAAAATCTTTATTAAATACAATAAATAAATTAAATTTTATAGAAAATGTAGAAAAAACTATAGAGTGTAACCCTGGAACAATAAATAAAGAAAAGCTAGAAATAATTTTAAATGGAGGAATTAATAGAATAAGTTTTGGACTTCAAAGTACAAATAATGAAATATTAAAAAAAATAGGAAGAATTCATACCTATGAAGAATTTAAAGAAAATTATATTCTTGCAAGAAAAATTGGTTTTAAAAATATAAATATTGATATGATGTTTGGTCTTCCAAATCAAAGTCTTAATATTTGGCTTGAAAGTTTAAAAGAAGTTACAGAACTTAATCCAGAGCATATTTCAAGTTATAGTCTTATTATTGAAGAAAAAACCCCCTTTTATTCTTTATATAATAAGGATTTATTAGATTTGCCTTCTGAAGAAGAGGAGAGAAAAATGTATGAACTAGGAAGAGATTTTCTTGAATCTAAAGGATATTATCAATATGAAATTTCTAATTATGCAAAAGAAAATAAAGAATGTTTTCATAATAAAATATATTGGGAATGTAAAGAATATATAGGAGTAGGAGTTTCTTCAAGTTCTTATATAAATGGAAAGAGAATAAAAAATATAGATAGTATAAATGAATATATAAATAATATAAATGAAAACAAATCAGTTATAGAGGAAGAATTAGAAAATACAGAAAAAGATAATATTGAAGAATTTATGTTTATGGGATTAAGAATGATAAAGGGAATTGAAGAAAAGGAATTTGAAATTAGATTTAAAAAGAAAGTTGATGAATTATATAAGGAAGTTATAGAAAAACATATAAAAAATTCATTGTTAATTAGAGAAAATGGGAGAATTTTTTTAACTAAAAAAGGAATAGAATTATCTAATATTGTTATGAGTGATATGATATTAGAATAGGGAGAAAAATGAAGTAAATTAAAGAAAAATAAGAATAAATTCATATTTAAAGATTTAATTGCTTAAAAAAGCTAATTATAATAATTGACAAATAATTAAAGAAAATATACTATTAAACCATAGTCATTAGCACTCATCACTAATGAGTGCTAATAAAAAGAGGTGAGAACAATGCCTATTGATGATAGAAAAATAAAAATTCTTGAGGCAATAATAAATGACTATATAAATACAGGAGAACCTGTAGGTTCAAGAACGTTAGCAAAAAAATATAATCTTGGTGTAGGGTCTGCTACTATAAGAAATGAAATGGCTGATCTTGAAGATATGGGATTTTTAGAACAACCACATACTTCATCAGGCAGAGTTCCATCATCAAAAGGATACAGATTATATGTTGATAAATTAATGCAAAGTGCTCATTTATCTTCTGATGAGGAAATGCAGATTAAAAAATATATTATAGATTCTGCAATGCTTGAGGTTGATAAAATAGTTAAGCAGGCAAGTACATTATTATCAGAACTTACAAATTTAACCTGTGTAGTTCAAACACCTTCTGTAAGACAAAGTTATATAAAATCTATTCAACTTTTAAAGGTTGATGAACACAATGTAGTATTAGTAATAGTTACAGATGGAGGAGTAATTAAAAATCATAGAATAAAGGTTGAAAAATCACCATCATCAAATGAACTTCAAGTTATAAATAATATAATGAATAAAAGATTAAATAGTTTAACAATTGAAGAAATAAACCTTGAAGTAATAAATAACTTAAAGAGTGATTTAAAAGGCTTTGATGATTTATTTAATGCAATAGTTCCAGCACTTTATGAAACATTAAAAGAAGAAAAAAATCCTTCAGAAGTATTTATGGAGGGAACTACAAATATCTTTAACTACCAAGAGTATAATGATATAGATAGTGCAAAGGAAATACTAAATTTACTTTATGATAAAGATTGTGTACTAGAGCTTATAGAACCTAATGGAGAATTTTCAGTAAAGATAGGAGATGAAAATTACATTCCTGAAGCTAAAAATTGTAGTGTAATTTCTGCTGAGTATTCTTTAGGAAATAAATCTATAGGAACTATAGGGTTAATAGGACCTAGAAGAATTAATTATTCAAGAGTAATAGCAATAATGGCTCAAGTAATGAAAGAATTAAATTATACATTAAAAAAGCATGAACTAGAGTGAATGAGAGAAGAGGTGGAAATGAATGATAGATGAAAAAAACTATGAAACAACAGAAGAAACTACTGAAAATGAAAAAGTAAAACAAGAAGAGACAAAACAAGAAGAAAAACAAGAAGAAGAAAAACAAGAAACAGCAGAAAATAATAAAGAAGCTTCTGAAGATGATGATAAAAAGGATGAATTAGATATGCTAAGAAAAAACAAAGAAGAAATTAAAAAGCTTACAAATCAAGTAGAAACATTAAAAGATAGACTTCTAAGATTAACTGCTGAATATGAAAATTATAGAAAAAGAACAACTAAAGAAAAAGAAGGAATTTATACAGATGCCTGTGCAGATGTTTTAAAAGAAGTTCTTCCAACTTTAGATAATTTAGAAAGAGCTTATGCAGCAGATGGTTCTGTAGAAGACCTTAAAAAAGGAATTGAAATGACAATGAAAGGCTTACAATCATCCTTTGAAAAGCTTGGAGTTGAAGAAATTCCAGTAGATGAAGGTTTTGACCCTAATCTTCATCAAGCAGTAATGCATGTTGAAGATGAAAATCTTGACAAAAATGTAGTAGCTGAAGTTTTCATGAAGGGTTATAAAAAAGGTGACAAGGTTATAAGACACACAGTTGTTAAAGTAGCCAATTAATAAAAAAAGCAAATTGAACATAGAGTAATCTATATTTTTAGGAGGAATAAATTATGAGTAAAATTATAGGAATCGACTTAGGTACAACAAATTCATGTGTAGCAGTTATGGAAGGTGGAGAACCAGTAGTTATCGCTAACTCAGAAGGTTCAAGAACTACTCCTTCAGTAGTATCTTTCCAAGCTAATGGAGAAAGATTAGTAGGTCAAGTAGCTAAAAGACAAGCAATAACTAATCCGGATAAAACAATAATTTCAATAAAGAGAGAAATGGGTACTAACCATAAAACTAAAATAGATGATAAAGAATATTCACCACAAGAAATTTCAGCAATGATTCTTCAAAAGATTAAAGCTGATGCAGAAAGCTATTTAGGAGAACCAGTAACTCAGGCAGTTATTACAGTTCCAGCATACTTTAATGATGCTCAAAGACAAGCAACAAAGGATGCAGGTAAGATTGCAGGACTTGAAGTTTTAAGAATAATAAATGAACCAACAGCTGCATCACTTGCTTATGGTCTTGATAAAACAGACACAAGCGAAAAGATACTTGTATATGATTTAGGTGGTGGTACATTTGATGTATCTATACTTGAACTTGGTGATGGAGTATTTGAAGTATTAGCAACTAATGGTGATACAAGACTTGGTGGTGATGACTTCGATAACAAGATTATGGATTACATTGCAGATACATTTAAAGCTGAAAATGGAATTGATTTAAGAAATGATAAGATGGCTTTACAAAGATTAAAAGAAGCAGCTGAAAAAGCTAAGATAGAATTATCTTCATCAACTCAAACAAACATTAACTTACCATTTATTACAGCAGATGCAACAGGTCCAAAACATATTGATTTAAACTTAACAAGAGCTAAATTTAATGAATTAACTCATGATTTAGTTGAAAGAACTATAACTCCAATGAAGAAAGCTTTAGAAGATGCTGGACTTTCAATAAGTCAAGTAGATAAAGTAATATTAGTTGGTGGTTCAACAAGAATTCCAGCAGTTGTAGAGGCTGTTAAGAACTTTACAGGAAAAGAACCTTCAAAGGGAGTTAACCCAGATGAATGTGTTGCAATTGGTGCAGCTATTCAAGCAGGTGTATTAACTGGTGAAGTTAAAGATGTATTATTATTAGATGTTACTCCATTAACATTAGGTATTGAAACAGCAGGTGGTATTTCAACTCCATTAATTGAAAGAAATACAACAATTCCAACTAAGAAGAGTCAAATCTTCTCAACTTATGCTGATAACCAAACATCAGTTGATATAAATGTACTTCAAGGAGAAAGACAAATGGCTGTTGACAATAAGAGCTTAGGAAGATTTAACCTTTCAGGAATAGCTCCAGCTCCAAGAGGAATTCCACAAATTGAAGTTACTTTTGATATAGATGCAAATGGTATTGTTAAGGTATCTGCTTTAGATAAGGGAACAGGAAAAGAAGCTAACATAACAATAACTGCTTCAACTAACTTAAGTGAAGAAGAAGTAGATAAGGCTGTTAAGGAAGCTGAAAAGTTTGCAGAAGAAGATAAGAAGAGAAAAGAAAAAATAGAAGTTCACAACAATGCTGACCAAACAATTTATCAATTAGAAAAGACTTTAGGTGAACTTGGTGACAAAGTTGATGCAGCAGATAAGTCAAATATAGAAGCTAAAATTGAAGAACTTAAGAAAGTTAAGGATTCTGATGATATAGAAGCAGTTAAGAAAGCTATGGAAGAAGCAAATCAAGCATTCTATGCAGTTTCTCAAAAGATTTATCAACAAGCAGGAGCACAACCAGGTGCAGAAGGATTTGATCCAAACATGGGAGCTCAAGGAGGAGCAGCAGGTCCACAAGATGACAATGTTGTAGATGCAGATTTTAAGGTTGACGACGATAAATAGTTTGCAAAAATAGGGTATAACCTTATATAATGTTAGAGGGAAGACACAGGTCGTCTTCCCTTTTCTAAAGTTAAAAATAAACTAGGTGGTGAAATTCAAATGGCAAGCAAAGATTATTATGAAGTTTTAGGACTTCAAAAAGGTGCAAGCGATGATGAAATAAAAAGGGCATTTAGAAAATTAGCTATAAAATATCATCCAGATAAAAACCAAGGAAATAAAGAAGCAGAAGAAAAATTTAAAGAGATAAATGAAGCTTATCAAGTTCTTTCAGACCCTGAAAAGAAAGCTAACTATGATAGATTTGGAACAGCAGAACCAGGTGGATTTGGCGGTGGAGCTGGCGGATTCAGTGGTGGATTTAGTGATTTTGGAGACTTTGGAGATATATTTAGTGATATTTTTGGTGGTGGAAGAACTTCAACAAGAAGAAATGGACCAGTTAAAGGGGAAGATATTGAATATACTTTAAACTTAACTTTTGAAGAAGCTGTATTTGGTGCTGAAAAGCAATTCTCAATTTCAAGAGTTGAAAACTGTGAGGATTGTAATGGAACAGGAGCTGAAAAGGGAACAGAGTTAAAGACTTGTCCAAAATGTCATGGTCAAGGTCATATAAATATGCAAACTCAAAGTCTTTTTGGAGTTTCTATAAGAACTGTTACATGTGACCAATGTGGTGGTAAGGGTAAAATTGCAGAAAAGCCATGTCATACATGTAAAGGAAAAGGAACTACAAGAAAGAGCAGAAAGATAACTATAAAAGTTCCAGCAGGTGTAGATACAGGAAGATACATGACTTTAAGAGGTCAAGGTCATGCAGGTAAAAATGGTGGACCAGCAGGAGATTTACATGTTGTATTTAAAGTTGCACCATCTAAAAAGTTCATTAGAAGAGATAATGATATACATGTAGAAACTCATATTTCTATGGGTAAAGCAGCCCTTGGAACAGAAATAAAGGTTCCAACAATTGATGGAGATGTTAAATATACAGTTCCAGCAGGTACACAATCAGGTACTGTATTTAGATTAAGAGGTAAGGGTGTTCAAATAGTTAATACAAAGAACAGAGGAGACCAATATGTTAAAGTAATAGTTGACATTCCTAAAAACCTTAATGAAAAGCAAAAAGAAGCCTTAGAAGAATTTATGAGAGTTTGTGGAGAAGAAACTGAAGGAGCAGAAGCTACTAAAACTCATAAAAAAGGAATCTTTGGAAGAAAGTAATAGCTTTTGACAATAAAATATTATTTTGATAATATCTAATTAAGATAGTACGAAGGTGTGCACTTTATAAAAGTGTGCACCTTTTTGTTTTAAAGGAGTGATAATTATGAAAGCTAAAATAGGAGTTTTACCATTATATGATTCAGAAAAAGATAGTTTATGGATGGTTCCAGGTTATATGGATGGAATAATAAGGGCAGGAGGAATACCTTATATGCTACCTTTAACTACAGATAAAAATATATTAAAAGAATTATGTGATGAAATGGATGGATTTCTTTTTACAGGGGGACAGGATGTAAATCCTTTATTATATACAGATAAAATACAATATTATTGTGGAGAAATATGTTTTGAAAGAGATGAAGAAGAAAAATATTTATTAGAAAGATTAATAAATATGGACAAGCCTTTATTAGGAATTTGTAGAGGACTTCAAATTTTAAATGTTGTTATGGGAGGAAGTTTATATCAAGATATTCAAACAGAAAGAGGACATAAAATAACCCTTACTCATAAACAAAAACATCCATATAATAAAGGAACTCATAAAGTTGAAATATTTAAAGATACAATTCTTTATGAATGTATTCAAAAAGAAAGTATGTTAGTAAATAGTTTGCATCATCAAGGAATAAGAAAAAAAGGAACAGACATAAAAATAAATGCTATGGCAACAGATGGATTAATAGAGGGAATAGAAATAGAGAAAGCAAAAATGGCTATTGCAGTACAATGGCATCCAGAATTTTTATATAAAAATGATGAATCATCACAAAAATTATTTGATTTATTAGTTAAAAAAGCCACTTTATAATAAACTAGTATCATTTTGTTATAAAAAAAATAATATATTATAAGCAGTAATTTATATAGGTGGAGAAAATGAATCCTTTAATAAATATATTATTAAACTTTCTTATGAATAGTGGAATGATGAACAACCCAATGATGAATGGAATGATGAACAATCCTATGATAAATAATAATATGATGAATGGAATGATGAATAATAATATGATGAACAATCCTTTATTAAATATGCTTCAAGGTATGATGGGACAAGGTGGAAATAATAATTATCAAAATGATTTTTCAAACTTCCTTAATATGATGAACAATCAAAACAATGGAATAAATAATATGAATGGAATGAACAATATGAATGGAATGGAATTTAACAATAACAACAACAATAATAATAGCAATAGGCATTCTAAAAGAAGGTAAGTATTTTTATTAGATATTTTATTAACAAAGTTATACTTTACAATAAGAAATAAGAAGAATATAATTATTTCATAATAAAATATTAAAGGCTAGGGGTACTGACTAGGAGTTAGTTGAGAGATATTCTGTTAGAATTGAGACTCTTAAACCTGATGTGGTTAATACCATCGTAGGGAAGCAATAAAATCTTTGTAAATTTAAAGACTTGCCTATAATATACAGCAAGTCTTTGTTTTTATTTTTATTTATAAAGAAGGTGAAAAATTGTGAAAGTTAATGGTAAAGAAATGAATTTAAAAAATGGAATAACTATTGATGAATTATTATCAGAAATTAAATTCAACAAAGAAAGAGTTGTTGTTGAAGTAGATGGGGTAATAGTGTCTAAAGATGATTTTAAATCTTTTAAACTTACAGAAAATAATACTATAGAAGTTGTAAGCTTTGTTGGAGGAGGCTAAAAGTTTTGGAAGTTTATATTAATGAAAAAAAGGAATTTATAAAAGAACATACTTTATTTGAAATAAGAAATAAATTTAAAAATGACGCAGATATAATAATTTTAAATGGATTTCCAATGAAGGAAGATAGAGAAGTTAAGGATGGAGATAAAATTACTCTTATAAAAAGAGGAGAAGTTCCTAAACAAGAAGAACTTGAAGCTTTAATGATAAGTAGGCACACTCCTTATGTATATGAAAAGCTAAAAAAAGGAAGAGTTGCAATAGCAGGTGCAGGAGGTCTTGGCTCTAATGTAGCTTTATCTTTAACAAGAATAGGTGTTGGGTTTATAAAAATAATAGATTTTGATGTGGTTGAACCAAGTAATCTTAATAGACAACAATATTATGTAAAGCATATTGGAATGAAAAAAGTTCATGCAATAAAAGAAATTTTAAAAGAAGTAAATCCTTTTGTAAATATTGAAGCTATTGATAAAAAAATTGAAAAAGAAAATATAGAAGAATTATTTAAGGATGTAGATATTATTGTTGAAGCATTTGATAATCCAGAATATAAAGCAATGCTTGTAAATGAAGTATTAACTAAGTTTAAATATAAAAAAATAGTATCAGCTTCAGGTATGGCTGGGTTTTATTCAAATAATATAATACAAACAAAAAAGTTAAATAATAGATTTTATATTTGTGGAGATTTTGTTAATGAAGCAAAAGTAAATAATGGACTAATGGCTCCAAGAGTAGCAATAGTTGCTAATCATCAAGCTAATACAGTAGTTAGGTTACTTCTTGAAGAAGAAGAGGTTTAATAAAATGGACATAATAGGAGTTACAAATAGAAAACTTTGCAATGATTTTTATAAGAGAATAAAAGAAATATCAAAAAGTAATTTAAAATATCTTATTTTAAGAGAAAAAGATTTAGAGTATAAGGAATTATTAATTATGGCTAAAAATGTGCAAAGTATTTTAAAAGATAGTAATATAAAATTAATAATAAATAGCAATGTAGAGGTAGCAGAAGAAGTTAATGCCTATGGAATTCAATTATCCTTTAAAGATTTTTGTGAAAACAAAGGAAAAAATTTTAATGGAATAAAAGGAGTATCTGTTCATAGTTTAAGTGAAGCTATAGAAGCAGAGAAAAGAGGAGCTAATTACATAATTTATGGTCATGTATTTAATACAGATTGTAAAAAAGGATTAAAGCCAAGAGGATTAATTGAGTTTAAAGAAATATGTAATAAAGTAAATATACCTGTATATGCTATAGGTGGAATTAATAAAGAAAATTATAAAAGTGTATTAGAGATAGGAGCAGATGGTGTTGCAGTAATGTCATCTCTTATGAAAAATAGTATTCTCTCAAGTAAGATTAAAACTTATTAAAAAAATATTAAATTCAGAATTTTCCAGTATATTCGAATAATAATATGTGATACAATAAAAAAGTATGAAATTTTATAAAAAAGGTGAGAGGGATATGATTAATTTTAAGTTTGGTGAGAATAATGTAAAGTTAGACTGTGAAAAAATAACTTTTTTTGAAAAATTAGAGGAAAAGAAAAAGGTTATGGTGCATGGAGTTGATGAAGAAATAATACTAAATGCAACATTAAAAGACATAGAAGAAAAGTTAGGAAAAGATTTTTATAAATGTCATAAGAATTTTTTAGTAAATATTAAAAATATAGCAGATGTTGATGCCGAAAATAAGATAATAAAAATGAATAATAATGACCAATGCATAGTTGGAGAAAGACATTTAAATAAATTATTAAGACTTTTAGGTGAAGCTTAATAATTTAGTTAGGAAGTGTTAATTGTTATTTTGCATTAATTTAGAGCCTATAGGGCGGAAAAAGCAAAATAATAATTAACACTTTTTTTATAGTTTTTACGTAAAATATAAAGACTTATAAAGTTAGAAGACTACCTCTATCAATAAGTTTACCTTTTCTTAAGGAAATAGGTTCTACATCTAATTTGTATAAAAAAGAGTAAATATCTAAACCATAAGCATAATTTGAAAGTTCTCCAAAAAGGGCAAGTTTATTTTCACTAATCATTCCTCCAGTGCCTCCAATAAAACCATAATTTAAAGAAGGTAAGATAATATCTCCAGCAGGAAGAAGAAGAACATCAAAATCATAATTTAGAAGTTCTTTAGCAATATTTTTATCACTTGTTATAATAGCTTTTTCTCTTATAGGAAGTATAGAACATTTAGTGTATCCTTGCTTAACATGAATATTTTTTTTATCTTTTTGGCTTTCTAAAAGAGCTTTATCAGTAAAGTTTAGGTTGTGAATAAAAAAATTTTCTAAGATAAGTCCATTTAATATAATGTCATTAGGATATTTAAAACCTAGAGAATTATGAGATAAAATATAATTTATTTTTTTATCTTTTAAAGAAGAAAGAAAATTTTTATTTATATCTTTAGATACAATAACAAGTTTATCTTTCTTACTTAAAATATTAAGTTGAATATCTACATGACCATTAATGGCTTCATAAACTAAAGATGTTTTTGGAATAATAATTGGTTCTAGTCCTAGTTTATATAAATTATCTAATTCTTCTTTTGTAGTTCTATAATCAATAAAACAGTACATGATTACCTCCTATAAATTTTCTTAAAATAACATTACTATTGGATATAAAAAAAATCAACAGAAAAACAAAATAATAAATTTTGAATAGAGCTTAAAGATTTAAAGCATACTATTATCAGAAGGGAGTGAAATCCATGCTTGTACTGAAATTAGCTTATTCAGAAGAACTAGATTTTATTGAAGAACTACAAGGATTAAGAGAGCTTTTAAAGAAAAAGAGCATAAATATTGGTTTAGTTGAAAGTTTAGAAAAAAATACACATATAATAAAAATTATATGTGATGATGATAATTATAATGAAAAAATAAGAAAAAAAATAATAATGTATGTAAGTAATATAATGTATAAAATAATAATAGAAAAATACAGAAAAAAAGAGCTATTTGAATTTCTAACAGATAATTATTTTTTCTTAAGGCAAAGTGAATTATTAGAAGCTGAAGAAATAATTATGAAGGTTTTAAGACTAGAAAATTCTAATAAAGATACTGATTTTTTATATTATTCTAATATAATAAATGAAATAATAGATAAAATAAAAATATGTATAGAAGAAAATAATGAATTTAATATAAATGGTTTTCTTTTATTTAGAATGAAGGAATTAAGGTCAAATATAGAAATTATTATAGATAGAATTATAGAAAATTATATAATAGACAAAGAATATGAAGAATTTATAAGGCTTTTAAAATACTTTGTTAATATTCAAGATAGTAAGCTTCAAGAGGTTAATCTTACAATACAAACCTTAGGAGGATATTCTTTAACTGATGGCAATGGAAAAGATATTCTTGATGAATTTTTAAAAGAACTTGCAGGATGTAAAATTGGAGTAGATGCAAATATGGAGGATATAATAATAAGTGGATTAATAACTAATTCTCCAGAGCATATAATAATTCACAGCAAAGAAAAGTGCCTTAATAAAGAATTTATTGATACTATTGTTAAGGTATTTGGAAATAAGGTGACTTTTTGCAAATAAAGTATTGACATTAAAAATTAATGATGATACAATAACTTAGGTCAAGAAGAAACAGCCGTTTCTCACCATACAGCAGTTAAAGCTAGCTTAGTATGGTTAATTATCTAAAGTAATTAGGATAATATACAGGACGGCAGTATGTCGTCCTTTTTATTATATACTGCTTTTTATTTTTTTCGGAGGTGAAAATTATTAACAAAAAATATATAGTTAATGAAGATATAAAAGAAAAAGAAATTAGAGTTATTAACACAGATGGAACTCAATTAGGTATTTTAAAAACTGCAGAAGCACAAAAGTTAGCTGATGAAGCAGATTTAGATTTAGTAATGATATCACCAGGGGCAAAGCCACCTGTTTGCAAAATAATGGATTTAGGTAAATTCATTTATGAGCAGTCAAAGAAAGAAAAAGAAGCTAAGAAAAATCAAAAAGTTATCAGTATCAAAGAAATTAGAGTTTCTTTAACTATTGAAGAACATGATATTGATATTAAAGCTAAAAATGCAAGAAAGTTCTTATTAGATGGAGACAAAGTAAAAATCACTGTCAGATTCAGAGGAAGAGAAATGGAGCTTTCTCATCTAGGATTAAAGATTTTAGATAAATTTCAAAGCAAGCTAGAAGATGTATCTGTAGTTGAAAAGCCTGCTAAAAAAGAAGGAAGAAGTATGACAATGGTTTTAGGCCCTAAAAAGGCGTAATGAGAGAGGAGGAAAATTATCATGCCAAAAATGAAAACTCATAGAGGTGCAGCAAAAAGATTTAAGAAAACAGGAACAGGAAAGTTAAAGAGAGCAAAGGCTTTTAAGAGCCATATCTTAACTAAGAAGACTACAAAGAGAACAAGAAACTTAAGAAAGACTGGATATGTTTCAGCAAGTGAAGAAAAAGTAATGAAGAAATTATTACCATACCTATAGGATTTAGGATACAGGAGGTTTAGACAATGGCAAGAGTAAAGAGAGCGGTTAATTCTCGTAAAAATCATAAAAAAGTATTAAAACTTGCAAAGGGATACTACGGTGGAAAGAGCAAGTTATTTAAAACTGCTAATGAATCAGTTATAAGAGCATTAAGAAATGCATATGTAGGAAGAAAGTTAAAGAAGAGAGATTACAGAAGACTTTGGATAGCTAGAATAAATGCAGCTACAAGAATGAAAGGTCTTTCATATTCTAAATTCATGAATGGAATGAAGTTAGCTGGAGTTGACATAAACAGAAAGATGTTATCTGAAATAGCTATAAACGATCCAAAGGCTTTTGCTGAATTAGTAGAAGTAGCTAAGAAACAACTAAATGCTTAATTTTGCAATAACATTATAAATGCGACTAAAGTCGCATTTATTTTTATATGGGAAAATATATAGCCTTTGGAGTGATTATTAATGAATTATATGAAAAAAAGTAAAACTTCACAATTAAGTGGAGTTCAAATTTTAGCATTAGGATTTGCTATAGTTATTCTTATAGGAGCAGTAATTTTAACTCTTCCTATATCATCTAAAAGTGGTAATGCTACAAATTTTTTAGATTCACTTTTTACAGCAACTTCAGCAGTATGTGTAACAGGGCTTGTAACATTGGATACTGGAACATATTGGAATGAGTTTGGTCAAGTTGTAATTATGCTTTTAATAGAAGTTGGTGGACTTGGGTTCATGGCATTTACAACCCTTTTAGCAATTTTATTAAGAAGGCGAATTACTTTAAGAGATAGACTTATAATGCAAGAGGCCATGAATACCTTTAGCATTCAAGGTTTAGTAAAAATGGTAGAAAGAATAGTTTTATTTACTGTTTTAGTACAAATTATTGGGGGAGTATTACTTGCAACACAGTTTATTAAAGACTATGGATTTTTAAAAGGATTATATTTTGGAATATTTCATTCAGTATCAGCTTTTTGTAATGCAGGTTTTGATTTATTTGGAGGGTATAGTAGTGTAACTTCTTATTCAACTAATGCTATAGTTTTAATAACTCTTAGTATAATAATAATAGTTTCAGGTTTAGGATTTACAGTTATAATAGAACTTCTTAAATATAAAACAGATAGAAGATTATCTACCCATACCAAGTTAGTGCTTTTAATGACTTCAATACTTTTATTTGGAGGAATATTATTTATGTTTGCACTAGAGTATAATAATCCAGAAACATTAGGACCTATGAGCATTAAAAATAAAATATTAAATGCAATATTTTCTGGGGTATCTCCTAGAACTGCCGGTTTTAATAGCATATCTTTAGATAAAATGACTTCTGGAGGAAAATTTTTAACAATAATCCTTATGTATATTGGAGGTTCACCAGGTTCAACAGCTGGAGGATTAAAAACTGCAACCTTTGGTATAATTGTATTAACTGTAGTAAGTGTTATTAAAGGAAGAGAAGACACAGAACTATTTGGAAGAAGACTATCTAAAGAATTAGTTTATAGAGCATTTGCAATACTTATGATAAGTTTTAGTCTTGTTGTTGTTGTTACAATGTTATTATGTATTACACAACCAAAAGAACAATTTATAGATTTATTATATGAGGCTACATCAGCTTTTGCAACAGTTGGATTAACTACTGGTGTTACACAAAGATTAAATTTTATTGGAAAAATAATTATAATGATAACAATGTACTTTGGTAGAGTTGGGCCATTAACTGTAGCATTAGCTTTAACAAATAAGAGAAAAAATAAAGGTTATAGATATCCAGAAACAAAGATATTAATTGGTTAGAGGGTGATTTTTTTGAGTAAAAAACAATTTGTAGTAATTGGGCTTGGTAGATTTGGTTCATCAATTGCAACTACATTATATTCTTTAGGAAATGATGTATTAGTAATAGATAAAAATGAAGATTTAATTCAAGATATTGCAAGTGAAGTAACTCATGCAGTTCAAGCTGATGCAACAGATGAAAATGCATTAAGAGCTTTAGGTATAAGAAATTTTGATGTAGCAATAATATCAATTGGTGGAGATATACAATCAAGTGTTATGGCAACATTAATAGTTAAAGAATTAGGTGTTAAATATATAATTGCAAAGGGAAATGGAGAATTACATGCAAAGGTTTTATACAAAATTGGAGCTGATAGAGTAGTTCTTCCAGAAAAGGATATGGGGGTAAGAGTAGCTCATAATATGGTTTCCTCTAATATACTTGATTATATTGAATTATCATCAGATTATAGTATTATTGAGATTAAAGCCCTTAAAGAATGGGAAGGAAAAAATTTAAAAGACCTTAATCTTAGAAAAAAATATGGAATAAATGTTATAGCCATTAAAAATAAAGGTAAGGTAAATTTAAATCCAGCAGCAGATGATAAAATTAATAAAGAAAATGTTATAGTTGCAATAGGTTCGGCTGAAGCTTTAACTAGTCTTGAAGGGGCAATAATAAAGGATTAAGAGGTGTAGTTATTGTTTTTTATAGAAAGCAAAGAAAATAATTTATATAAAGAAACAAAAAAATTAAAAGAGAGAAAAGGAAGAGAAAAAAGCAATAAATATATAATAGAAGGCTTTAGACTTATTGAAGAAGCTTTTAGGGCAAATTTAAATATAGAATATATTTTTGTTGATGATGAAAATAATAAAAGAATAGAAGAATATTTAGGAAAATATTTAAATGAAAATGTAAAAATATATGGATTAAAAGATAAACTTATTAAAGAATTATGTTCTACAGAAAAACCTCAAGGAGTAGTAGCTGTAGTAAAAAAGAATACTATAACTTTAAACGAAAAGGGAAGTTTTTATCTTTTGTGTGATAAGTTACAAGACCCTGGAAATCTTGGAACTATAATAAGAACAGCTCATGCAGCAGGAGTAGATGGGATTATTTTAACAAAGGGTACTGTAGATGTATATAATGAAAAAACAATAAGAGCTAGTATGGGTTCATTGTTTCATGTTCCTGTAATTTATGATGATAAAGATAATACAATAATAAAAAGCTTATGTAATAGAGGGTTTTCTCTTTTAGCAACTTCTCTTGAAGGAGATAAAGACTTTTTTGAAGAGGATTTAAGTGGTAATTTAATAATATCTGTTGGAAATGAAGGCAATGGAGTAAGTAAAGAAATATATGAATTATCAAATAAAAAAGTTAAAATACCTATGCCAGGTGGTGCTGAGTCTTTAAATGTAGCAATAGCAACTTCTATAATTTTATATGAAAAAGTTAGGCAAAATAAGTTGAAATTTTAGAAAAACATCTGTATAATGTAAAAGTAATTAAATAATGACAAAGCTGTGAATGAGAAAGTAGATATAATTAAGTTTTCAGGGAGAAGTGGTCATAGACTGAAAGCCATTTTAAATAAGGTTATATTGAAGTTCCCTCAGGAGCTCTAGCTGTGAAATTTTTAGTAGTAGCTAGCGGAAAAACCGTTAATTTAATTTGAGTTGGGTTTATATATAAAACCAATTAGGGTGGTAACGCGGAAATATTTTCGTCCCTTTTATGGGGCGAATTTTTTTTATGCTTAAAAATGTTTTATAGAGAAGAAAGGAGAAGAAAATTAAATGAAAAATAAGTTAAATGAAATTCAAGAAACTGCTTTAAAGTTAATTGAAGATGCTAAAGAAAGTACTGTTCTTCAAGATATAAGAGTAAAGTACTTAGGTAAAAAGGGAGAATTAACTACTATTTTAAAAAGTATGAAGGACTTATCTAAGGAAGAAAGACCTGTTATGGGTAAGCTTGTTAATGATGTTAAAAAAGTAGTTGAAGAAAAGCTTGATGAGGCAGTTAGTAAAATAAAGGAAGAGGAAAAGAAAAAGAAACTTGAAAGTGAAGTTATAGATATAACTCTTCCAGGAAAGAAAAATGTTATAGGAAAGAGACATCCATTAGAATTAACAATAGAAAGAATAAAAGACATATTTATATCAATGGGATTTTCAGTTGAAGAAGGACCAGAAGTTGAACTTGATTATTATAACTTTGAAGCTTTAAATATTCCTAAAAATCATCCAGCAAGAAGCGAACAAGATACATTCTACATAAATGATAATGTAGTTTTAAGAACTCAAACATCAGGAGTTCAAATAAGAGTAATGGAAAAACAAAAACCACCAATAAAGATGATTTCACCAGGTAAGGTTTATAGAGCTGACTCTGTTGATGCAACACACTCACCAATATTCCACCAAATGGAAGGATTAGTTGTAGCAAAGGGAGTAACTTTTGCAGACCTAAAGGGAACTTTAGAATTATTTGTTAAAAAAATGTTTGGTGATAAGGTTCAAACTAAATTTAGACCTCACCACTTCCCATTTACAGAACCTTCAGCAGAAATGGATGCAACATGCTTTGTATGTGGAGGAAAAGGATGTAATGTATGTAAGGGTTCTGGATGGATTGAAATGTTAGGTTGTGGAATGGTTCACCCTAATGTACTTAGAAATTGTGGAATAGACCCAGAAGAATATAGTGGATTTGCTTTTGGATTTGGTATTGATAGAATGGTTATGCTTAGCTATGGCTTAGATGATATCAGATTATTATATGAAAGTGATATGAGATTCTTAAATCAATTCTAAAGGAGGAAATAGAGAAAATGAAGGTACCATATAATTGGATAAAAGATTATGTTGATATAGATGTAACACCACAAGAACTTGGAGATATGCTTACATTAACAGGTTCTCAATTAGAAGAAGTAATAACTCAAGGGGATGCAATTAAAAAGGTAGTAGTATGTCAAATAGAAAAAATAGAAAAGCATCCTGATGCAGATAGATTAAGCATTTGTCAAGCTAATATAGGTTCAGAAGTAATACAAATAGTTACTGCCGCAACTAATATGAAAGAAAAGGATAAAGTTCCAGTAGCACTTCATAAATCTACACTAGCTGATGGAACTCAAATTACAAAGGGTAAAATGAGAGGAGTTTTATCAAATGGTATGTTCTGTTCTGAAGAAGAACTAGGAATAGCAGGAGATGAACCAGTTCATGGATTAATGATTTTACCAGAAGATGCACCTTTAGGAGTAGAAGTTAAAGAATATTTAGGATTAAATAAATCAATACTAGATTTTGATATAACTTCTAACAGACCAGATTGTTTAAGTATGGTAGGAATGGCAAGAGAAGCTGCTGCTGCTTTAAACAGAGAATATAAAATGCCTAACTTAGACTATACAGTAAAATGCCATGAAAATATAAATAATGAATTATCTGTTGAAATAAAGAGCAATCTTTGTAATAGATATATGGCTAAAAAGATTAAAAATGTAAAAATAGCACCATCACCAGCTTGGATGCAAGAAAGATTAATGGAAGCTGGAGTTAGACCAATAAATAATATTGTTGATATAACTAACTTTGTAATGCTTGAAATAGGATGTCCTATGCATGCTTTTGATAATAGACAAATAACTTCTAAAAAAATAGTTATTGACACTGCAAAGGATGGAGAAAAATTTACAACATTAGATGAAGTTGAAAGAGAATTAAATTCTAACTTCTTATGTATAAAAGATAATGAAACTACAATAGCCTTAGCAGGAATAATGGGTGGATTAGACTCAGAAATAAAAGATGATACAACAGAAGTTATATTTGAAGGAGCTAACTTTGATGGAACAAATATAAGAGTTAACTCAAAGGCTTTAAATTTAAGAACAGAAGCTTCTGGAAGATTTGAAAAAGATATAGACCCTAACTTAGCTGAAATTGCAATAGAAAGAGCATGTGCTTTAGTATGTGAATTAGATTGTGGAGAAGTTATGGAAGGAGTTATAGATGTATATCCTAATAAAAAGGAAATAGGACATATTTCTGTTGATTCTAATTGGGTTAATAAGTTCTTAGGAACTAATTTAAGTAAAGAAGAAATGAAAAGATGCTTAGATTTAGTTGATTTAAAAACAGAAATAAAAGAAGATTCTTTAGAAATAACAATTCCAACATTTAGAGTTGATATTGGAATAAAAGAAGATATAGCAGAAGAAGTTGCAAGAATTCATGGATATGATAAAGTCCCAACTACTGTATTTGATGTTACTCCATTTAGAGAAAATAGACATAGAAATGAAATTTTAAAAGAAGAAGTTATAAGTGCTTTAATAGCTTCAGGATTAAACCAATCAGTAGCATATTCATTTGTATCACCTAAAGTATTTGATAAAATAAAACTTCCAAAAGATTCTCCTTTAAGAGAAGTTGTTAAAATAAAGAATCCATTAGGAGAAGATTATTCAGTAATGAGAACTTCAACTATTCCTTCAATGATGGAATCTTTAGGAAGAAACTATGCTAGAAATAATAGTTATGCAAGATTATTTGAAGTAGGAAAAGTATATATTAAAAATGAAGTTGAAACAGAACTTCCAAATGAAAAAAACATTTTAACAATAGGTATGTATGGAGATTGTGATTTCTTAAATCTTAAAGGAGCAGTTGAAAATGTATTATCAGCTTTAGGAATCAAAAAAGCTAAATATGTACGTGAAAGTGAAAACCCTACTTTCCATCCAGGAAAGACAGCAGCAATTCAATTAAGAGGAAAATCTGCAGGAGTATTTGGAGAAATTCATCCAGATGTTCAAGAAGAATATGGACTAGAAACTCCTTGCTATGTAGCAGAACTTGATTTAGACCTTTTATATGAAGCAGCTGATATGAAGAAAGTTTATACACCAATTCCTAAATTCCCAGCAGCAACTCGTGATTTAGCTATTTTAGTTGATGATGATGTATTAGTTGGAGACATTGAAGAAGCTATAAGAAAAGCTGGTGGAAACTTAGTAGAAAAAGTAGAGTTATTTGATATTTATAAAGGAGCTCAAATAGCAAGAGGAAAGAAGAGCATAGCCTATGCTATTGTTTATAGAGACCTTAAAAAATCATTAAAAGATGAAGAAGTAAATAAAGTTCATGATAAAATACTAAAAGCTTTAGAAAATAAGTTTAATGCTGAATTAAGATAATAAAAAATATTTAATGAAAAGAACTTATGGAATAAAAATAAAAGATTCTATAGGTTCTTTTTGTTTTACAATAAATTAAATAAATTTCATGAACAACTTGCTAAGATGATAATTAACACTTTTTTATAAATTTTAGGAATTTTAATTATTTATAGTGTAGAATATAATTAATTACTTGATTTAATAGAGGATAAGGAGTTTGATGATGAGTGGGTAAGAGTTTTTGAAAAAACAAAAGAATATTTAATAGAAAGAGAAAGTAGACAAATGATAAAGATAAAAAAATTAAATATTTTTGTTTTAAATCAAGAGATTAGAGTAGAAAATTTTAAAATTGTATGAAGTTATTTATTTTATATATTCAGAAAAAATAAAAAGAGTCTTATTTGTAAAAATATGCTATAAACAAACGATTACAGCTTACGTTTTCTACAAAAATCTACTGATATTCATATTTGACTAGAGTAAAATAAAATGATATTTTGTAAATATAATATAATACTTAAAATGGATAAATAGAAAATTTATTCAACGAACATAATAAAATTACAAATATGGGGGGAGATGTATGAAAAAAATAAGTATAATATTTTTAGCAGTTATATTATTTAGTAATATTATTAACTGCCTGACGGTAAGAGCAATAATAAATGATGAAGAGATTAAAATAGCAAAGGAAAATCTAAAGGATGAAATAATACTTAATGCATGTAACTACTCTTTAGAAAATATTATAGGAAAGTTAGAAGAAATAGATAAAGCAGGGTACTCGATTATTGAAATTTCACCAATACAAGGAACAAAGTCTGATGATTTAGATGGTAGTAAATGGTGGCTTTTATCACAACCAATAAATCAAGATATAGGAAATGCTCAGATAGGAAATAAAGATGATTTAATAAACTTATGTACTGAAGCAAAAAAGACTGGAATAAAAATTATAGTTCAAGTTGAATTAAATCATATGGCATTTTCAGAAGATAATGAAACATTAAGTGAATTAGTAGTAGAAGAGTTTAAAGATATTGATTTATATCATGATTTAGGAAAGTGTGATGATTGGAGTAATAGATGGGCTGTAACTCAGAAAAATATCAAAGGAATGGATTTAAATACTCAAAATCCTAATGTTCAAGAGAAAGCATTGAAGTTTTTAAATGATTGTATAGATGCAGGTGTTTCTGGCTTTAGATTTAATAAAGCAAATTATATAGAAACAAGTTATGGAGAAGATTTAGAAAAAGGATGGGCAAGTGATTATTGGGAGTACATATTAGGTAATTTAAAGAATAAGGAATCACTTTTAATATATGGTGACATAAAAAATTGTGATGCTAATAATGAGGATGCATATAAAAAGTATATGAATATTTCAAGTGAAAAATATGCAGATTCTTTATTGGAAGCAGTTAGAAGTAATAAATTAAAAAATATAGATATTAATAATAAAATATCATCACAATATTTTGAAAATGAAGATAGTTTTTATCTTGGAGAGAGCAAAAACTTAAGTGAAAATGAAAGAAAAATATGCTGGGCTATACTTTCAGCTAGAAAAGATGTTTCACCAATATTTTTTTCAAGACCTTCTAATAAAATTGGAAATATTGGAGAAGATTTTTATAATCATGAAGATATAAAAGTATTAAATAAATTTCATAAAGATATGAAAGGACTTAGTGAAAATATAAGATTAATAAATGATAATGCTATGCTAATTGAAAGAGGAAGGAATGGAGCAGTATTAGTTAATAATGGAGAACACGCAGTTATTAATATAGAAACTAACTTAGAGGATGGAATGTATGAAAATAAAATATCTGATGGTGGGACTTTTGTTGTAAGTAATGGAAGATTAATTGGAAATATAAAGAAAAAGACAGTAGCAGTTTTTTACAAGGAAAAAATAGTATATTTTAAAAGTCCTTCAAATTGGAATGAGGCAAGTATATATGTATATAAAAATAAAGAAGAATTATCTGAGTGGCCAGGCAAGAAAATGATATATGACAATAATAAAGGATTGTATTATTATATTTTCCCAGAAGGATGGAATGAGGAGGCTGTAAGAGTAATTTTTAATAATAGAGGAGATGTACTAAATCAACTAGAGAATCAAATTCCGCAAACTGGTAAACAAGGATTTTTATGTGATAAAGTAACAAGTATTTTTGATTCAAGTAAAGAATATAAAGAAGGTCAAAGTTTAGAATATTATAGTAAAGATGGTTTTTTTATTGGGGGACTGACAACAGATAAATCTTCACCACAAACTATAAATAAAGAAATAAAAATATATGCAGGAGCTAGTGGATGTAGTGGAAAGATTCAATATGAATTTTATGAAAAACTAAATGGTAAAGAAATAATTATAAGGAATTATTCAGAACAAAATAATGCAAGTTGGAATCCTAGAACTGTAGGAATGTATATACTTGGAGTTAGGGCTAAAAATGAGAATGGAGAAATAATAAGAAAAGAGATAAATTATGAAATAAAAGATGAATTATCAATAACTAATTTCTCAATAGATTGTATGTCACCACAAGAAATCAAAAAAACTATAAATATATCAGCTGACTCGATAGGAGGAACAGGAAAGATACTTTATAAGTTTTATATAAAAGATAAAAATGAAACAAAAATTTTACAAGACTTTAATGAAAATAAAACAGTTAAATGGGTACCTGATATACCAGGAAATTATAAAATAATTGTTGAAGTTAAAGACAGTACAGGTAATATAGTTAAAAATGAAAAATCAGATTTTGTAATTAATGATAAGTTAAAAATTAATACATTTGATACTAATTATATTAATGGACAAGAGATAGGAAAAAAGGTATTGCTTACAGGCAATGCAAGTGGTGGAAATGGAGATATATTATATAAGTTTTTATATAAAAAAGATAACACATATAAGTTAATAAGAGATTTTGATACTGAAAATACTGTAACTTGGATACCAGAAACTAGTGGAAATTATAAGCTAATATTAAAGGTAAAAGATAAGAATAGTAAAGAAATTGAAAAAGTCATAGAAAATTATAATGTAAGTGAAAGTATAAAAATAACTAATTTTAGTTTATCTAAAGATGGCAATGGAGTAGATATTCAAGCTAAGGCAAGTGGAGGTGTAGGAAAATTAAAATATAAATTTGTAGCAAAATATGATGATGAATATGAAATTATACAAGACTATTCAGAAAATAACATGGTAAAGTGGTTACCACAAAAGAACAATGTAACTTGTACATTAACAGTACAAATAAAAGATGAAAATGGAAATATAATAAATAAGATTATTGATAGATATTTTATTGGCGAATCAATATATATAGATAGTTTTACAACAGATAAAACATCTCCACAAGTAAGTGGAACAAAAGTTATATTGAAAGTAGAAGCAAGTGGTGAAGGAACATTACAATATAAATTCTTAATAAAAGACAATAAAACAGGAAATTGGGCAGTATTAAGAGAGTATGGAACATCAAACACATATACATGGGCAACTAAAACAATAGGAGATAAGACATTGTATGTAGATGTAAAGGACAGTACAGGAAAAGTAGTAAGAAGTCAAATGTCATATAAAGTAATAAAGCCGTTAGTAATAAGTAGCTTTATTGCAGATAAAGAATCACCACAGATAAGTGAAACAAAAGTTCCATTAAAGGTAGAAGCAAGTGGCGAAGGAATATTACAATATAAATTCTTAATAAAAGACAATAAAACAGGAAATTGGGCACTATTAAGAGATTATGGAACATCCAATACATATACATGGACAACTAAAACAACAGGAGATAAGACTTTGTATGTGGATGTAAAGGACAGTACAGGAAAAGTAGTAAGAAGTCAAATGTCATATAAAGTAATAAAACCATTAGTAATAAGTAGCTTTATTGCAGATAAAGAATCACCACAGATAAGTGGAACAAAGGTTACATTAAAGGTAGAAGCAAGTGGTGAAGGAACATTACAATATAAATTTTTAATAAAAGACTCATTAGGAAATTGGGCACTATTAAGAGATTATGGAACATTCAATAGTTATGTATGGACAACGAAACAAACAGGAGATAAGACATTATATGTAGATGTAAAAGATGAAAATGAACAAGTGGTGAGAGATTCAATAAAATATATAGTAAAATAATTTATTTTAAACAAACATAAGGGGGGATTGATTTGAAAAAAGCATTCAAACATACAGCATTAAGTTTGATATTTTTTGTTATATTTCAATTGTTTAGTGGCTTTGTGCCGTTAAATGAAATTTTAATAGAAAATGTTTATGGATATGAAGAAGATAATGAATCACCAACAGCACCTAAGGATTTAAAAGTTATTTTTTTAAAAGATAATTCAGTAACATTATTGTGGGAGAGTTCTAGTGATAATGTTGGAGTAACAGAATATTATATTTATAATGGAGAACAACAAATAGGAAAAACAAAAAATATCTCTTTTGAGGCAAGTAATTTAGAATTTAATACAGAGTATAGATTTTATGTGAAAGCAAGGGATGAAAAAGGAAATTTATCAGAAGCAAGTAATATAATGATTGTAACAACAGGGGATAAAAATATAAATTCTGATAAAATGGTTCAAAATGATTTTCAAGAGAATTTAGAAAATGCTTATTCTGAAAGTATTAAAAATATAAAAAATTATACAAATGAAGACTTAGAAAGTATTGTGCTTAATAGTTCTCAAAATGGAGAAAACATTAATAAAATAGAAGAAGTTATTAATATAATAGAAGCTCCAACTAATATAAGAACCTTAAATAAAACTGAAACAACAATAACTTTATCATGGGATATGGAAGGTAAAGGAGAATTTAAATATTTTATTTATAATGATTCAACAAAGATTGGAGAAGTGAGTAGTAATAAAAGATATACCATTGAAGGTCTTAAACCTAATACAGAATATATTTTTAGAATGTCAGCTGAAGATTCAAATGGAAATTGCTCAGAATTAAGTGAAAAAGTAAAGATTTCTACTTTAGAAGATAAAGAAAAACCAACTCCGCCAACAAATTTAGAATGTGAATCAAAAAATGAAGTTTCAGCTAATATTATATGGGATAAAGGAAATGATAATATTGGTATAGAAGCTTATGAGATTTATAATGGTGATTTAAAAATAGGTGAAACAAAAGAAGGAGAAAGTTATTTAGTAAAAGACCTACAACCAAACACAACATATTATTTTACAATAAAATCTAGAGATATAGGAGGTAATTTATCTGATAATAGTGAAATTATTTCAATAACTACAGATAAAGATATGACTCCACCTTCAATTCCAACATCATTAGAGATAGAAAAAAAATCAGATAAGGAAGCTTTAATAAAATGGAAAAAATCTAGTGATATTTCTGGTGTTTCTTATTATGAAATATATGATGTACATAATAAAATAGCAACAGTAGAAGAAGGAACAAGTTATTTATTTGATAATCTTCAATCAGGAAAAGTATATAATTTTACTATTTGTGCTATTGATAATTATGGAAACAAATCAGAAGAAAGTGCAACATTAGTATACGAAAATACTAATAAAGAAAAATTTGAGCAAAATAACACAATTGATGAAGAACAATTAGAAGAGAATATAAATAATACAACAAATGAAGAAAAATTAGAAGAGGTAATAGAAACATCTTCTGTTAAGACTTTATCAAATACAGAAGAATTTAATTCAATAGTATCTTTGAAAAATGATAATGAGGAAAATAAAATAGAAATTGAAGACAATAAAGAAATTTTTAATAATGAAAATGTAGATACAAATAGAGATGATGAGCAAGAAGATAAAACTGTAGAGATACAAGATTTAGAAAATAAAGAAGTAGAAAAAAGTTTCAATAGAAATTATAATATTGCAACTACATCTTTGGAGGTAACTAATGAAGATTATACATTACAAGGAGAACCTATTAGTAATAATGGAGAATGGGGATTAAAGCCTAAAGGAAGTTTTAGTCAAAATTCAAGAGAATACACATTGTCAGCAGGTGGATGGGACATTGGAGATAATAATGATGCATGTATGTATGCATATACTAAGCTTTATAATTCTCAACCAATATTAGATTGTTCAATTATTTCAAATATTACTAAGCTTATTAATCCTAATGCAGGAAAAGCTCCTAAATTTGAAGGACAAAGTACAATAGCAAAAGCTGGGGTTATGCTTAGAAATACTAATTATACAGGAGATACTATGGTATTTTTAGGAATTGGAGCAAAAAATAATTCTAATTATATAGTATTTAGATATAGAGATGGAAAAGATACAAAAGCAATAGATATTGATACAAAAATAGAGTTAGATAAAAAAGATAATGATGAAGTAAATGTGTATTTAAAACTGTCAAGGATAGGAAATTCTGTAGAAGGATATTATTCATATGATGGTATAACATGGACTTTAGTAGAAACAATAATATTAACATCACTAAATGAAAATATTTCAATGGGGCTTGCATTAACAGCAGGGTGTAATGAAATGGATGCAGCAACAGGAATATTTAATAATGTAAGGTTTGAAAAATCGGATACTAAAGCACCAGATAAACCAGATAAACCTGAAATAATAAAAAATTCTAATTCAGTTACTTTAACATGGAATAAAGTTAATGATAATGTTGAAGTGAAATATTATAAAGTGTATAAAGATGGAGAAGAAATAGGAAAAGTAAATTCAAATATATTTACTTATACTGATAATAATGTAAATTATAACGAAATACATAGATATTCTATAACAGCAATTGATAGGTCTGGAAATGAATCTCTTAAAAGTGATTCAGTAATTGTAGGAAATGATAATAGAAAACCTCCAGTTCCTAAAAATGTTTTAGTAGCTTCTAAAAATGCAGTTCAAATAACATTAAAGTGGGACAATCAAAATGATTCTATTCTGATTGATCATTATGAAGTTTTTTTAGGAAAGGAATTAAAGGGGGTTACAAAAAATAATTTTATTACAATAGATAGTCTTTTAAGTAATACAGAATATGAATTTACAGTAAAATCTGTAAATATAAGTGGAGTATATTCAGATGCTAGTGAACCAATAAAGATACAAACTGACGGGGATGATTATGGTAATGAAAAAAATACTGCTACAGAAATAATAATAAATAATTTAATTGGTGGAAGTATTGAATATGATGGTGATGTAGATTATTTTAAGTTCACAACTACAAAAGAAGGAAATTATATAATAAAGTCATTGAAGAAAGATTTTGTAAATTATATAATTTGTGATGAAGAGGGAAATGTTATTATAAATAATAGCTTGAATTCTATAAATCATGAGTTTTTCTTAGAAAAGAATAAAAATTATTATTTAAAATTATATAATTACTACGGATATGGAAAATATGAGTTTAAAATAAGTTTAGTAAGTAACTCTAATTTAGAAACTATTATTTTAAAAGAAACAGAAAATGAAATATCAGAAATCACAATATCTTGGAATAAAGCAAATAATGAAGCAGGAATTGATTATTATGAAATATATAGAGATAGTATTAAGATTGCAACTGTTGATAAAGAGTGTGTAACATATACAGATAAAATGTTAAAGCAGAATACTTATTATGAATATAGAGTAGTAGCTGTAGATGTAGAAGGGAAGAAGTCCCCTCCAAGTAATGCTGTAATAATACTAACAAAATCAGATAATACAATTCCTAAAACACCAACAAATTTAACTGGAAAAGCAATATCAAGTGATAAAGTACATTTAGTATGGAGTTGTCCAAGCATTAATACAAGAGATGTATTTTATGAAGTATATCAAGGGCAAAATAAAATTGGAGAAACTTATGAAAATTATTTTGATATAGTAGGTTTAGAACAAGGAACAATTTATAAATTTAAAGTAAGAGCCAAAAATACAATTAATAATGTATCAGTATTTACTCAAGAAGTAAGTATAACAACTTTAAAAGATGATTATACAAACAATATAAAATCAGCAAAGAAAATAAATGCTGGTGAAAATATTTCAGGGATATTTGAATATATAGATGATATAGATTTTTTTAAGTTTATAGCACCAGTTGATGGAATGTATTTTATAGATTCTACTATACGCCCTAGTATATATGATAAAGATGGGGAAAAGATAGCTGAAAATAAATATGTATATTTAATAGGTGATAAAGAATATTATATTGGAATAAAAGATAATTCAAAGGACAAGAAATATAATTTTACTATAAAACTTTCAAAAGGTAAAAATCCAATTATAAATTCTGTCTTATCAGAAAAGTCACATTCAGGTTCAACAGTGTCATTAACATGGACAAAATGTGAAAATACTATAGGAATTAAAGAGTATAAAGTATATAGAAATAATATATTAAAAGCTACTATTAATGGAGAGATATTAGAATTTACAGATATAAGTCTTAATGGAAATACTTCATATAATTATGTAGTTAAAGCTTATGATTTATTAGGAAATGAATATTTAAGTAATTCAATATCTGTTAAAACTTCAGTAGATACAAAAGTACCATCTAAACCAGAAAATTTATCAGCTACATCAAATGTTACTTCTATAAGTTTAACATGGACTGAATCTACTGATGAAAATGGCATATATGGATATGAAATTTATAGAGATAATTGTAAAATAGCAACTGTATTAATAAATCAATATGATGATACAAAACTAATGCCAGGAAATTCATATAAATATAAAATAAGAGCAATAGATAAAAACATGAATTATTCAGCATTTACAACAGAAATTACAAAGACAACAGAAAAAGATACACAAGCTCCAAATGTACCAACAGGATTAATAGCAGAAAAAATTACAGGAGATTCTATAACACTAAAATGGAATACTACATGGGATAATGGAGGAATAAAAAAATATCATATCTTCTTAAATGGAAATGAAATATTAACTACAGAAGCTACATATTGTGAAGTGGAAAATTTAAATAACAATACTGAGTATATTTTTAAAATAACTGCAGAAGATATTTCACAAAATATTTCTCCATTTAGTGATGAACTTGTAGTTAAAACTAAAGAAGATGATTATGGAAATAGTATAAATAATGCTAAAGAAATTAAGGTTGGAGAAAAAGTTGAAGTAAAATTTGATTATGAAGGAGATTATGATTTCTTTAAGTTTAAAGTTCAAACTGATGGTGAATATAAAATAGAAGGAAATAATACTTATAATATTAATTTTTATAATGAGAATGGACAAATAGTAAATAGAGAAACAAATGGTTCATATTATCTATATTCAGATAAGCAGTATTATCTATCAAGTATATATTATTCAAGAAACTTTAAGATAAAACCTAACTTTGAAGATAATATACCACCTACTATTCCAAAGAACTTAAAAGTTGAATCAAAAGGTGTTAGTTATATAGAATTAAGTTGGGAAGCATCTAAGGATAATGTAGGTGTTGAATATTATGAAGTATATAGAAATGATATTTTGATAGCAGAAGTTATAGAAGGAAGATATGTAGATACTAACTTATATGCAAATAGTGAGTATATATATACAATAAAATCAATTGATACATCTAAAAATAAGTCTGAATTATCTTCAGAAATAAATATAAAAACAGAGATAGATTTTGAGTGTCCTAGTATACCAAAAGATTTAAGTATAAAAGATAAATTTGGATGGAGTTTGATTTTAGAATGGTCTAAATCAGAAGATAATGGAGAAATAGATTATTATGAAATTTATTTAAATGATAGATATTTAGATTGTACAAATAATGTAAATGAAATAACTGGCAAAGTAGAATTTAAAATTGAAGAATTAACTACAAACACAAAATATTTATTTAAAATAAGAGCTAAAGATAAAGGAGGCAATTATTCTGAATTTAGTGATAATATAGAGGTTTCAACAATAAATGATGATTATCCAGATACATTTGAAACAGCATCAGAAATTAGAGTAGGTAAGGCTATATCAGGAAAAATTAATTATGTTGGAGATATTGATTATTTCAAATTTACAGCACCTATTAGTGGAATTTATCATGTAGAATATTTAGAAAATAATAGTTTTCCTTTATATATTTATGATGGTTTAGAAAATAAATTAATATATTCTGAGTTAAATAATTCTAATAATATTTCACTAAATCTTATTAAAGGAAGAGTATATTATATTGAACTTAAATATTATAATTATGATTTTAAGATAACAGTAGATGAAAAAGAAAAACCTTTTAAGAAAGCTGAAATAATAGAAGAAGAAACAAAAGCACAAATATCAAAAGTAACAATAAAGTGGAATAAAGCAGAAGATAATATAGGTATAGATTATTATAATATATATAGGAATAATAAAAAAATAGCAACAGTACAAGATGATACTTTGACATTTACAGATAAGAGATTAAAAGCATATACAGAATATACATACGAAGTAGAAGCAGTAGATGTATCTGGAAATGTGTTGATGTCTGAACCAATAACAGTAAGGACTCTTTGGGATAATGAAAGTCCTAAAGCACCTAAAAATTTAAGTACAAGTTCAAAAACAGCATGGGAAATAAGACTTAATTGGGATGAATCTGAAGATGATGGAGAAGCAGAAGAATATGAAATATTTAAAGATGGAAATAGTATTGGAAAAACTAATAATCTGTATTTTGACATTATAGGATTAAATAAAAATACAAGTTATAATTTTTATGTAATAGCTATGGATACTAGTGGTAAATATTCAGAAAGAAGTTCAATATTAAGAGTAGACACTTATGATGATGATTATGAAAATACAATTGAAGCTGCAACAAAAATTAGAATAGGGAAAGAGTTTTCAGGAATAATAAATTATCCAAATGATAAAGATACATTTAGGTTTATTGCTCCTATAGATGGATATTATACTTTTAATTCTACAGGTAACTTATCATTAAATATGATTTTATATGATGAAGAAAATGCTCCTTATGACAATACATATTTAGGAAATAAATACAATAGTAATTCTTCTATATTATATTTAAATAAAGGAAAAGAATATGTATTAGAATTAAAATCATATTTATATTCAAATAGAAATTCATATTCATTTAAAATTGATGTAGCAGAAACAGAAAAACCTAACTTTGTTGAAAATTCATTAAGAGCAGTAGCAAAAACAACATCAACAGTAACTTTATCATGGAGTAAAGCTAATGATAATGTAGGTATTGATTACTATGAGATATTTAGGGATGGAGAATTAATAGCAAAAGTTGATGATAGTCAGTTAACTTATACAGATAAAAAATTATATTCAAACAAATCATATAATTATAAAATAAGAGCTGTTGATGTATCAGGAAATGAAAGTGATTTTAGTAATATAATAAAAATAACAACTAATAAAGATACAACTATTCCAAATAAGCCATCAAATGTTCAGGTAAAAGGAAGAACATCTAGTACAATTACTTTAATATGGGATGAAGCTCAAGATGATGATGGAGTTGTTGTTAAATATAGAGTATATAATGGAAAAAATTTAGTAGCAGAAACAACAAATACTGAATGCACAATTGATAATCTAGAATATAATTCTAAGTATGTATTTACTATAAAGGCTATTGATTCTGGAGATAATATTTCTGATGGAATAGAAAGCTATAAAATAACAACATATGGAGATGATCATGGGAATAATAAAAATAGTGCAACATCAGTTGAATTAAATAAAATTATTTATGGTGAAATTAATTATTATGATGATAAAGATTATTTTTCATTTGAAGCAATTAATGATGGAACAATTATAATTAAATCATCAGAAGAAAAAAATATATCATTTACTGTATATGATTCTTTAAGTAATGAAGCTATAGGTAATTTTCCAAATGTTTCTTTAGGGGAAATTTTGGTAAAAAGGGGACATAAATATTTTATAGAAATTAATTTAAGTAAAATTAATAAATATTCATTTAAAGTATTATATAAAAATGATGAAATATTAAATGTAAAAAATACTCTTAAATTAGATAAAAATTTGGAAACAGAGATTATTATATCATGGAACCTTCCAAAAGAAATTATATTTATAGATAAATATAAAGTTTATAGAAATGATAAACTTATAGCAACTGTAGATTCAGAAATCCAAGAGTATATTGATAAAAATTTTGATTGTGGAAGTGAGTACAAATATTATATAGTAGCTGTTGATGGAAGTGGATTAGATTCAAAAATTCATAGTAACGAGTTAAAATTTACTAGTATGTATGATATGGTAGCACCTAATAAAGTGGAAAATATTTATGTAACAAATAAGGATAATCATTCTATTTCATTGTCTTGGAAGAAACCATATGATAATAAAGGTGTAGTAGGATATAATATATATGTTAATGGTATATTAAGTGAACATTGTACTACAGAAAAAATAACACTAACAGGATTAGCTCCAAGTACAAAGTATGGTATTCAAATAGTAGCAAGTGATAAGTCCAAAAATACATCTGAAAAAAGTGATACTATATATGTCATTACTCCATTTATATTAGAAAAAGATGAGTTATTTGAAGGAGATTTAAATATTTCTTTAGGACAAGAAGTAAGATTAAATGGTCATGAACTTAGAGTAACAGGAAGTATTTATCAAGATGGAGGGTCTTTATTACTTGGTAATGGAAGATTAATAGTTGCTGGTGATTTTAATATTATAAATTCAAGTATTGATTTTGCAGAAAGTTATATAACAGTAGAAGGAAGTTTATATCAAACTAGCTCTTCTGTAAATGTTAATAGAGCTACAGTTGTTATAAAAAAAGATTTTTTAATTAGTGAAAAAAATGGAACATCAAGTGCAGTTTTATATATGAATCAAGCTGATGGATATATACAAGTTGGAGGAAATTTTAAAACTAATTCTAGAAGAAATCATTTAGGATTATTAACAAATGGAATATTAGAAGTAAAGGGTGATTTTACAAGACTTTGGGGTGCACAATGTAATTTTGCAGCAAGTAATGAGCATATTGTTATATTAAATGGAGATTCAATACAAAAAGTAACTTATAATAAATTAGGAACAGCTAATTATTGTAAGATGAATATTTTAATATTAACAAAACCATATGAAACAGGATATATTTTTAATGATACTTTACAATTTTGGCAATATATAATTGACAATTATAGTGTAAATACTAATTTTGGAGATTGTGGTGGAGATGGAGTATATGGTCCTACAGGAAACTATGGTAAGCAGTTTATTGATTTAGAAGTAAACAATAATGGTATGGATATAACATTTGTAAGAACATATAATTCATTAGATACTAGAGAAAATACTGGTTTTGGAAAAGGATGGAGCTTTAATTATGAAGCAAGTATACAAGAGTATGGAAAAGAACAAAAGACAATAGTAGTAAGACTCACAGATGGAAGTTGTCAAAGCTTTAAGGAAAATGTAGATGGTTCTTATAAAGCATTAGATTCAAGAAACATTTTAAATAAAGTTAATGGAGTGTATGTATTAACTACAAAAACTCAATATAAATATGAGTTTGATAAAAATGGCTATTTAGTAAAAGTTACAGATAAAAATGGAAATTCAATAGTAATAACAGTTGATAAAAATGGAAAAGTACAATCTATTAAAGATGCAGTTAACAGAGTATACAAAATAGAGTATAATTCTGAAGGATTAATTTCCTCAATAATTGATGCTGTAGGAAATAAAACTAGTTATGTGTATAATAATAAAATGCTTATAAAATCAATAAATGCTATAGGAAGTAATACAAGCTATTCTTATAATTCTGAAGGATTGCTTTCTACAATAAAAAATAATGAAAATACAATAATACAAGGTATAACTTATTATGGAGAAGATAAAAAGACATCTTCAGTAAGTAATAAGAATAAAGTTAATACAATAACAGATGAATATGGAAATGTAAAAACATATAGTTATTCAGTTCCTAAAATGACAACAACAATAACTGATTCAAATGGAAGAAAGACAATACAAAAATTTAGTGATTCTTATAATATAATATCTAACATAGATGAAGAAGGAAAAACAACAATAACAGATTATAATAGCTTTGGTGAAGAGATTAAGATAAAAGATAGAAATGGAAATACTACTGAATATACAAGAGACAATAGAGGAAATATAACTAAAATTTTAAATCCAGATGGTTCAGTTAAGAGGTATGTATATGACGAGAAGAATAATCTTATAAAGGAAGCAGATGAAGAAAATAAATGCACATACTACATTTATGATACTAATAAAGTATTATTAATGAAGAAAGTTCAGCCTTTAAATGGAATAGATGAGTATTCAGAAGATTTAGCTCAAAATAAATTTGTTATAACAAGATATGAATATTATTCAAGTGGAGAAGGTGGATGTACACTTAAGGGATTGTTGAAATTTATTATTGATGGAAATGGTCATAAAACTTCATACACTTATGACAGTTATGGAAATATAACAGAGACTAAGATTAATGTAAATGGAAAAGATAATATACAACAAAATAAGTATAATAAAAATGGATTACTTATAGAAGAAATATCTCCAGAAGGTAATAGTAAAAAATATATTTATAATAGAAATGGAGATGTTGTAAAAACTATTTATAATAATAGCATTGTTTATAGAGTAGTTTATGATTTATTAGGAAGAATGATTAAGGAAATATCTCCAAATCACTATAAAGCTTCTGATGATAAACTAGTTTTAGATAGTTATGGATATGCAAATACAGATAGTTATATTGGTAATTATGGAAAAAGATATACTTATTATGCTAATGGATGTATAAAAACAATAACAGATGAAGAAGGGTATATTACATCATACACATATGATAAGTATGGAAATGTATTAACAGAAACAAAACCTAATGGAGCAGTTTATAGATATGAATATGATAAGATAAACAGAAAGATTTCAACATATTTTAAGAAAAATAGTAATTCATCTGAAATACTTCTTGAGAAACAAAAATATGAAGTTTTAGTAGATGGAACAGTTCAAAAAACTCAGAAACAATACTTAGATGATAGTAAATCAAAATATGCAGAAACAATAACAATTTATGATTATGCTAATAGAGTAAAAAATGTAAAAAATGCAGAAGGATTATCAGTATCAACAGAATATAATAAAAATGGAACTGTAAAAAGTAATAAAGACCTTAATGGAAATATAACATATTACAAATATGATGGTCTAAATAGAGTAATAGAGCAGTGGATCCCAGCAGAAAAAGATAATGATAAAATTAAATATTCATATAATAAGATTGAATATGATGCAGTTGGTAATAAAATAAAAGAATATACAGGGATAGATAAAGTTGATTATGGTATGAAATCAAAATCATATATTATAAAGACATATGAATATTATGAAGACAATAAATTAAAATCTGAAAGCTATGAAAATGGTAGCTTAAAGAGATATGAGTATGACAAAGATGGAAATGTAGTAAAAGAAATAGTAAAAGTAGATAATGAAACCAATAATATTAAAGAATATGTTTATGATGAGTTTGGGCAAGTCATAAAGGAAATATTAACTGTAAAGGCAGAAAATTTAAAAGGATATGAACTAGGAAATACAAATAATATTACATTATCCACAGAATATACTTATGATAAAAATGGTAATATTACTAAGATAACAGAACCTGATAAAAGTTACACTAAATATGAATATGATAATCTTAATAGAGTAACAAAAGCAGTAAAAGTCAAAGGGAATGTTTCTATTGAAAGTAATAAAACTTATGATTGGGAAGGAAATATATTAACAAGTATTGATGGTAATGGAAATAAAACAAGCTATCAGTATAATGAAAGAGGATTTTTAATAAAAGTCATAGATGCTCTAAAAAATACAACAATGTTCTTCTATGATACAGCAGGAAGAAAAATAGCAGAAGTTTCACCAAATAATTATGTTTCAACAGATATTATGACTCATATGCAAAGAACAGAATATATTTATGACAATATGGGAAGAGTAATAGAAGTATATCAAGTTTATAAAAATAATGGTACATGGAGACATGTTTTAGAGAAAAAATGCATTTATGATAATATTGGAAATCTTATAAGTGAAAAGGATGCATTAGGAAATGAAATAAGTTATACTTATACTCTTGATAGTAAATTAGAAAGTGTACAAGATGCAGATGCAAAAGCAAAAAATAAAGCTTACACAAAGAAATATTACTATGATGGAGCAGGAAGACTAATAAAAGAAAAAGATACAAATGAAACAGAGTTTATATATGAATATGATGAACTAGGAAATCTTTTAAAGACATCAGTAAAGGATAAAAACAGCAATGAAGTAAAAAAATTAAGTTCATCAAAATATAACCTAGTAGGCGAAGAAATATCTAAAACTGATGCTAATAATGTAGAAACAAAATATGAGTATAATGAGTTTGGAAAAGTAAAAAAAGTAACTTATGCATCAGATGGAAGTATAGCAGCTTATTATGTAATTTATCAATATGATACATTAGGACAGCTTGCAAAAACAATAAGTTCAAGTGGAGTAGTTAATGTATATGGTTATGATATTTTAGGAAATGTCATTTCACAAACTGAATCAGACTTAAGTGGAGGAAGCTCTATTACTAAAGCAGCAACATATGATGCTAATGGTAATAAAACCTCTGAGACAGATGGAAATGGAACAAAAACAACATACACTTATAATAAAATAAATAAACTAGTAAGTAGTATAGTATATGTTACAGATTCATCAGGAAAGAAAGTAAAGCATGAAACTAAATATGACTATGATAAGAATGGAAATTTA
>UQBY01000002.1 GCA_900539375.1 uncultured Clostridium sp. | reverse complement strand
TTTTCTGTTCCATCATCATACTTGACAATTATTCTTTCTATATCTTTCTTCATTTTCCATCTCTCCAAACTATAATAAAATTCTCGTAAACCTCTACCTATCCATTCATCACTATATCAGCTGCTCTTTTAAGTCCATCTCCACCTATAAAACTAAAGAACACTATATATTTCTTGCCTTTTTCATTTTCGTAGACTTCATTATAGATGTTTCTTCCCTCTTCATCTTTGCCTACAATTACTGTATCAACTGTTTTCTTTAGCATGAGTTACACCTCCAAGACAACTTGACTATTTATCGCTTCTACTTCATCTTTTAAAACTATAGGCAACTTATAAGTTGAAATAATTTCTTTTGCACGTTCGAATTGACTATGCTTAATCCATGAATATTTATCAACTCCAAATTCTCTCTTTAGCTGATGTTGTATATCAGAGTAAATCTTCCCTCTTAATGAATTGTTCTTGTATGCTGATGAACCTTTTCCACCCATAAGCCCCATTCCTATTTTTCTCACTAATGACTGTAACTCATCACATTCAGCCTTAAACAATGGCATATTATTATTCATTTTGTCCACTTTTTCGTTGACTTCCAATATTGCTTGATTTTGTAACTGCAACTGCTCAATTGCTGTCAATTTTTTAGGTAATGGATTTTGTCCACTTCTTATTGCATTTTCCATATCTTCAAACTTAGTCACATAGATTGCAGTAAATAATACCCCTTTTTCTCCTGTCATTTTATTTGCTACCATGTCACAACCTTTCTTGGTTAATAAGTAGCAAGGCTGAATTTTATTTTGAGCGTTTTTATAGGTACTTTCTATGAAAAAATCTTGACTGCTCAAATTTGAGCCGTCCTCTATAACCTTGATATAGCCTTGAATGTCTCTTAATAAATTTTTGTGTTGCTTTCCTATCATTTCAGCAACTTCTCTGCTATCTACAAGCAATTTCCCATTTTGATTTATAATTGTTAAATCCATCTTCAACCCTCCTTAACTTGCTAAGTTTGTTAACTCTAGTATTACAGCCCTTAAGCTTTCTAACTTTTCTTTAAGCTTTTTGTTTTCTGCTTCAAGTTCTTCATAGGTTGGTTTTCTTTCGGCGATATTCTCGCCATTAAGTTGTAAAAAAATTTGCTCTCTTTTTTCTATTAATTTTCTTGCTGTGTTTGACATTTTTCTTCCTCCTTTTCTTCTAAGTATCTTTTGATTAGTTCCTCCTTTTCTATCCCATACAGATAACTAAGTGTTGGAACCCAATCAACTTTTAATTCTGTTTCGCCATTTTCCAGCTTCCTTACTGTTCCCCTATCTATATTTAGCTTTTCAGCTACAAAACTGATAGGTATTCCCTTGCTGATTCTCAACTCTTTTAACATTTTTTCACCTTCTTTTGTTTTATTTTTTGTTTAAGCTTGCCTTTCCTCTATTGTTTTAGATATGCATTTAAGATTTTTTGAAGTGCACCAATTACTTGGTATGCCTTTATTATACTCATTGTAGATATTTTCGCCAATATTCATTTTTCACCTTATATTACTAAATATTTCTATCCAATAAAATAATCTTTAATTTTCTCTGTTTTGCTTAAAATTTCGCCTAAAGTGTTGATTTTTTCGCCTAAAAGTAGTAAAATATACTTATAGGAGGTGAAAAGAATGAGTACTGATTTAGGTGAAAAGATTAAAAAGATAAGAAAAGAGCTTGGACTTAGTCAAGAGGAATTCGCCAAAAGACTTGGGATAAGCAGGAGCAACCTTAGGGATTTAGAAATAGGTAAAAATAAAGGTGGTAACTTATCTATTATAGATAAATTATCCACCATCTCAGGGAAACCGGCTTCTTTCTTTATTAAGACTGGTTCAGAAGTTAAACTTAATAAATATGAAATACTAGATTCAACTGCAGACAAACTTATCGCTAAAGGGAAGATAGATAAGAATGGTAAAGTTGACCCAGCATTTAAAGATTCTGTATGGGAAATAGTTGAGTTAGAATTTAAATTGAAGCAAGAGAGGGAATCTAAGTAGATTCCTTTTCTAGTTCTTCAAATATTTTTTCTCTTAACAATATTAATTTTAGCACTGTTTCTTCCATACCACACGCCCCCTCTTTTGATATAGACAGTATAGCACACAATAATATTAAATGCAAACAAACATTCGTGTATTTTTTAAACTATATTGTCTTTGCAATTCCTATTATAGACACTTAGAGGCTGAATTTCATTACAGAAATTGTACCAATAGAGGAAAATCTTCGGTAACTTTTATGGAAGATTAAAGAAATAAAATGATTTGTAGACAAGGAAAATACAATAAATTTGTATATTTTGTCGATAAAAGAAAATTATTGATAAAATATAAACAAACAAGGAGAATGATTTTAAAAATAATTCACAAGGAGGATTCGCATGAAGAAAGTCGCTATGTATTGCAGAGTATCATCTGATAAGCAAAAAGAGAAGGATACAATAGAAAACCAAGTTGATATTCTAAGAACTTATGTAGAAATGAAAGATGATCTTGAAATTTACAATGAATTTCTAGATGACGGAGTATCTGGAACAATAGATTTTATGGATAGGCCTGAGGGCATGAGAGTGATTGAAGGTGCTAAAAATAAAGAGTTTGATATTCTTTTAGTTTGGAAAATTGATAGACTAGGGAGAGATACTCTTTCAGGGCTTAATGCTGTAGAAGTTTTGACCAGCTATGGCATAGAAATAATTAGTGTAACAGAGCCATTCGACCTTAATACACCTATCGGAAGATTCCAGTTTATTAATTATTTAAATATGGCTGAACTAGAAAGGAATAATATACTAGACAGAATGTATCTAGGAGCTACAAGAGCTGCTAAACAAGGTAAATGGATGGGAGGAATAGTTCCTTATGGCTATTATAAAAACAAGGATGGATATTTGGAGATAAATGAGTATGAAGCTAATGTAGTTAGGAAAATATATGACCTTTATACAAATGAAAATATGAATACTTTCCATATAGCTTTATATTTGGTTAATTTAGGCATAGACTCCAATTATGCAGCAAAAGGAGTTGGAAAATATGATAAAAGTAAAGCTAAAAGTCTTTGGAGCAATACAAGTGTTCTAAGAATATTAACCTCTACCACCTATAAAGGTATACATGAGTACGGAAAACGAGGCACTAGAAGAAAAGAGCTGATTGTTAGAAAAGTTCCTGCCATTGTTCCAGTTGAAGTTTGGGATCAGGCACAAAAGAAGAAAAAGGAAAATCAGATAAATGCTAAGAAAAATAGTCCAAACAGATTGTTTATTCTTAGAGGTCTTCTTAAATGCGGAGAATGTGGAAAGAACTACTCTGGGGTTCATTATACAAGACAGCCTTCTATATACTCATGCAGAGGGAAATTAGGGGTAAATCGTAAGTTGTACGGAATAAAGTGTAATAGTTGCACTATAAACGCCTTAGATGTAGAAGAATTTGTGTGGAATAGTTGCAAAGAGTTTATGAAACATTTTGATGATATAGTAAAAGATCCTAAAAATGATAGCGAAGATGAGTTTAAATTAGAATTAGAGGGAATATCTAATAAACTTTCTTCTTTAAAAAATGAAAAGAATAACATTTTAAAATTATTTAGAAAAGAATTGATAACAGAAGATGAACTCGATGAGCAACTAAAAGATGTTAAAAATGAAGAAGAAAAATTAAATAAAAGAACAACTGAAATTAAAAGTAAGTTATCCTTATTTTCAAGCAAGAATAAAGAAATTGAGAAAACTAAGGACTATATAACTTTCTACAAAGATAGGTTGGAACACCTTTCCGATGAAGAGAAAGCAAGAGTAATAAAAGAGCTTGTGAATGAGATTGTTGTTACTGATATTATCGAAGGTGGCAAGAAGATTCCAACTTTTAATATTCGCTTCAAAATTACTGACTTGTTATCTGCAACGGCACATATTCATTGCCATACATACTAGTGTATCCGACCTAAGAACGCAACTTCCTTGTATTCTATTTATATGTACTTCTCCATCTTCTAAAGGTTCTCTTAAAGCTTCAAGAACTTCTCTTTTATATTCTAAAACTTCATCTAAAAATAGCACACCTTTATTTGCAAGGGTAACTTCCCCTGCCTTTGCAATTCTTCCTCCACCTACCATAGCACTTATTGTAATTGTGTGATGTGGTGCTCTAAAGGGTCTTGTAATTCTTTTATTTTTTTCTAAAATTCCTGAAATACTATATATTTTGGCTATTTCTAATTCCTCTTCCTCTGTTAAATCTGGAAGAATAGAAGGCAAAGCCTTTGCAAGCATAGTTTTCCCAACTCCAGTACTTCCATATAACATTAAATTATGTTTTCCTGCTGCTGCTATTTCCATTGCTCTTTTTGAATTATCTTGCCCTATTATAGATGAAAAGTCATTAAGATTTTTTTCTTCTTTAAGATATACTTCACTTATATCAAAAGGAAGTACATCTTCATAATTTATAAATGAAATTACTTCTTTTAAATTTGAAAAAGGATAATTATTTGTTTTATTATAATACTTACACTCTCCTATATTTTCATAGGGAAATATAAAATTTTCTTTATTTTGATTTATTCCCTCAAGCATTATTGCTATTGTTCCATTTACTCCTTTTATATCTCCACATAAAGATAGCTCTCCAAAAATAACATATTCTTGTAAATCTTTTTTTGCTATTTGATTTGTTTCCATAAGTATTCCTATAGCTATTGGTAAATCTAAAAGTGAACCTATCTTTTTTACATCTGCTGGTGCTAGGTTTATAGTGATTCTGCCTAAAGGAAATTCATATCCACTATTTATTATTGCAGAACGAACTCTTTCCTTTGCTTCCTTAACAGAAGTATCTGGAAGTCCTACTATTGAAAAAGAAGGAAGTCCCTTTGTAATATGAACTTCTACATCTATTAATATTCCATTAAATTGTGCATAAGTTGCACTTAAAATCTTTATTGCCATATATATAATTCACCCCTATTAAAGTCTTGACAACAAAATTTATTTTTAATCACTATTTTGATTATTTTTTTAATTTTAGGGTATTACTTTAATATAATGATAATGAAAGGATTTTAAAATGAAAAAAGATAATAAAAATATAGGAAACTATGGAGAAGATTTAGTATCAAATTTTCTTAAAAATAATAACCATAAAATACTTCATAGAAACTTTAGAAAATCTAATGGTGAAATTGATATAATATCTATTTTTAATAACATACTTATATTTACAGAAGTAAAGACAAGACTTTCAAAAGAATATGGTTTTCCCTTTGAATCTGTTACAAAAAGTAAACAAAAAAATATTAAAAAGTTAGCTTCTTATTATATTTATTTTTATAAATTTAAAAATTATTATGTTAGATTTGATGTTGCAGAAGTTTATTTAAATAACCTTGATAATAGCTATAAAATTAACATTATTGAAGATGCTTTTAGATAATAAAAAAGCTTTATTATTAACTTAACAATTTGTCTACAATTTTTGAAATATTTAATTTCCTATAAAATAAAAAAGCCATGATAAAAAGAAATTTCAATAAAATATTTCTTAAATATCATTGCTTTTTAATTATTAATTTTTTAAAGTATATTTTTAAGGAAGCTTTTTCTATGTATATCACAAGGACCAATTTCTTTGATTTTTTCTATATGTTTACTTGTTCCATAGCCTGCATTTTCCTCAAAATAGTATCCTGGATACTTTTCTCCATATTCTTTCATAAGGTTATCTCTATAAACCTTTGCTACTATTGAAGCTGCTGCTATTGAGGCACTTTTTGTATCTCCTTTTATTACATATTTATTATCAATATTTAAATTTTTAACTAAATATCCATCTGATAAAACTAAATCTGGTTTACATTTTAAAGATGTACATGCCTCTAAAAATACCTTATTGTTAGCATAAGCTATTCCTTTTTCATCTATCTCTTCATTTGAACTTACAGCTATATAATAAGCTATTGCTTTTTCTTTTATTATCTTTGCAAGTTCTTCTCTTTTTTTAGCTGGAACTTTTTTAGAATCATTAAGACCAAGTATCATCTCATCCTCAAGAACATTTTCATCTAAAATAACTGCACAAGCTACAATAGGACCTGCTAAAGGACCTCTTCCAACTTCATCTACTCCAGCAACAAGATTGTATCCTTTAAAAGCTTTGTCAAATTCATACATCTTTTTAACTCTTTTAATTTCTTTTAAAATTTTCTCTCTAGAATTAATTATTTTATTTCCTAAAGAATTTACATTTTTTCTGCTATCTTTTAATAATTCTTCTGCTAAATTTATAACTTTTTCATTATGGATTTCCTTTGAAAAATCTATTTTATCCACTAAGTCTTTTATTTCTTTATACTTTAAGCTTGTTATATCCATAAAAAATCAGCTCCTTTAAGGTCTCTCTAGGGTTATTTTTCCTATTTTTCCCCCTCTAAATTCATCTAATAATATAACTGATATTCTATTATAATCTATTTCTCCACCACGAATTAAGCATCCTCTTTTTCTTGCTATAGCATTTAAAGTGTCTAATGGGTCTTCAAATATTTCTTCTATTTTATATCTTTCTTTTAAATTTTCTGGATAATATTCTTGAAGCCTTTGAACTAATCTATATGCAAGTTCTTCAGTATCCATAACTTCATCTTTAATAGCTCCTGTAAAAGCTAAATTTAAAGCTATTTCTTCATCTTCAAACTTAGGCCATAAAACTCCTGGAGTATCTAAAAGTTCTATATCAAGAGAAGTTTTAATCCATTGCTTACTTTTTGTAACTCCTGGTCTGTCACCAGTTTTTGCAATATTATTTTTTGCAAGCTTATTTATAAGAGTTGACTTTCCACAATTAGGGATTCCTACAACCATTACTCTTGTAACTATTTTAGCCATTCCTTTAGCTTTAAGTCTATCATGTTTTTCCTTTAAAAGTTCCATTAAAACAGGCTTTATATTTTTAAGTCCTTCACCTTGTAAACAGTTTACTTCTAACACCTTTACATTGTCTTTAGTAAGATATTTTATCCATTCATTAGTTGCCTTTTTTTCTGTTAAATCTTTTTTATTTAAAAGTATTATTCTTGGTTTATTTTGAAGTAATTTATCTATGTCAGGATTAGCTGAGCTTCTTGGTATTCTTGCATCTCTAATCTCTATTACTGCATCTACTAATTTTAAGTTTTCCTTTATCTCTCTTTGAGTTTTTTTCATATGCCCTGGAAACCAGTTAATTGCCATAATATTTCCCTCCTATTTTCTATAGAAAAAAAGAGGACTATTAAAGTCCCCTATTTTCAAGATTATTATCTTAATAATTCTTTAACCTTAGCAGCCTTACCTACTCTGTCTCTTAAGTAGTATAACTTAGCTCTTCTTACTTTACCTCTTCTAGTTACTTCAATCTTTTCTATAATTGGAGCATTTAGAGGGAATGTTCTTTCAACACCTGTTCCATAAGCAACTCTTCTTACAGTGAAAGTTTCTCTTATTCCACCATTTTGTTTCTTAATTACAGTTCCTTCGAAAGCTTGAACTCTTTCTCTGTTACCTTCTTTAATTTTTACGTGAACTCTTACATTATCACCAACATTAAAGCTTGGTAAATCAGTTCTTATTTGTTCTTGTTCTATAGCTCTTATTATTTCGTTCATTTGTGCATTCCTCCTTGTAGTTAAAATTTGACGTTCTTGCCAAAGCTAATATTTGACAGAGGAGCGCCGGTACTAGCACAAAGCTTATTTTAACATATATAAAATTTCGTTGCAAGAAAAAATTTATTATTTTTCCTTTTTTGAAAGTAATTTTTTATCTTCCTTAGTAAGAGTTATTTTTTCAAATAAATCCCTTCTTCTTTCTTTAGTTATTAAAAGAGATTGCTTTCTTCTCCATTTTCTTATATTCTCATGATGTCCTGAAAGAAGAACTTCAGGAACCTTTTCTCCTTCAAATTCTTCTGGTCTTGTATATTGAGGATATTCTAAAAGCCCTTCAGAGTAAGATTCTTCTTGAAAGCTTTCTTCCTTTCCTAATACTCCTGGTACAAGCCTTAAAATTGAATCTATAACAGGAATTGCAGCCATTTCCCCTCCAGTAAGAACAAAATCACCTAAAGATATTTCCATATCAATATGCTTAAAGGTTCTTTCATCAATTCCTTCATAATGTCCACATAAAAAGATTAATTCTTCTTCCTTTGAAAGTTCTCTAGCTAGTGACTGATTAAAAGTTTTTCCCTTTGGTCCTAAAAATATAACCTTTCCCTTATTCTCTTTTTTGCAGGCTCTTATAGAATCTACTATTGGCTGAGGAGTCATAACCATTCCTGCTCCTCCTCCATAAGGATAAGCATCAACTTTTTTATGTTTATCTAATGTATAATTTCTTATGTTTATACAATTTAAATCAACTATTCCCTTTTCCCTTGCTCTTCCTATAATAGAAAAGTCAAATATATTAAACATTTCAGGAAACAGTGTTAATATACTAATCTTCATCTTGCCAATCACCTACTGGAGCAATTGTTATTGTTTCATTGTCTAAATCTATATCTAATACAATATCATCAAGAACTGGAATTAATAATTGTTTAGGCTCTTTTATCCAACATACATCATTATTTTTAGTAGAAATAATATCAAATACCTTACCAAGTTCTTTACCATTTGTATCCTTTACCATACATCCTACTAAATCTATAGCATAATATTCTCCCTCTTCTAATTCTGGTTCTTCAGCCCTTGGAACTTCTAAATATTTTTGCTTATATAATTCTGCTGTATTCATATCATCAATGCCTTCAAGCTTAAGGATAACTCTGTCTTTTTGGAACTTAACTCCTTGAATTTTTCTCCACTCTTTACCATCAATTCTTAACTGTCCATATCTTTTAAAATTATTAACATCTTCAGTATAAGGAATTACCTTTACTTCTCCCTTTATTCCGTGAGTATTAACTATTTGGCCAACAGTAAAAAATTCATTCATTTTTTTCACCTCTATTACAAATATATAAAAAAAGCAGAATAAATATATTATTTTGCCATAACTTGCACAGAATATATTAACCTGCTCTAACTTAACTTAATAGAACAAATAGAGTTAGGAATACACCTAACTCTATTTATTAAACAATCTTGACTACAACTTTCTTATCACTCTTAAGAGATGCAGCCTTTACTACTGTTCTTATAGCTTTTGCTATTCTACCTTGTTTTCCTATAACTTTTCCCATGTCTTCTTCAGCTACCTTTAATTCAAGAATAACTGCATCACCATCAATAAATTCATTAACACTAACTTCTTCTGGTTTTTCAACAAGGGCTTTAGCTATTATTTCAACTAATTCTTTCATTGTAGTGCCTATAGATTAAATCTTTAACCTATAGTAATCACCTCCAAAAAATTACTTGTTAAGGCCTGCGTTATCAAAAAGTCTCTTAACTACATCAGTAGGTTGAGCTCCCTTCTTTAACCATTCAGTAGCTTTTTCTTCGTTGATTTTAACTTCAACTGGTTCAGTAAGTGGATTGTAGTATCCTATTTCTTCGATGAATCTACCATCTCTTGGAGATCTAGAATCAGCAACAACTACTCTATAAAAAGGAGCTTTCTTAGAACCCATTCTTCTTAATCTTATTTTAACTGCCATCTTTAAATTTCACCTCCTTTAAAAATTCATATATATATCTAACTCATGAAAGGTAACTTTCCAAATAAACCTTTTTTAGACTTTTTGGTTAATGATTTCATTTGCTTCATTTGCTTTTTCATCATATCATAACCTTTAATAAGTTTATTAACTTCTTGAATTGTAGTTCCTGCACCTAATGCTACTCTCTTCTTTCTTGAAGATGAGCCTATTATAAGTGAAGGATTTCTTCTTTCTTTTACTGTCATTGATTGGATTATAGCTTTCATTTTTGCCATTTGCTTTTCACTTTTTTCCATATCAAGAGCTTCTAATTGTTGAGCATTTACCCCAGGAATCATTTCCATTATTTTGTTTAGAGGTCCAAGCTTTTTCATTTGATCCATAGCTGTTAAGAAATCTTCAAAGTTAAACTCAGCATTAATCATTTTCTTTGAAAGGTCTTCAGCTTCTTTTTGGTCAATAGCTTCTTGAGCTTTTTCAATTAAGCTTAAAACATCTCCCATTCCTAGTATTCTTGAAGCCATTCTATCGGGATAGAAGACTTCAAAGTCATTCATTTTTTCACCAACACCTACATACTTAATTGGCTTTTGAGTTACACTCTTTATTGATAAAGCAGCTCCCCCTCTTGTATCTCCATCAAGCTTAGTTAAGATTACACCAGTTAAGTCTAACTCTTTATTAAAAGTTTCTGCAACATTAACTGCATCTTGACCAGTCATTGAATCTACTACCAATAGTACTTCATTTGGCTCTACTGCTTCCTTTACATCTTTAAGTTCTTGCATAAGGTCTTCGTCTATATGAAGACGTCCAGCAGTATCTATAATAATTACATTATTACCATCTTCTCTTCCTTGTTTTATAGCTGCTTTTGCTATATCAACTGGAGAAATTTTATCTCCCATTGAAAAAACAGGAATATCAATTTGTTTACCTACTACTTGTAATTGCTTTATAGCAGCTGGTCTGTATATATCACAGGCTACAAGTAAAGGCTTTTTGTTATTTTTTCTAAGCTCTAGTGCAAGCTTTCCACACATAGTTGTTTTACCAGCACCTTGAAGTCCTACAAGCATTATAACAGTTGGACCATAGCTTGCATAATTAAGCTTACTTTCAGTTCCTCCCATAAGGCTTGTTAATTCTTCATTTACAATTTTTATTACTTGTTGTCCTGGTGTTAAACTTTCTAAAACTTCCGAACCTACACATTTTTCACTTACATTTGCTATAAACTGTTTTACTATTTTAAAGTTAACATCTGCTTCAAGAAGTGCTAATTTTACTTCTCTCATAGCTTCTTTTATATCTTTTTCAGTAAGCTTTCCTTTTCCCCTTAACTTTTTAAAGGTATTTTGAAGCTTTTCTGCTAATCCTTCAAAAGCCATATTAAACCTCCTTAATTATTGCAAATCCTCTAGTTGCTTTTTTAAATTATTTAATTCTTCTTCATTTAAAGAATATTTTTTTTCAAAATCCATTAAAAGATTGGCAATCTTTTTTTTGCGATTCATACTCTTTTGAAGTAGGTTTAATTTGTTTTCATAGGTTCTTAATAATTTACAACATCTTTTTATTAAATCATAAGTTGCTTGACGACTTGTATGATTTAATTCTGAAATTTCACCTAATGATAAATCATCATCATAATAAATTTCCATTACTTCACGCTGCTTTTCTGTTAATAATGGACCATATAAATCCATTAACAACGAAATTTGAACCCTATCTTCCATCAAATCACCTTACCTACAAAAGAGATGATAACAAATAATATTTAACCTGTCAAGTATTTTTACTTAACAGTTTTTAAAAAAGTGCTTCTGCAAAACTTTCTGCATCAAATTCTTGAAGGTCATCTATACCTTCTCCTACCCCAATATATCTTACTGGAATATTTAAAGTTTGTTTTATAGATATTACAACTCCACCCTTTGCTGTTCCATCTAGCTTAGTTAATATTATTCCATCAATAGGACATGCCTCCATAAATTGCTTTGCTTGTATAATTGCATTTTGTCCTGTAGTTCCATCTAAAACAAGTAAAGTTTCTTTTTTAGCCTCTGAAAATTCTCTATCAATTATTCTATTTATTTTAGAAAGCTCATTCATAAGATTTTTCTTATTATGAAGTCTTCCTGCTGTATCACATATAAGAAGGTCTGTATTTCTTGCCTTAGCAGCTTGTATAGCATCAAACACTACAGCAGCTGGGTCTGAACCTTCTTCATGCTTTATTAATTCTACACTTGCTCTTTGGCTCCATACTTCAAGTTGGTCTATTGCTGCTGCTCTAAAAGTATCTGCTGCTGCTAAAAGAACTTTTTTACCCTCTTCTTTATTTTTAGCTGCAAGCTTTCCTATAGAAGTTGTTTTTCCAACTCCATTTACTCCTATTACTAATAAAACTTTCTTTTCTCCATTATCTTCCTCTTCTTCAACACCTTCTAAAAGCATATCCTTTATTACTTCTTTTAAAGCTGGATAAACCATTTCTACTTCATTTATTTTTTCTTTTCTTATTTTATCTTTTAATCTATCTATTATTTCAACAGTTGTATCCATACCTATATCTGCCATTATAAGAACCTCTTCAAGCTCTTCATATAAATCATCATCAATAGTTATTGCAAGTTTTAATACCTCATTTATTTTATCTGTAAAGCCATCTCTTGTTTTTGATAATCCATCCTTAAGTTTATTAAAAAATTTTCCAAACATTATTATTATCCTCCTCGTTTTTTTAATTAGCTGTTAAATCTACAGAAACTACTTTAGATACTCCCTTTTCTTCCATTGTAACTCCATATAAAACATCACTAGCTTCCATAGTTCCTTTTCTATGGGTAATTACAATAAATTGAGTATTTTTAGAAAATTCCTTTAAAAATTCTGCATATCTATAAACATTTGCATCATCAAGGGCTGCCTCAATTTCATCTAAAATACAAAAAGGGGTAGGCTTCATCTTTAATATAGCAAACATTAAAGCAATTGCTGATAATACTTTTTCTCCACCAGACATAAGATTAATATTTTGAAGTTTTTTTCCTGGTGGCTCTACATTAATCTCAATATTAGAAGTAAGTTCATCTCCTTCTCCTAATATAAGTTCAGCATTTCCTCCTTTAAATAATTCCTTAAAGGTTTCATTAAAGTTTTTATTAAGTATAACAAAATTTTCTTTAAATAGCACCTTCATTTTATCTGTCATTTCTTTTATAACTTCTAAAAGTTCTGTTTTAGCTTTTTCTAAATCCTGTTCTTGATTTGACATAAATTCAAACTTTTCTTTTACCTCTTCAAATTCTTCAATAGAGGCAAGATTTACTGTTCCTAAAGCTGTTATTTTTCTCTTTAAACTTATTATATCATCTTTAACAGCTTCTGTGTTCTCAATAGAAACTGCTATTTCTTTTCCTTCTGCTAATGTTAAGTCAAGTTCTTCATTAAGTTTTGTATAAAAACTTTCCTTTTCCATTTCTTTTTTTGCTCTTTGAAGTTCTTTTTTATTAAGTTCATTTTCTTCTTGATTTATAATAATACTTTCTTCTTGAACAATAGTTTCCTTTTCATTAAGCTTTTCTTTTAAAGCTCCCTTTTTAACATCATCTTCTTTAAAACTATCTTCAAGCTTTAAAACTTCTTTATTTTCTAAATTTATAAAATCCTCTTTATTTAAAATTTCTTTTTTTAATTCTTCTATTTTTAAATTACTATTTTCCTCTTCTATTTTTATAGCTTTAGAATTTATAGCATTTTCATTAATTTCTTTTTCTTTTCTTAAAAGCTCCTCTTTTTTATTATTTAATGTTTCATCTAATGAAGCTTTTAATACCTTTATTTCTGTAAGTTTTTCACGTTTTTCCTCAACAGATTTTCTAAAATATTTTAATTTTTCTTGAAGTTCTATATTCTTATCTTTATTTTCAACATTTTGTCCTTGAATATTATTTAAACTTTCTTTTCTTTCTTTAAGTCTTTTGCTAAATGTTAAAATTTGTTCTTTAAACCTTTTAACTTCCTCCATTGAAACATTAACAGATTTATAACTTCTATCTATTTCATTATTTAAAGATTCTATTTCTCCATGGTTTTTGGTTATTTCAATATTTTTAAAATGAATTTCATCTTTATTATTTAAAATATTTTCATCTAAATTTTTAATAGAAATTCTTAAAGCTTCTATTTCATTTAATTCCTTTGATAGTTCTTCCTTTGTAGCTTTTATCTTGTCTTGGAGTTCTTCAATTTCACGTTTTCTTCCTAAAATATTTGTGAATTTACTTTGAATACTTCCTCCTGTTAAAGCTCCCCCTGGTGCAATTATTTCTCCAGTTAAGGTTACTATTCTATAATTATTGTTACCCTTTTTAGATATTTTTAATGCACAATCCATGTTTTTTGCTACAATAACCCTTCCAAGTACATTGTTTACTGCTTTTTCATATACTTTAGGATATTTTATTATATCAGCTGCAATTCCTATATATCCTTCCATAGAAATAATAGAGTTATCTAATGAAAGTTTATTGCCCTTAATATTATTTAAAGGAAGAAAGGTAGCTCTTCCAAGCTTGTTATTTTTCAAATAATTTATAAGTTCTTTAGCTATAGAATCTGTTTCTGTTATTATATTTGAAATAGCTGCACCCATTGCTATTTCTATTGCAATTTCATATTCTTTATCTATTTCTAATATTTCTCCTAAAACCTTTGTACCTTTTCCACTTGGTATTTGTCCTTTATTAATTCTCTCCATTAAAGTTTTAACAGACCTATTATAACCTTCATAATGTTTTTCTAAATTTGTTAACATATTTTTATTAGCTTCAAATTCATTTAAGTTTTTATTTAGTTCCTTTAAAGAATTTTCTTTATTTCTAAGTTTAGATTTAAGACTTGAAATTTCTTTTGAACTTTTAATTATTGATTCATTTAAAACATTAATTAATTCTTTATTTTTATTTTCCTCTTTTTTTAAATCCTCTAAAGTTCCTAAATTAATTTTTATATTTCCATTTATACTATTGATAGATTTTTGTAAATCTTCAATTCTTTCATTTCTTACCTTTATATCCTTATTAATAAGAGTTATTTCATTTTTTATATCAGAATTATTTCTTAAAAGTTCAAACTCTTCCTGCTTTAAACTTTCAATTTCATTTTCCATATTAGTTATTTTTAACATACTATCATTAAACTCATTTTCTAAAGATACTATGGTATTTTTAGTGTTTTCCTGTTCCTTTACTTTTTTCTCTATATGAAGATTCATAGCTTCTTTTTCTTCTTTAAGAGTTTCTATCTTTTTTATAATATTTTCTAAGTTTTCTTTATTTCTTTTTAATAAATTTTCTTCATTTAAAACTCTTTCTTTAAAGATTTTTATTTCATTTAGGCTATTTGAAATTTTTTCTTTCTTTTCATAATAAACCTTTCTAGCTTCTTCATTCTTTTTTTCTATACTTTCTATATTTTCTTTTAGCTTTTCAACATTTCTTTTTTCATCTAAAAGCTTTTCTTTTTTTAAATTAAGCTTAAATTGTTTATCATCTATTTCCTTATTAAATTCATTTAAAATTTCTTCCATGTTAGAAATGTAATATACAATAAGAGAGACTTCTTTAACTTTTAAGTCTGTAGATATTTCTCTATATTTAATAGCTTTATTTCTTTCATTTTCTAAAGGTCCTAATCTTTCTTCATAAGTTGATAATATATCTCTTATTCTTATTAAATTATTATCTGTATTTTGAAGTTTTTTCTCTGCTTCTTCTTTTCTTGATTTATATTTAACAATTCCTGCAGCCTCTTCTAAAAGACTTCTTCTTTCTTCTGGCTTTCCACTTAAAATTGCTTCTATTTTCCCTTGACCTATTAATGAATATCCTTCTTTACCAATTCCAGTATCCATAAAAAGATTAGTAATATCTTTTAATCTACACTTTGTTCCATTTAAAAGATATTCAGTTTCTCCTGACCTAAAGATTCTTCTTGTAACAGTTACTTCATTATATTCTATAGGAAGTTCACCTTCCGAATTATCTAAAGTTAAAGAAACCTGTGCAAGACCTACAGGTTTTCTAAATTGAGTTCCAGCAAAAATAACATCTTCCATTTTTCCGCCTCTTAATGTTTTTATGCTCTGTTCTCCTAAAACCCATCTTACAGAATCAGAAATATTGCTCTTTCCACTACCATTAGGTCCTACAACAGCTGTAATTCCCTTTTTAAACTTTAAGTCAACTTTATCTGCAAAGGATTTAAAACCTCTAACCTCTAATGATTTTAAAAACAAACTCCCAACTCCTTATTAAAAAAATGTCACTACTGATGGAACTAATCCAACTATAAAAACTATAAGCATTAATATTACTAATACATATGTTAATTTCTTTCTTGTTTCTTTTTTCACTTTTTACTCGCCTCTATTATATTTTTATTTAAACTTTATTATCTTTTAAAAGGTTATATATAGTTTATCAATATATATATTTTCTTGTAAAGTAAAAAAGTTTTAATTATTCAATTAATATAATTTCCTATAGAATGTAAAAAAGAATGAAAAAAATATTTTTCCTCATTCTCTTTCTTTTTAAAAAATATCTATTTTTCCTCTCTCAATATCATCTACAGCTTCTACTTTTATCTTATATCCTTCTTCTAAAAGTTTATTAAAATAAAATTTTCCCTTAGCATAAAGCTTACTTATATCTTTTTTATTTATTCTTACAGTTCCTTCTTTTTTAGTTTTTAACTTTTCTTTTATAGTATCACATAAAATACTTCCTTCAACAAGTTCTCTAAAGGCTGGATGGAATGGTCCACTTACAATGTCCTTTCCTTCATTTATAGTTTCTGTAGGTTGAAGACCTATTCTTATAACTTGAACATTTGCTTCTGTATACATAATATATAATTTTTTGCATATTTCCACAGCCTCTTCTAATGTATAAGGAATATATTCCTTTCTCTCATACATTATTTCCATAGGTGTATCTTTAATTACTAATGAAGGATATAACCTACATATATCTGGTTTCATTTCTATTGATTTTCTTACTGTTTCAATATCCCTTTCAAAGTTATCTTTAGGAAGTCCTGGCATTATTTGATGTCCTAAAGTTATTTTATATTTTTTTATAAGCTTAGAAGCCTTTTCTACCACCTTAGAGTCATGACCTCTTCCTGATGCTTTTAAAACTTCATCATCTAAAGATTGAACTCCTAATTCGATTATATCAACAGTGTAATCTTTTAAATAAGATAATATATAATCATTTATATAATCAGGACGTGTAGACATTCTTATTTTATCTATAAGTCCTTTATCCTTATATTCTTTTGCAACAGCTAAAAGTTCTCTTTGTTTTTCCTCCTTTATTGCAGTAAAAGTTCCTCCAAAAAATGAAATTTCAATTGTTGCATCTTTGTTTAAAGTTTTTAAATATTCATCAACTATTTCTCTAACCTTTTTAGCATTAACTCCTTGTTCTTCTTTATTATTTTCTTTTTCTACTTTTTCAACTCCTGTTATCCTTACTTGATTGCAAAATACACAATTGTGAGGACACCCTTCATGAGGAACAAAAATAGGTATAATATAATAATTTTTACTCATTTAAAACTCCTAACTTTATTAAAGCTTCTTTAGCACAGTTTTGTTCTGCTTCTTTTTTACTAAATCCTTGACCTGTTCCCATAAATTTATCTTCTACATAAACCTGAACAAAGAATTTTCTTCTATGAGGAGGTCCTTCAAATTTTGAAAGTTCATATTTAATTTCTACCTCTCCATCTTTTTGAAGATATTCTTGAAGTTTAGTTTTAAAATCTAGTACTATTTTATTGTTTATTGCCTTTTTAATAATATCACTAAAATTATTAAATATAAATTCCTTAGCCTTTTCTAACCCATTATCTAAATATATAGCTGCTATAACAGCTTCTACTGAGTCTGCTTGAATAGAAACTCTTTCTCTTCCACCTGTAAGCTCTTCACCTTTACTCATAAGCATAAATGAAGATAAATTTAAATTTTGAGCTACTTCATAAAGAGAGTTTTCACAAACTATTAAACTTCTTATTTTAGTTAATTCCCCTTCTGCTTTATGCTTATAATTAAGAAATAAATATTCTGTTATAGTAAGTTGAAGAACAGAATCTCCTAAAAATTCAAGCCTTTCATTATACTGAGCTCCCTTAATTTGCTTTGCATAAGAACTATGGGTTAAAGCCGTTTTTATAAGATCAGGATTTTTAAATTTAACTTTTAATATTTCCTCTACCTCATTTAATTTAAATTTATTCATAACACTTCTCCTTAGAAAAGTTTATTCTTCAATTTTTAGACTTCTAACAAATTCAAGAATAAACTATTTATTTTTAAAATAAAATCCCGCATATTAAAGGCGGGATTTTCTTATTCCTCATGATGTGCTTTTACATAGTTGACTACGTCTCCTACTGTTTTAAAGTTTTCTACATCTTCATCAGGAATTTCCATTTCTAATTCATCTTCTAAAGCCATTATTAATTCAACAATGTCTAAAGAATCCGCATTTAAATCATCTATAAATGATGCCTCTAAAGTAATGCTTTCTGGAGCAACACTTAACTTATCAGCTATAATTTCCTTAATCTTTTCAAACATTTTATTCACCTCCCAAAACTAAAACATCACATTTAGATAATATTATATAAATATTTATTCGTCAATATAAGTTTATAAGAAAATAAGTTTTTATTTGTTAATATTTTTAAGTTAATTGTTCTAAAATTCACTTATTTATAATTATTTTTCTTTAAATTCTTCTTTTATTTTATTTAATATGTCATTTTCTTTAAAAAGCTTAGTTTGTCTTATTGCATTTTTAAAAGCTTTTCCATCAGAGCTTCCATGGGCTTTAATACAAATTCCATCTACTCCTAAAAAAGGTGCTCCTCCTACTTCCTTATAGTCAAACTTTACTTTAAGACCATTAAATACAGGTTTTAAAAGTACTGCTCCAAGCTTTGATATTATTGAAGAGGAATATATTTCATCCTTTATCATTCCTAATATATTAGAAGCTGAACCTTCATACATCTTTAATGCAGTATTTCCAACAAAACCATCTGCAACTAAAACATTTACTTCTCCCTTTGGAATATCTCTTGGCTCAACATTTCCAACAAAATTAAAATTCTCTTCTTTTAAAAGCTTGTAAGTAGCTTTAGTAAGCTCATTTCCCTTTTCTTCTTCTGCTCCAATGTTAATAAGTCCTATTGAAGTATTTTTAATATTAAACATTCCTTCATAATAGATTTTACCCATATGAGCAAATTGAATTAAATATTGAGGCTTACAATCTACATTTGCTCCAACATCTACAATCATGAATTTTCCGTTTCTTCCTGGCATTATAGGTGCTAGTGCTGGTCTTTCTACTCCCTTAATTCTTCCAACTATAAAAGTACATCCTGCTAAAAAGGCTCCTGTACTTCCTCCTGATATTATAGCTTCACATTCACCTTCTTTTACAAGGTTAAGTGCTTTTACAAGGCTTGAATCCTTCTTTTTTCTTATAGCCATAACTGGATGCTCATTTGGTGAAATAACCTCACTTGTATGAACTACAGTTACTCTATCTTTAGGATAAGTATATTTAGAAAGTTCTTTTTCTATTTCATCTTTTGGACCTGTTATATATAATTTTATATCTTCATACTCTTTTAAAGCTTGAACAACACCTTCAACAACAGCTTGTGGTGCATTATCTCCACCCATTCCATCTATAGCTATTTTCATATTAACTCTCCTTTTTTACTTGTATATAAAGAAAAGAAAGTCAGGAAACATGACTTTCTTTATTCTTAAGTAACTATTTTAGATTTTATTCTTCAGTAGCTACTATTTCTTTACCCTTATAGTAACCACATTTTTTACATACTCTATGAGCAAGCTTCATTTCGTGACATTGTGGACATTCAACTATTCCAGGTATGCTCATTTTCATAGTTTGAGCTCTTCTTGAATCTCTTTTAGCTTTATATGTTTTTCTTGCTGGATTTCCCATCATTACACCTCCTTATTATTTAACAACGCCTTTAAGTCTGCCAATCTAAGATCTATATCTTCGTTGTTACAGCTGCATTCTTCCTTATTTAAGTTAGCTCCACAGCTTTGGCACAATCCTTTGCAATCTTCTTTGCAAAGTCTCTTAATAGGTAAGGTTGAAATTATTGCTTTTTCAACTATTTCAGTGATATCTATAGTATCACTATTTACAAGAACTACTTCTTCATCTTCTAAAGTTTCATTACTTGTAAACCTTTCTTCTATATCAATATCTATTGGATAGATAAAGGTATCTAAGCATCTTGAACATACTAATTCTAAATTTCCCTTTAATTTGGCCTTTAAAATTATTATTTCATCTTTGTATGTAGCTTTTCCAGACATAGTTATTCCTTCTAAAGATTTTATTTTATCTCCATCAAAATAAAAATTGTCTAAATCTACATTGTAGGACACTTCTTTTGATTGTCCTTTTGGTGATTTAAGTTCTGAAAATTTTATCTTCATTTTTAAATCCTATTTTTCTCCTTAGATAATATTAATTAAACAAACACAATTCATTATATAAACTAAAGAATTAAAAGTCAAGTTATTAATTTAATAATTCCATTGTTTCTTTTGCAATCATTAATTCTTCGTTAGTTGGAATTACGAAAACTTTAACCTTTGAATCATCTTTTGAAATTTCTGCAATTTCTCCATTTTGCTTATTTTTTTCTTTATCTAAATAAACTCCTAAGAATTCTAAATTCTTTAAGCAACCTTCTCTTATCATGTCAGCATTTTCACCAATTCCTGCTGTAAATACTATTACATCTAATCCACCCATAGCAGCTGCATATGCTCCAATTTGAGTTCTTATTTTGTAAGTATAAATATCTATTGCAAGAAGTGAACGTTCATCACCTTTTTTATAAGCTGCATCTCTTACATCTCTAAAGTCTGAACTTAATCCAGATATTCCTAAGATACCAGATTTTTTATTTAATATTTCATTAACTTCATCTACTGAATATCCTAATTCCTTTATTAAATAAATTACTATAGCAGGGTCTATATCTCCTGATCTTGTTCCCATTGGCATACCTGCAAGAGGTGTAAAGCCCATTGTAGTATCTATAGATTTTCCATTCTTTACAGCAGTTAAAGAAACTCCATTTCCTAAATGACATGTTACTATTTTTAAATCTTTTATATCTTTTCCTAAAACTTCTGCAACCTTTCCTGAAACATATTTATGACTTGTTCCATGGAAACCATATTTTCTTATTCCATTTTCTTTATATAGTTCATATGGAAGTGCATAGCTATAAGCTTCCTTTGGCATAGTTCCATGGAAAGCTGTATCAAATACAACTGCCATTGGAGTATTTGGCATTAATGCCTTGCAAGCTTCAATTCCAATTATATTAGGTCTGTTGTGAAGAGGTGCAAGTTTTACACATTCTTCTAAATAAGCCATAACATCCTCATCTACAAGAACAGATTTAGAATATTTTTCTCCTCCATGTACAACTCTATGACCAACTGCAGATATTTCATCCATGTTTTTTATTACTCCATGTTTTTCATCTACTAATGCTTCTAAAACTAACTTTATTGCATCCTTATGATTCTCCATAGGTTCTTTTATAATATATTTTTCTCCATTAACCTTTTGAGTTAATATAGAGCCTTCAATTCCTATTCTTTCAACTAATCCTTGAGCCAATACTCCTTCATTTTCCATATTTATTAATTGATATTTTAAGGATGAACTCCCACAGTTTATTACTAGTATTTTCATAAATTTACCTTCCCCCTAGTTATATATTTATTAATTCATAGAAGCTTGAACTGCTGTAATAGCAACTACCTTTACTATATCTTCAGAACTACAGCCTCTTGATAAATCATTAATTGGCTTTGCAAAACCTTGACATATTGGTCCTATTGCCGATGCATTTGCAAATCTTTGAACTAATTTATATCCAATATTTCCTGATTGAAGATCTGGGAATACTAAAACATTTGCCTTTCCTGCAACTAGGCTACCAGGTGCTTTTTGATCTGCAACTTTTTTAACTATTGCTGCATCTAATTGTAACTCTCCATCTATTAATAAATCAGGTCTAAGCTCTTTTGCTTTCATTGTAGCTTCCCTTACCTTAGTTACAGATTCATGGTCTGCACTTCCCATAGTAGAGAATGATAACATTGCTACTTTAGGTTCAACCTTACATAATTTTTCAGCTGTTTCAGCTGTTGCTATTGCTATTGCTGCAAGTTGGTCTGCATTTGGATTTGGATTAACAGCGCAATCAGAGAATAAAAGCATTCCTTCTTCTCCATACTCACTATCAGGTACCATCATTATAAAAAAACTTGATACAACAGATACTTTTGGTGCTGTTTTTATTATTTGTAATCCTGGTCTTAAAAGATCTCCTGTAGTATGAACTGCTCCTGAAACCATTCCATCTGCATCATCTAATTTTACCATCATTGTTGCAAAATATAATGGGTCTCTTACTATCTTTTCAGCCTTTGTCATAGTCATACCCTTATTTTTTCTTAATTCATAGAAAGCTTCAATATAGTCATTTAATCTATCTGAAGTATCTGGATTTATAATTTCAACTCCACTTAAATCAGTGTTAAGGTCTTTCGCTCTTTCTAATATTTCCTCTTTATTACCTATTAAAATAGGATAAGCAATGCCTTCCTTTTTTATTTTTTCAACTGCTACTATAGTTCTTTCCTCATTTCCTTCTGGAAGTACAATTTTTTTTCTATTAGCTTTTGCAGCCTCTAGAATTTTACTCATAAGTTCCATATTTTTCTCCTTTCAAAACGCCACACTTTCTATACATAATAATACTCCTATAATACCCCTTCTTTCAACCTAAAATTTATTTAATTTTTAATCTATTATTGATATAATTATATTACTTTTAATTTTGGAGGATTTAAATATATGAATGTAACTGGTATTATTACAGAATATAACCCTTTCCATTTAGGTCATCTTCATCATCTTAAAGAATGTAAAAAAAATACTAACTGTAATGGTGTTATATGTGTTATGAGTGGAAATTTTGTTCAGCGAGGTATGCCTGCAATTATGGATAAATGGGAAAGGGCTAAAATTGCTGTTAAAAATGGAGTTGATTTAGTTGTTGAACTTCCTCTTATATTTTCAATTTCCTCTGCTGAAACCTTTGCTTATGGTGCTGTAGCCATATTAGAAAAGACAAAAATAGTAAATAATCTTTATTTTGGAAGTGAACATGGTAATGTTTTAGACTTAAATAAAATTGCCTCTGTTATTATTAAAGAGCCAATAGAATATAAAAATACATTAAAAAAAGAATTAGCTAAAGGAGTTCCCTACCATTATGCTAGATTAACTTCTCTTAAAAATTATTTTAATGATATAAATTTAGAAGAAATAATTTCTAGTTCAAACAATATACTAGGGATTGAATATTTAAAAGCTTTAATAAGGCTTAATAGCCCCATAAAACCTTATACCTTAAAAAGAATAGGTTCTAATTACAACGACGAAAATATAACCTCTTTATATGCCTCTGCCACCTCTATAAGAAAAACTTTAAGTTTTAATGATTTTGATAAAATAAAAGAGGTGCTTCCTAAAGAAAGTTATGAAGAAATAATAAATTTAAAAAACACTGATTATAAATTTGTGTATCCTGAGGATATTTTTCCTTTTTTAAAGTATAAAATCTTAACAGAAGGGGAAAATCTTTCAAAACTTTCTCAACTTAAAGAAGGATTAGATAATAAAATAAAAAAAGAAATTTTAAATTCAAATAATTTAAATGAATTTATTTTAAATATTAAAAGTAAGCGCTACACTTATACAGCTATAAGCAGAGCTTTAGTTTCTTTTTTTATAGGAATGGAAAACTTTTCTTTAGATCATATAAAAAATAGTTCTATAGAATATATACGTCCATTAGCTTTTAATGAGAAAGGAAGTAAAATACTTAAAGAAATTAAAAATAAAGAGTCTGTTAAAATAATAACTAAGCTTCCTAAAAATATAGAAAATTCTATGCTTTCATTAGATTTACTAGGAACTAAAGCCTATTCTATATTAAATAAAAATATATCCCCTATGGAAGATTATTTAAGAAGTCCTATTTTTGTTAAATAAATTAATATAATAAAACCATAAGAAATATAAATATTTAAAGGAGGAAATCTTTATGTTTTATATTTTATTATGGCTTTTTATTATTATTTTTTTACTTATATTATTAAAACTTTTAAAAGCAAAGAAAAATTATATAATATGCTTTTTTATAACTTTATTTATAATATTGTTTATAGTAAATATTAAGCTTTCTCTTAAAGCCTCCCTTAATGGGGCTAAGCTTTGGTTTAAAGCAATACTTCCTACTTCTTTTCCTTTTGCAGTTATTTGTAATTTACTTATTTTTTATGATGGCATTACTTTATATTCAAAGCTTTTAGGACCATTAATATGTAAGCCCTTAAATCTTTCTAAAAATTCTTCCTTTCCTCTTACAGTAAGTTTTTTATGTGGCTATCCATTAGGAAGTAAATTTTCTTCTGATACTTATGATTTAGGGTATATTGATAAAAATGAATACATTTCTTTAATCAACATTGCTACAAACTGTGGTCCTTTATTTATAATAGGTACAATTGGTTGTGCTATGCTTAATAATATAAGTTATGGTTATTTATTGTTAATTGGAAATTATTTATCTGTTATAATTATAGGATTATTTACAAGAAAAAAAAGAACCTTTTCCCAAAATAAAGAAATGGGGAAAATTCCAGAAAACACTTCTAAAAATAATTTAGGTTATGCTTTAAAGAAGTCTCTTGAAGATGGAATTAATACAGCCCTTTCTATTGGAGGCTTTATAATAATTTTTTCAGTTCTTATTGAAATTATAAAAAATAGCAATACTTTTTCATTTATAATTTCTAAAATTGAATCTTTACTTCACTTAGAGCCTAATTTATTATATGCCATTTTTCTAGGTAGTATAGAAATAACAAATGGTTGTAATATGTTATCCTCTTCAAGTTTACCTATTTCTTTAAAGCTAAGTCTTATAAGTTTTTTATGCTCCTTTTCAGGCTTATCAATAATTGCTCAGTCCTATTCATTTATGAGTAAGCATAATATTTCTTTATTAAAATATTTTCTTTTTAAATTATTTCAAGGAATATTAAGTTTTTTTATTACTTTTATTTTTTCAAACCTTCTTACTATTTCTACTTCTAACATATTTAATATTTCATCAAGGTTAAGTTTTTATGTTTTATTAATTCCAATTATTTTATTAATACTAATTTTTATAATAAGTAAACTTTTTTCAAAATTACTTTTGCATATCCTGTAATTCTTTTATATTTTCTTTAATAGTTGAGCTAATGCCTTGAATGTTATCATTAATGTCCATAGCCGCTTTTTTATAACTTTCTTCAAGAATTTGTATTAGCTCTCCCTTTTTTTCTTCTATTTGTTTATCTAATTCAGTTAAAATTTCATTTGAATAATCCCTAGAGCCAAGTCTTATTGCTTTAGCATCCTTTTTTGCAGATGAAATTATTTCTTGTGCACGAATTTTAGCTTCTTTAACAATATCATGTCTTTCAACATTTTGTCTCATAATTTCAATTGTATCTTTTCTAACTGAATTATACTCTTCTTTAGCTGCTGCTAAAATTCTATCCTTTTCATTTACAATCCATCTAGCTTTTTTAAATTCATCTGGAAGATAATTCACTATTTGATCTATTGCTTCTAAAAGTTCTTTTTTATCTACCATTGCCTTTCCACTAATAGGAACCTTAGGAGCTGTTTCTATGGTGTCTTGAATATACTCTAAAAGCTCTATAACATTAAAATTTATTTCACTGTCCATAACTTTCCCCTTTCTTATTTATACCTTTTCTCAATATCTGGAATTATTTCCTCTGGTACTAATCCCTTTAAACACCCTTTAAATTTTGCAACTTGCTTTACATTTGAAGAACTAACATATGCATATTGTGCTGATGTCATCATAAATAAAGTTTCTACTTCTGGGTCTAACTTGCTGTTCATAAGAGCCATTTGAAATTCATATTCAAAATCTGAAAATGCTCTAAGACCTTTTAGTATAACTTTTGAATCATATTTTTTTACAAAATCTATTAATAATCCATTAAAGCTTACCACCTCTACATTTGGTAAATCCTTTGTAACTCTTTTTATAAGCTCTACTCTTTCTTCAATATCAAATAATCCTTTTTTATCAACATTTACTAATACGCCAACTATAAGCTTATCAAAAACCTTTGCTCCTCTTGTTATAATATCTAAATGTCCATTAGTAACAGGATCAAAGCTTCCTGGATAAATTGCAACTTTCATTTTTATTAATCCTCCAAATATTTATAAAAGCAAACTGTTGTATTTCCATACTTCTTACTTCTAATAAGTTTTATATCTTTATAACCTTCATATATTTCTTCAATACTATCAATTTTAGTAACTATAATTCCTTCTTTATCCATCATATTATTTTCTTTTATTATCTTTATTGCCTCTGGAATCATTTCCTTACAATATGGTGGATCTATAAATATTAAATCAAATACTTTTCCCTTATTTGCTAAAAGTTTTAAAGCTTCATAAGAATCCATATTTAATGGATGTGCAAATTCTTGAAATTTAAGCTTTTCAACATTTTCTTTTAATAGTGGGTAAGTAACAGGACTTTTATCTATTAAATATACTTCCTTAGCTCCTCTACTAGCAGCCTCTAAACCTAAACTTCCTGTTCCTGCAAAAACATCAACAACCTTTGCATTTGGAATATATCCTTGAATAATGCTAAACATAGCTTCCTTAACTCTATCTAAGGTTGGTCTTGTTTCCATGGTTGCAGGAGGAATTAACTTTTGTCCTTTTGCTTTTCCTGCTATTATCCTCATTTTTCTCCTCCTTGTATGTATAATATATTATTTTATCATATAAGACAATCATATACAATTTAATTAAAACATATATATTTGCTACTTTTTCTTAATCCTTGTGAAATTTCATAAACAAGTCTTTTACTTTCTTTATCTTCTTTATTTAAAACCTTTCCTGCTTCTTCTCTTGCAGCTCTTAAAATACTTATATCATTATAAATATCTGAAAGAACAAAACCTTCTTCTCCACTTTGTTTAACTCCAAACATTTCTCCTGCCCCTCTAAGCTTTAAATCCTGCTCTGATATATAAAAACCATCATTTGAAGTTGTCATTATTTCCATTCTTTGTTTTGTTATCTTACTTTTTGCATTTCCTATTAATATACAATAGGATTCATATTCGCCTCTTCCAACTCTTCCTCTAAGTTGATGAAGCTGAGCTAAGCCAAATCTTTCAGAGTTTTCAATAATCATAACTGAAGCATTAGGAACATTTACTCCAACTTCAATTACTGTAGTTGAAATTAAAACTTTTATTTTATTATCTTTAAATTTGTTTATAATTTCATCCTTTTCTAAAGCCTTCATTTTTCCATGAAGTATCTCTACTGAAACATCTTTAAATATTCCCTCTTTAAGTTTTTTATAAATACTTTCAACTGAGTTTAACATTGCCTTTTCATCTTCTTCAATAAGAGGACATACAACATATACTTGCCTTCCCTTACCTACTTCATTATAAGCCAATTCATAGGCTTTATTTCTTTCATTTTCATTAAAAAATCTTGTATCTATCTTTTTTCTTCCTGGAGGAAGCTCATCAATTATTGAAACATCTAAATCTGAATATAAATATAAAGCTAAAGTTCTAGGAATAGGAGTTGCTGTCATTACAATAACATCTGCTCTTTTTCCCTTATTTATAAGCTTACTTCTTTGTTCTACTCCAAATCTATGTTGTTCATCTGTAACTACAAGACCTAATTTATTAAATTCCACATCTTCTTGTATTAAAGCATGAGTTCCTATAACAACAAGAGGTTCTTCTTTTTTTATTCTCTCTTTTATTCTTAATTTTTCTTTTAAAGAAGTACTTCCAGTTAAAAGTTCTATATTTACATTAAATGGAGCTAAAAGCTTTTGAGCTTCTTTATAATGTTGATTTGCAAGTATTTCTGTAGGAGCCATAAAAGCAGATTTATATCCATTTGTATAAACATTAAAAATAGCAATTAAAGCTATTATAGTTTTTCCACTTCCCACATCCCCTTGTACTAATCTATTCATTGGAAAATTACTTTTTTCATCTCTAAGTATTTCTCTTACTACCCTTGTCTGAGCATTTGTTAAATTATATGGAAGAGAAGCTTTAAGGGCTTTCATTTCATCTTTCCAAGGGAAACTTATTCCTTCACTATTTCCTTTTATATTTTTTTTAAGAAGGAGAAGTTTTATAGAATAAGTAAATAATTCTTGAAATTTTAATCTTAAAATAGCTTCATTAAGCATATCTTTGTTTTTTGGAAAATGAATTTCTCTTATAGCTTTATCTAAAGAAATAAATTTATATTTTTCACAAATTTCTTTTGGCAAGTTTTCTCTAATTTCAATAGAATCTAATACATAACTTATTAACTTTGTAAGAAGTTTATCTGTTAAATCTCCTTTAAGGGGGTATTTAGGTATTATTTCACTTTTTAAAGCCTCTTTTCCTCCTACTAAAGGATTAATTACCTCAAAACTTATTCCATGCTTTTTAAATTTACCAATTAAATTATATTCCATTCCTATTTTAAAATTTTTCTTTGCATAGGGCTGATTAAACCATTTTCCTTCTAGTTTATGACCTTTATAATCAAATTCAATAACTGATAATATTTTTCCACTTCTTGTTCTAATATCACTTTTAAATCCTATAACTTTACAAGTTAAAAGTTGTTTTTCTTCTTCATTAATTTCTTCAAAAGGAATATTCCCATTTACAAACTCATAATCTCTAGGAAAATATAAAAGTAAATCTAGAATATTAAAAATAGAAACCTTATTTAATCTTTCTAAAACCTTTGGCCCAACTCCCTTTAAAGTTGAAACATTACTATATATGTCCATAAAAAATCTTCCTTTACTTTAAATAAAATTTAAAAAGCACCTATAAAAGGTGCTTAAATTAAAATCTATTATTCTACAGAAACTAGGAAATAATATAGAGGCTGTTCTCCCTTATAACATTGTATATCTAAATCTTCATACTTTTCTTCAAGTTTTGAAATAAAATCATTTACTTCTTCTTCTTTTACATCTGCTCCATAGAAAATAGTTATAAGTTCACTTTCTTCATCTACCATATCTGAAATTACTTTCTCTGTAACTTCAAATTTATCTTCTCCAACTTCCTTTATTTTACCTTCTATTAAGCCAAGAATATTTCCTTCCTTAATTTCTATTCCATCCATTTCAGTATCTCTTACTGCATAAGTTATAGAACCTGTTTTTACTGTAGAAATTAATTCTTTTAATTCTTCTTCATTTTCATCCACTTCACCTTGAGAATCAAACATTGTTATACATGTTATTCCTTGTGGAATTGAAGTTGTAGGAATTACCCTTACATCTTTATCACTTATTTCTGCAGCTTGATTTGATGCCATAATAATATTTTTATTATTTGGAAGAACAAAAATGTGGTCTGCATTTATTTTATTAACACAATCTAATATATCTTGTGTTGAAGGATTCATTGTTTGACCACCTTCAATAACATAATCAACACCTAAATCTTTAAATATGTTTGTAATACCCTTTCCCATAGCAACTGTTATAAAGGCATACTTTTTATGTTCTTCTTCTAAAGAAGGTTCTTCTTTTAAAGCTTCATTTTTTCCTTCTGCTTCTTTAATTCCAAGAATCTCTCTATGTTCTTCTCTCATATTATCTATTTTTATTTTTGATAATTCTCCAAGCTTTACTGCCTTTGATAATACCATTCCTGGGTCATTTGTATGAATATGAACCTTTATTACATCATCATATCCAACAACTATCATACAATCTCCAAGAGGTGCTATTTCATCTTGGAATTCTTTTGCTTTTTTAGCATCTCCCATAATTATAAACTCTGTACAATATCCAAACTTAATTTCTTCTTCTAAAGTAGAACCTGCTCCTGAAGTGCTTGAAGGTCCTCCTTGAGATATATCTACATCACTTATAGTTGCTTCAATATTATCTAAAAGGGCTTCTGTCATACCTTTAAGTATTATATAAAGACCCATTCCACCTGAATCTACAACCTTTGCCTTTTTTAAAGCTGGTAATAAATCTGGTGTTTTATCAAGCATAACTTTTGCAGCCTTTGTAGCATCTTCTAAAAGTGCTGCTACATCATCTTTTTGTGAGTTTACAGCTTCCTCTGCTGTAGCTCTTATAACTGAAAGAATTGTACCTTCTGTTGGTCTCATTACTGCTTTATAAGCAGATTTTGAACCTTCATTTAAAGCCACTGCAACTTGAGAAGCATCAGCACTTTCTAAATTTTCAAATCCTTTAGATATACCTCTTAAAATTTGAGATAAAATTACTCCTGAATTTCCTCTTGCTCCCATTAAAGCTCCTTTAGCAAGCTTTTTTGATACTTCTCCAATAGATTTAGAGTTTATATTTTCAATTTCTTTTACTGCTGCTTTAAATGTCATTGACATATTAGTTCCAGTATCTCCATCTGGTACTGGGAAAACATTAAGTGAATTTACAAATTCACTGTTTTCAGCCAATCTATTACTAGCATTTATTACCATGTTATAAAAATCATGGCCATTTATTGCTTTGTATTCCATTATTAAATCCTCCTAGACTCTTACAGCTTGAACGTTAACTGTTATTGATGCTACTTTTATTCCTGTATAATTTTCCACGCTGTAACGTACCTTTTGAATTATATTATTAGCTATAACTGATATCTTTGTTCCATACTCAACCATAACAAATAATTCAATATTTAATTTTTCATCTTCTGTAAGTTTTATTTTTACTCCCCTAGCTAAGTTTTCTATTCTCATAAGTTGCCATAGGCCATCACTAGCATTTTGAGATACCATACCTACAACGCCATAACATTCCATTGTTGATAATCCTATTATTTTTGCTAAAACTTCATCTGAGTAATGTATTTTTCCATTTTCTTTTGAAAATCCTACCATTACAATTCCTCCTTATAATCCATTAGCTATATTTTATATTAGAAATTTATATTATTCAAGGTTTATAAAATATAATTCTAATTTTTTTTTAAAATTTACTTGCACACTCTATTGCTTTTATGATAAAATCTTTTTGTCCTATTGAAGAGATATTATCTTCACTATATAAGGAGGTGTTTTCAAGTGTCAAGAAGATGCGAAATATGCAATAAAGGCGTTGTTGCTGGTGTACAATTCAGTCACTCTCATCGTCAATCAAAGAGAACTTGGGCTCCTAACATAAAGAGAGTAAAGGCTTTAGTTAACGGAACTCCAAAGACAGTTCATGTTTGTACAAGATGCCTTAGATCAGGTAAGGTTCAAAGAGCTATATAAATTTAATAGCAATAGAAAGATGCAATTTAGTAAGAAAAATTGCATTTTTTTATTTATAAAATATTATCTTAATCTTTAGAGGCATATAGAAACAAAATGTATTGTCTTTATTTTTTATTAATAGCTTATTAATAATGAGTTTTTATGTATCTCATCATTTTCTTCTATTATTTTTTTCTTCTAAAAAATCTTAAAAACTTTGAAATAAAGTTAGGTAATTTTATAGCTAGAATTTTCATTTCTTATACCTCCAATTTTTATATTCTATTTTATATTATGTTATAGTTATACAAATTGTGTACATTTTAATCCATTGGGAAAATTACCATTATTATTCCCTTATCAAAAGATATTGTTATATCCTTATCTAAAAATTCATTACAAATAGCTCTAGGTTCTAAAAGGGTCATATCATAATTTTTAAGAGTATACTTTGCTCCTTCTATATTTACATTTTTAACTACATTTGAAAGGGCATGAAAGCTTATAAGTTCACCTTTTTTTCCTTTAAATGTTGTGTTTTTATCAATTATAAAAATTCTATTATTATCATCTATTATTTCTAATTTTATTTTATCTTTTAGAGCCATAAATAATATGCCAAAGTTTGCTAAAGTATGATCTATTCTAGTTCCTGTTACTCCAAACATTATAATTTCATCTGCATTAGCTTCTTTTGCTTTAATATATCCTAAATGAGTATCTGTATAATCCTTTTCTGGATTATACTTTTCTATTTTAACTCCCTTTTTTATAAATTCTTCAATGTATTCTTTTTTTGCAGAGTCAAAATCTCCTAAAATAATATTAGGAATTATATTATACTCATAAAAAACATCACACCCTTTATCTACCCCTATTAATATATCATCTTCTTTAATATAACTTAAAAGTAACTCCTTTGAGGGAGCTTTTCCTCCACTTATTATAATTGCTCTCATTAAAATTTCCTTCTCTCTTTAAATTATTACCATTTTTTATATTTTTCATTCTCTATAATTTCTTCTAAAATTCTTACATAAAATTCATATCTATGTTCTTTTATTATTTTATCTTCTACAGCAGTCTTTACAGCACAACCTGGTTCCTTGTAGTGAAGACAACCTCTAAATTTACAGCAATCATTATATTCACTAAATTCAGGGAAACAATATTTAAGTTCTTCTTTAGGAATAAATGAAACATTTAATGTAGAAAAACCTGGTGTATCTACAATATAACCATCTTCTATTTCTATAAGTTCACTATGTCTTGTTGTATGTCTTCCACGTCCTATTTTTTCACTTACAATTCCAGTTTCCATATGTTCTTTAAATATAAGACTATTTATTAAAGTTGATTTTCCGACTCCAGAAGGACCACACAAAACAGTAGTATTTCCTTTCATTCTCTCTCTAAGACTTTCTATTCCTTCTCCATCTTTAGCCTTTATAAATAGCACTTCATAGCCTATATCATTTATTTTTTGTTTAAGATTTTCCCTTTCTTCTTCTGAAACCAAATCCACCTTATTTAAACATACAACAGGTTCTATGTTATTACTTTCGCATAAAACCAAAAATCTATTTAAAAGGTCAAAATTTAAATCTGGATTTTTTACTGCAAATACAACAAAGGCTAAAGTTATATTTGCAACAGTTGGACGTATAAGTTCACTTTTTCTTTCATGTATATCCTCTATAACACCTTTTCCATTTTTCATTACCTGAATTGTAACATTATCTCCAACCATAGGTTTCATATCTTTATGACGAAATTTTCCTCTTGCTTTACATTCTATTATTCCTTCACTAGTCTTTATGTAATAAAATCCACCTATTCCTTTAATAATTTTTCCTTCCATGTTACCTCCAATTTTTTATTTCTAACATAAATATAATAACCATTTTTATTATATTTTTGCAAACTATTTTTAGAATAAAATTTAAGGCAATGCCTTTTTAGATTTTTTATATTCTAAAAACGACATTGCCTTTTTTTAATTAGTTATGACTAGCTGTTTGTGTTGAGCTACTATTGTTATCACCATTTTCACCATTTTCACCATTATTATTGTTATTATTGTTATTATTATTATTATTACCATTATTATTGTTATCATCAGTGTCACTTGGTTCTGATGTTTTTTCCATATACAATGTAATTGTTTGACTTGGTTTTGCATATTGAGAACTTGCACTTTCTACAATATCACTTCTATTTCCTGTACCAGACAAAGTAATATTACTTCTCTTAAATCCTAAACTAACTAAATACTCAATAGCATCAGAGCCTGTCATACCAATAACATCACTTACATCTACACTTTGTTCTTTTTCTTCTTTTTTATATCCTATATAAATTGTAATTGATGTTCCTTCTTGAACACTTTTTCCTGGTTCTATAGATTGTTTTACAACAACATTAACACTACTGTCATCCTTAACTTCAACTGTTTGAACATCTGCAACTTTTAATCCTGCTGCTTCAAGGGTACTCTTTGCTCTATTTTCAGACATTCCTCTAACATCTTCTACAGTTACATATTTGATTTCTGGACCTTTACTTACATATATAGTTATCTTAGTGTCATCTGAAACTTCTTCACCTGCATCTGGGTCTGTTCCTATTACTTCTCCTGCTTTAATACTATTTGAATATTTTTCAACAACTTCATAATTAGTAAGTCCACTATCTTCTAATAAAGCTTTAGCATCTTCAAGGGTAGATTCTGTTAAATCAGGCATCTTTATACTTGTCTGTCCACCACTTACTATAACTCTTACTTCAGTACTTGCTTTTACAGCTGTTCCAACTTTAGGATAAACACTTATAATTGTACCTTCTGGTTTATCACTTTCTTCAGTTCCACCTTCAACAAGTTTTAATCCTAACTTACTTAATTCAGTTTTAGCTTGTTCAATAGTCATTCCTTCTATATTAGGAACTTTTATTTCTTTTTTATTACTACTACTGCTTCCAGAACTCTTTCCAAGAACATTATATCCAACTGTTCCTATAATAAGAATTGCTAAAATACTTACTATAGTTACTATTATTTTTTTTGATTTATTATTACCTTTTTTTCTCTTATAGTAATTATCATCATCATCTTCATCTTCATAATAATCATCATCATCGTAATAATCATCATCATAATCATCATCATCTTCTTCTTCATCGTCATAATAATTATTATCATCTTCATTTTCATCATCATAATCATCATCATCTTTAGAAGACATAGCTGAATTTTTAATATTTTTTATTTCATCTGGATTTACTGCACTCATTATTATTGTATGTCCATCATCTTCGTTAAGATCTGCTCCTATTTTTACATTAGGGTCATCTTTTATCTTTTGAAGGTCATTTATAAGTTCTCTTGCAGTTTGATACCTTTTATTTGGGTCTTTACTCATAGCTTTTAAAATAAGATTATTTAAACTTTCTGGTATTTTAGAGTTAATTTGCTTTGGTGGTATTGGCTCTTCTTGTATATGCTTTAATGCAACAGTTACTGGAGATTCTGCATCAAAAGGAAGTCTTCCTGTTGTCATTTCATATAAAACAACCCCTAAAGAATATAAATCTGTTCTAACATCTAAAAAGCTTCCCTTTGCTTGTTCTGGGGAAAAATAATGAGCTGACCCCATAACTGTTGAAGAATTTGTAAGAGTTTTAGAACCTGAAGACTTAGCTATTCCAAAGTCTGTAACCTTTATAACACCATCTTCTGTAACTAAAATATTTTGAGGTTTTACATCTCTGTGAATTATTCCATTTTTATGAGCACAATCTAAAGCTTTAGCCACTTGAATTCCTATCTTCACAGCTGTTTCATAATTCATTTTTCCAAATTCAACTATTAATTCTTTTAAAGTTTTCCCTTTAACAAGTTCCATTACAATATAATTAATATTATCTTGTGTTCCTACATCTAAAACATTAACTATATTATTATCTGATAAAGCAGCTATTGCAGTTGCTTCCTTTTTAAACTTTTCAACAATTTCTTCATTATTTGCAAGAGATTCTTTAAGAATTTTTACTGCTACAAATCTATTAAGCTTATTACATCTAGCTTTATATACTTCTGACATTCCACCTTCGCCAATTTTTTCTAGAATCTCATATCTATTTCCCAATATTTGTCCTATCATCTTTTCTCTCCTCCAAACAACAATACTGTTATATTATCCTTTCCACCTCTGTATTTAGCTAATTCAACAAGTTTGCTGCAAGCTTCCTCTAAATTGCTACTTTTATGTATTACTTCTAGAATTTCCTTTCTTGATACTTCATTGGTAAGTCCATCTGTACAAAGCATATAAATATCAAATTTATCTTTATACATTTCAAATATATCAACATCTACATGTGAACTTGTTCCAACTGCTCTTGTAATTATATTCTTTTTAGGATGATTACTAGCTTGTTGTTCTGATATTGAACCAGCATCAACTAATTCTTGAACAAGAGAATGATCTTTAGTTAGCTTAACAATGTCATTATTTCTTATTCCAAAACATGAACTATCTCCTACATTTGCAACTTGAATTTTATCTTGAAATGTTAAACAAGCAGTAATTGTAGTTCCCATTCCATTTAATTTTTCATTTTCTTTAGAATGATTAAATACATCTAAATTTACTTTTTTAACAGCCCTTCTTAAAAGTTTCTCTTTTTCTATATTAGTAAAATGATGATATATATATTCTACAATACCAACAGAAGCCATTCTACTAGCAACTTCTCCTGCATTATGGCCACCCATACCATCTGCTACAACATAAACACTATAATCATCTTTTTCTATATAACTTGCAAAGTCTTCATTTAAACTTCTTGAATTTCCTACATCAGTTAAAATAGCAACCATTTAATTCTCCCTTTCAACTATAGCCATAAATAGCTTTTTTTATATGACTTTAGCTTTTTACTAAAAATTATTTTAAATAACTTCTTCTAAGCTGTCCACAGGCTGCATTTATGTCACTTCCCATTTCACGTCTTACAGTAACTTCAATTCCCATATCTTTAAGAATTTTTTCAAATTCATTTATAGTTTTTTCTGATGACCTTTTAAATGAATTTTCCTTTACTTCATTAACAGGAATTAAATTTACGTGACATAACATCCCCTTTAAAAGCTTACCTAATGATTTTGCATCTTCAGCACTATCATTAATGTCCTTAACTAAAGAATATTCAAAAGTTATTCTTCTCTTTGTTTTATTAATATAATAATTACAAGCCTTAAGAATTTCTTTTATTGAATATTTATTTGCTATTGGCATAATTTCTTTTCTTTTTTCATCACTAAAAGCATGAAGAGAAATTGCAAGAGTAACACTATATTCTTTATCTGCTAAATCATATATTTTAGGTACTATACCACAGGTAGATAAAGTAATATGTCTTTGCCCAATATTTAGTCCATACTCTGCATTAACAAGTTCTAAAAACTTTATAACATTATCATAGTTGTCAAAAGGTTCTCCGCTTCCCATTAAAACCACATTAGAAATTCTTTCTCCAAGTAATTTTTGAGCAACTAATATTTCAGATAATATTTCTCCTGCTGTTAAATCTCTAACTTTTCCGTCTATTGTTGAAGCACAAAATGTACATCCCATTCTACAACCAACTTGAGTAGAAATACATATAGAATTGCCATACTTATACTTCATAATTACACTTTCAATTAAATTGCCATCTTCTAAAGCTAATAAAAGTTTTTTTGTTCCATCAAATTTAGAAACATATTCTTGAACTATTTTAGGAATTCCTATATAGAAATTTTCTTTAAGTTTTTCCTTAAGTCCTTTAGGTATATTTTTCATTTCATCAAACTGAAAACATTCTTTATATATCCATGAAAAAACTTGTTTTGCTCTAAAAGCACTTTCTTTATTCTCTTTCATCCATTCTTGCAATTCTTCTAGCGTATAATCTAATATATTATTCATATATTCTCCTAACATTTTTTAATCTTAGTTACAAAGAATCCATCCATATATTGATTTGGGAATATTGTTAATGTTCCTAAATCATCATATCTTAGATTTTCTTCTCTTCCAACAAATATCTTTTCAATTTTTGCATCTTTATGCTTATTTAAAAACCATGTTATATTTTCTTGATTTTCTTCTTTATTAACAGTACAAGTTGAATATACCATAACTCCATCTTTCTTTAAGTATTCCCAAGCATTATCCATTATTTGTCTTTGAATTTCTACAAGTTCTTTTATTTCACTTCTCTTTTTAGTCCATTTTATTTCTGGTTTCTTTCTTATTATACCTATTCCAGAACATGGAACATCAATAAGCACTCTATCTGCAAGACCTATTAAATTAACATTAAGCTTTGTTGCATCCATTTCTCCTAAATCAATATTTGTTATACCTAATCTTTCAGCATTTTCTCTAACAAGTTCTAATTTTTGTGGATATAAATCAAAAGCTAATACTTTTCCTGTGTTGTTTAAAAGTTCTCCTATATGAGTTGTTTTTCCACCAGGTGCACAACATAAATCTATAACTGTAAGATTATCTTCAATATCTAATAATGGTGCAATAAGCATAGCACTTTCATCTTGAACTGTTATTTTACCATCAATAAATGCTTGATTTTTTTCTATTCCTTTTCCACCTGTTATTGAGATTGCTTCAGGACAAACTTCTCCTTCTTCAACTTCATAACCTTCAGATTCTAATTCTTCAAATACATCTTCATAATCTGCTTTAATATTGTTAACTCTTACTGTTACCCCTGGAGTATTATTAAGTTCTTCTAATATTCTTATAGCTTCTGCTTCACCATATTGTTTTATAAGCATTCTTATCATCCAAGGTTCAAAGGATAAATTAAATGCTAATTCATCAATTTTATTTCTAAAATTAATTTCTACATTTCCATCTTTACTTAAATAGTTTCTTAATATTCCATTTACTAACTTTCCATCTTTTTCTGAAACTTCCTTTGCAAGTTCTACAGCTTCATTACAGGCTGCATAAGGTGGAATCTTATCTAAAAATTTCATTTGATATATAGCTACTCTTAAAATAGTTAATACCTTTTTATCCATTACAGATAAATCTTTAACTAAAGAGGCTAAAATCATATCTATTGTTTTTAATCTTCTTAAAGTTCCATAAACAATTTCTGTTGTAAGTCCTTTATCTTGATCAGATAAATCTGATGCATTTAATTCTTTTGAAAGTATTATATTAGAATAAGCTCCTTCTCTTATAACTCTATCTAATACTTTTACTGCAATTTCTCTACTATTCATATATCATACCTCTTAATCATCATTTCTATTACTTAATACTAATAATCTAATCAATTGTGAAATTGAATGTAAAACTGCTGCTACATATGTCATAGCTGCTGCTTTTAAAACTTTTTTTGCACCTTTTACTTCATCTTCATAAAGTATACTTCTACTCTTTAAAATTGAAAGAGCTCTAAAAGAAGCATTAAATTCTACTGGAAGTGTTATTAGTTGAAATACAACAACTGCTGAAAATAATATTATTCCTATTGTAGTTAATTTTTGAAGTCCTAAAACTAATCCTAAAAAGAATACAATCCATGAAAAAGATGAACCTATATTAGCTACTGGTACAATAGCATTTCTTATAGTAAGTGGTTTATATCCTTCTTTATGTTGTATTGCATGCCCTACTTCATGAGCTGCTATTCCAGCTGATGCTATACTACTTCCACTATATACATCAGGTGATAATCTTAAAATTCTTTCACTTGGGGAATAATGGTCTCCAAGTTCTTGATTTATAACTTCTATTGAAATATCATATAATCCAGCTTCATCAAGCATCATTCTTGCAACTTGCTGACCTGTATAGCCATTTCTTGTACCTACTCTTTTATATTTTGAATATGCACTGCTAATTTGTGCTTGTGCAATAAAGCTTATAATAAGAGCTGGTATTAAAATTAACATAGTTGAATCATAATAAAACATAAAAATCCCTCCTATTTTAGGACAGTGTTTTCTTCAATAGTATTACCATTTATATATTGTTTAACTTCAAGTGGTTTTCCATTTGGAAATTGAACCTTTTTTACAAGTAATATATTTTCTACACAAGCTACTTTTATTCCTTCTTTTGAAACATTTAAAATTGTTCCTGGCTCTTTATTACTCTTTTCATTTATAACTTGTGCTTCAAATATTTTCATTGGCTTTTCTTTATAAAATGTATAAGCTATAGGCCAAGGATTTAATCCTCTTATAAAATTATTTACAGTTTCAGCATTTTCATTCCAGTTAATTTTAGCCATTTCTTTATTTAACATTTTAGCATAAAAGGTTTCACCCTCTTGCTTTACTGGGTTTATAGAACCTTCTTTCATTTTTTCAATTGTATCTATAAGTAAATCTGCTCCTCTGTCTTTTAATATGTTATATAATTCTCCTGCTGTCATGTTATCTTTAATTTCCACTTCGTCTTTTAATAACATATCACCTGTATCTAAACCTTCATTCATAAGCATTGTTGTATTTCCAGAAATTTTTTCCCCCTTAATAACAGCCCAATTTATTGGTGCTGCTCCTCTATACATTGGTAAAAGAGAACCATGAAGATTTATACATCCATATTTAGGTATATCTAAAATTTCCTTTGTAAGTATTTGACCAAAGGCAACTACTATTATAAAGTCTGGTTTCATTTCCTTAAGCTTTTCAATAAGTTCTCTATCCTCTTTAAGCTTTATAGGTTGATAAACAGGAATATTTTCTCTAACTGCAACTTCCTTTACTTCAGAATATGCCATTTTCTTTCCTCTTCCTTTAGGTTTATCAGGTTGAGTTAAAACAGCTAAAACTTCATACTTTTTAATAAGTTTTTCTAAAGATGGTACTGCAAACTCTGGAGTTCCCATAAAAACTATTTTCATTAAAGTATATTCCTCCTATTTTTCTACATAGTCTATAAATAATTTTCCATATAAATGGTCATTTTCATGGCATACTGCCCTTGCCATTAATTCTTCTGCTTCAAGAATAAACTCTTCACCCTTTTCATTAGTAGCTTTTACCTTAACATAATAAGGTCTTTTTACAGGTTCTTGTACTCCTGGTATACTTAAACATCCTTCTTCATCTTCTTGAGAACCTTTAGTTTCTAATATTTCAGGATTTATAAATACAAAAGGACCATTTCCATCATAAATATCAATTACAAATATCTTTTTTAATATTCCAACTTGTGGTGCTGCAATTCCAACACCATCTGCTTTATACATTGTCTCTTTCATATCTTCTATTAATGTTAGAACTCTTTCATCTATCTTTTCTACTGTCTTAGATTTTTTTCTTAAAATTGGATCTCCTTCAATTCTAATATTTCTTATAGCCATTTTTAATAACCTCCTACGCCATATTGTTTGGATTAGTATCCATACTAACTCTTATTTCATTATATACACTCTTTGTCAATTCATAAAGTATATATTTTATTTTTTTAGGTATTTCTTCATTAAAATTACCTTTTATCATAATCTGCCATCTATAATTTTCCTTAATTTTCTTTATTATACATGGTACAGGGCCTAATATTTCTAAGTTTTTTTCCTTACCTAATAATTCTTCTATTTTTTCTCCTAAATTATTCATAAACTTTTTTAAAATTTCTTCATTTTTACTTTGACAATTTATTAAAAAGATTTTACTAAAAGGAGGATAATTCATCCTTTTTCTAATTTCTATTTCATCTTTATAAAGTTTTTCATAATCATTTTCCATTGAATACTTTATTATTGGACTTTCTGGAGTATAGGTTTGAATAATAACCCTTCCTTTTTTATCCCCTCTTCCAGCCCTTCCTGATACTTGAGTTAAAATTTGATAAGTTCTTTCCCCTGCTCTATAATCTGGTATATTTAAAGATATATCAGCTGCTAAAACTCCTACTAAAGTAACATTTTTAAAATCCAGTCCCTTAGAAACCATTTGTGTTCCTATTAAAATATCTCCCTCACCTTTTTTAAAGGCATTATAAATTTTTTCATGAGAATCTTTAGTTCTTGTTGTATCAACATCCATTCTAAGAATTCTAGCTTGAGGAAATATTTTTTTTACCTCTGTTTCAACCCTTTCTGTACCAGCACCGAAAAACTTAACATACTTACTTCCACATTTAGGACATTTTTTTTCCTCTCTTTGAGTTATTCCGCAATAATGACATACTAAAAATCCATTCTTATGATATGTCATAGCTACATCACATTTAGGACACTTAAATACATATCCACAATTTCTACAAGAAACAAAGGTTGAAAATCCTCTTCTATTTAAAAACAATATTGTCTGTTCCTTATTTTTTAAGTTAGCTTCTACTTCATTTTTAAGTTTTCTGCTTAAAAGAGACATGTTTCCAGATTTTAATTCCTCTCTCATATCCACAGTTTCCATAGAAGGCATTGGAAGATTTTTTACTCTGTTTTTTATTTCAAGAAATTCTAATTTTCCTTCCATAGCTTCATAATAACTTTCAACTGAAGGAGTTGCAGAACCAAGAATATACTTACAATTTTTAATTTCACTTAAAAACTCTGCTACTTCCTTTGTTTTATACTTAGGATTCTGTTCTGATTTATATGTATTTTCATGTTCTTCATCTATTATTATTAAACCTAAATCTTTAAGAGGAAGAAAAATTGCACTTCTTGCACCAACTACAAGCCTTACCTCTCCTCTTTTTACTCTAAACCATTCATCAAATCTTTCTCCTTGAGAAAGCTTACTATGAAACAAAGCCACATTAACTCCAAATCTTCCTTTAAATCTTTCTATCATTTGAGGAGTTAATGAAATTTCTGGTACAAGCATTATAACTGATTTTCCTGATTTTAAAACTTCAGATGCTAAATTCATATACACTTCTGTTTTTCCAGAACCTGTTACCCCTTTTATTAAAAACCCCTTTTTATCAGAATTTAAAACTTTCTCAAATACATTTTTTTGTTCTTCATTTAATTGATTTTTTTTGTATTCTTTATAACTTTTTAAATTATATCTATTTACAATTTGTTCTTCACTTGATAAATATCCTTTTTCAATAAGCTTATTTATAGAATATGAAGATAAGCCATAATCATTTATAAGTTCACTTTTAATAAACATTCCACTATGTTCTTTTATAAAATTCATAACAAAAACATAATTTTCCTTTTTAGAAAGTTCCTCATTTAAGTCTTTTAAATAAACTATAACCCTTTTCTTTTTAGAAGTTAATCCACTCATAAGACCAACAGGAATTATAGTTCTTATTCCATCTATATATTTACATAAATATTTATCTCTTAAAAAGTTTATAAGCTTTAAATCATCTCTACTAAGTATTGGTTCTTTATCTAAAAGACAAGTTATTTTTTTAATTCTCTTAATATTTTCAACTCCATCACATTTTAAACCTATTACAAAGCCTTCAACGCTTCTATTTCCATTTCCAAAGGGAACTTTTACCCTATGTCCTACCTGTATGCTTTCGTTGTCCTCATCCCTTACCTTATATGTGAAAGGTCTATCAATTTGAACTGCATCACTATTTATTATTACTTCTGCATATAAATCTATCAATCCCTTCACCTCTTGTATAAATTATAATCTATATAAGAAAAAGCGCTAATTTATGCGCTTTTCTAAAATAATGTCAAATAAGTTTCTAGCTACTTTTCTCTTGCTCATCTTTTCTAAAGGAAATTCCTCTCCATTTTTTGAAATTATTGTAACCTTATTATCTGATGAAGCAAAGCCAGTGTCCTTAGAAGTTATATCATTTGCTACAATATAATCTAAGTTCTTTTTTTCAATCTTTTTTCTTGCATTCTCTACTACATTTTGGCTTTCTGCAGCAAATCCTACTAAAATTTGATTTTGTTTTTTATCTCCTAACTCTTTTAAGATATCATTATCTCTAACAAGTTCTATTACTAATGAGCCTTCACCTTTTTTAATCTTTTCATTGCTATATTCTTTAGGCTTATAATCTGCTACTGCAGCTGATTTAATAACAATGTCTGCATTGTCATATAATGAAAGTACTTCTTCTCTCATTTCTGAATTTGTTGTAATTTTTATAGTTTTTATTCCTACTAAAGGCTCTTCATTAGTTGGTCCTGAAATTAAAGTTACATCTGCTCCTCTATCTCTTGCTTCTTCTGCAATAGCATAGCCCATCTTTCCTGTTGAGTGGTTGCTTATAAATCTTACAGGGTCTATTAATGCTCTTGTTGGTCCTGCTGTAACTAAAACCTTTTTTCCAACTAAATCTTTTTTATCATATAAATTACTCATTGTAATATCTACAATATCTTGTACAGGAGCTAGTTTTCCTTTTCCTTCATCTCCACAAGCTAGTCTTCCACTTGATGGTTCTATAAATTCATAGCCTAAATTTTTAAGTTTTTTAATATTTTCTTGTACTATAGGATTTTCATACATATTTGTATTCATAGCTGGTGCAAAAACTACCTTTGCCTTTGTTGCCATTATTGTAGTAGAAAGCATATCATCTGCTATTCCATTTGCTACCTTTCCTATAATATTAGCTGTTGCAGGTGCTACTAAAAAAACATCTGCTCTTTTTGCAAGACTTATATGTTGAATTTCCCAAGCTTTTGGTTCTTCAAACATATCAGTAGTCACCATATTTTGACTTATAGCTTGAAATGTTATAGGATTTACAAATTCCATAGCATGCTTTGTCATAATAACTCTTACATCAACATCTTTTTTTCTTAAAGCACTTATTACATCTAAAGCCTTATAAACAGCTATTCCTCCTGTTACTCCTATAACTACACACTTTTTCTTATCCATAATATTACTTCTCACTATTTTGTGGTGCTTTTTCATAAGTTACTAGCCCATCATTTACTTCATTTATAGCTATTGTTAAAGGCTTTTTAGAATCAACTTCTTCAAGAGGTTTAGCCCCTCCTATTATTTGTCTTGCTCTCTTTGAAGTTACCATTACTAAACTATATCTATCCTCAACTTTTTTTAATAAATCAACAACTGATGGATTAATCATTGTATTTGCCATTAATTAAGCCCTCCTTAAAATCTAAAATATCATAATCTATATTACTTACTCTACAGTCTTCTGCATATAAAATATTTTGAACCTTTTTTACTGCTTCTTCTAAATCATCATTAACAACAGCATAATTATATTTTGAAATATAATTAATTTCTTCATATGCAGTTTTAAATCTTTTTATTAAGCTTTCAGGAGTTTCACTGCCTCTTGCTATTATTCTTCTTTTTAATTCCTCCATTGATGGTGGAAGTATAAATATAAAAACTCCATCTTCACAATTTTTCTTTACATTTAAAGCCCCTTGAACATCAATTTCTAAAATAATGTTCTTTCCTTCATTAATCATTTCTTCAACATTAAATTTTGGTGTTCCATAATAGTTTCCATGAACTTCTGCCCATTCTAAAAACTCATTATTATCAACCTTTTTCTTAAATTCCTCTTGAGTTAAGAAATAGTAATTTACTCCATTTACTTCTCCTTTTCTTGGACTTCTTGTAGTTGCAGAAACTGATATGTAAAGATTATCTTCTCTTTCTAAAAGTGCTTTACAAATTGTTCCCTTACCAGCTCCTGATGGACCTGAAATAACTATTAAATTTCCTTTTTTCATTATTCTTCAACCTCATCCTCTATATCATCTCTTGTAGATAATCTATTAGCAACTGTTTCAGGTTGAACTGCTGATAATATTACATGGTCTGAATCTGTAATTATAACAGCTCTTGTTCTTCTTCCATAAGTAGCATCTATTAACATTCCTCTATCTCTTGCTTCTTGTATTATTCTTTTTATAGGTGCTGATTCTGGACTTACAATTGCAACAAGTCTGTTAGCAGAAACTATATTTCCAAAGCCAATATTGATAAGTTTTATTCCCATTAATTTACTCCTCCTTATTTATTCAATATTTTGAACTTGTTCTCTAATTTTTTCAATTAGATTTTTTATATCTATAACTATATTAGTTATATTAATATCATTTGCCTTTGAACCTATGGTATTTGACTCTCTATTCATTTCTTGAACAATAAAATCAAGCTTTCTTCCTACAGGCTCATTTAAATTTAAAGTTTTTCTCATTTGTTCTAAATGACTTTTTAATCTTGTAACCTCTTCATCTACAGCTGCCTTATCAGCAAAGATAGCTACTTCAACTGCTATTCTTTCTTCATCAATTTTTAAGTCTTTAGTAAGTTCTGATATTCTATCTTCTAATTTTTTCTTATATACTTTTGGTAAATCATCTGCAAGAGATTCAATCTCTTTTACCTTTTCTTCAATTACATTTAGTTTAACAAGAATATCTTCTTTAAGCTTTTCACCTTCACGAATTCTCATTTCAACCATATTGTCTAAAGAAGTCTCTATTAAAGGCTTTATTTCTTTTAATACTTCATCTAAATTTTCTTCTTCTGCTTCTAAGGTTAAAACTTCAGGAAAATTTGCAAGCTTACTTACAGTTATATCATTTTCAATATTAAATTCTTTTTGAAGTTCATTAAGGCAATTATAATATCCTTTAGCAACTTCTAAATTAAGCTTAGGCATAGCTGATGCTTTTTCATAACTTTTATAATTTATAAATACATCAACTTTCCCTCTGTTAAGTCTTGTATTTATTATCTTTCTTATTTCCTCTTCTAAAGATATTATAAATTTAGGCATTCTAATGTTTAAATCTAAATATCTATTATTAACACTTTTCATTTCAATAGAAAATAAATGTTCTTTTCCTTCTTCACTTTGAGCCCTTCCAAAGCTAGTCATGCTCTTTATCAATTTTTTCACATCCTCTATCCTTTAATAAATAAAATAATAGTTTATTTTATTTTTTCAGTCAATATTTTATTAACATTTCATTAACATTTTTACAAAATAATTTTTTACAAAAATAAGCTGTTGCATAAATACATTGTATAAATATTTTTATGCAACAGCAACACTAAATTAGTTTTTATTTTACATTACAAATAATTTTATTAAGAATATAATTGCAAGAACTATCATAACCCATGATACTTTCTTTCTATCTTCTTTTTTGCATATTAAATTATAAATTAAGTTTATAAATACATATGATAATACTCCAATAGTTAATCCATCACCTATACTATAAGTAAGTGGCATTAATGCTATTATTAAAAAAGCTGGTACTCCTTCTGTAATATCACTAAAGTCAATATTTTTTACAGATTCAAGCATTAAATATCCAACATACATAAGAGCTGGAGCTGTAGCACAAGATGGAATTGCTACAAATATTGGTGAGAAAAACATAGCAAGTAAAAATAATATTCCTGCAAATACTGATGTCCATCCAGTTCTTCCTCCAGCTGCAACTCCTGTTGAACTTTCAACATAAGTAGTTACTGTTGAAACGCCTAAAACAGCTCCAACTGTTGTACCAACAGAATCAACTAATAAAGCTTTACCGGCATTTGGTACATTTCCATCTTTATCAAGCATTCCTGCTCTTGATGTAACTCCTACTAAAGTTCCTATAGTATCAAAAAAATCTACAAATAAAAATGTAAAAACTATTGTTATAAATGTTCCTATAGTTTCTGGGTGGAACATATATCCAAAATCTATTTTTCCTGCAATAGGTGCTATGCTTTCAAATTTAAATATACCTTCTGGAAGATAAATTCCAAAATCTCCTGCATTAGGATTTATAAAATAAGCATATCCCCAAGCACATAATGTTGAAATTACTATTCCCCAAAGAATAGAACCTTTAACTTTCTTTTTATCTAATATAACTATTACTAAAAGTCCTACTAAAGCTATTATAACTGTTGGTGATTTAAAACTTCCAAGAGCTACTGTTGTTGCTTCATCTGCTACTACAATATTAGCTCCTAAAAAACCTATAAATGCAATAAAAAGACCTATTCCAGCTGTAACTGCATGTTTCATATTTATAGGAATAGCTTTTACTACAGCTTCTCTTACTTTAAATAAAGATAAAAGTATAAATATAATACCTTCTACAAAAACTGCTGATAAAGCAATTTCCCAAGTTATTCCACCCCCAGTTGCTATTCCAGCAAAGTAAGCATTTAAGCCCATTCCTGATGCTAATGCAAAGGGTAAGTTGGCAAATAAGCCCATGACAATAGTAGTAAGTCCAGCTGATAAACAAGTAGCAGTAACTAAAGCTCCCTTATCCATTCCAGTACCACTTAAAATATTAGGATTTACTGCAATGATATAAGCCATTGCTAAGAAAGTAGTAAGTCCAGCTATAAATTCTTTTTTATAGTCTACTTTCTTGTTAGATAAGATTTCCAAAAATCTTCCTTTTTCTTTTACTTCTTGCATTTTTCTGTCTCCTCCTTAAAATTAATTAAGGAAGTAGATTAAACTTTCTCTACTTCCCTTTAGACATTTTTATACAATAAGTACCCATAGTCAGATATTTTGTGGTTATCTGGTAGAGACTGGTGAACCTTATTATCACCATTATATGAGTTTCCTAATTGATTATAAGCTATATAATATTTTATTGTCAATTAATATTTTTTCTTAAATTTAACCTATTATATATGAAAGCTCATCTTGTATTCTATCTACTCTGCATTCCTCTGCTGATATAATTTTTTCTATTTTTTCAACAGCCCTATCTATGTTGTCATTTACAACTCCATAATTATATTTAGATATTGAATTTATTTCCGGATATGCAGAATTAAACTTTCTTATTAACATCTCTGGTGTTTCTACCTTATCACTATTTAATATTGTTTCTTTAAGTTCCTCTATAGATGGTGGTAATATAAATATTAATACTGCATCTTCAATTTTTTCTTTAATTTGAAGAGCTCCCTTTATATCCACCTTTGTTATTACATTCTTTCCTTCTTTAAGAAATTTCTCCACTTGACGTTTAGGAGTTCCATAATAATTATCATAAATTTCAGCCCATTCAAGGAAAAATCCTTGTTGAACCCTTTTTAAGAATTCCTTTTTATCTAAATATTCATATCCTTCAATTTCATCTTCTCTTTTTTCCCTTGTTGTAAAAGACTTTGCAATCACAAGATTATTATCTTTTTTTAATAAAGCTTCTATTACCTTGTCTTTTTTTGCTCCTGTTGGTCCTGATATAGTTAATAACATTCCTTTCTTTGCCATTTTTATCCCTCCATTTTTATATTACTGTAAAAGTATACAATAATGATTATGTCTAATTTAATATAAAAAAATAACCTTTGAACACAAAAGTTATTTAAATTTTGAGGTTTTTGGCAGGGCGGCGTATCCTGCATCTCTGTTTACTGTTTTCAGCGTGTGAGGAGCCCTTTCTCACTTCAAAAACCTACATATTATACTATTATAATTATATTTTATCCATTTTTCAATATTTTTTTACTCATTTTTAACAATTCTTCCACTTTGAAGCCTATTTTCTATTTTGCTTTTAGTTATTGGATAAAGGGTTGTAACAAATATACAATCCTCTTCTTCATCTATTTTTAATCCTAATAAAAGCATCCCATCTATCTTCTTAATAAGTTCTAAATCATAACTTTCATTTCTTTTTCTATATATTCCTATATAATCAGGCTTTTCTATTATATTTTCTATAGTTCTATATAAATTTTCTTTAACATTTTTACTTAATTGCTTGCTATGATATTTTCTAATGTGGTCTATAACTCCTGGAGAGGCATATACACTTCTTTGAATTGCACAATTTAACTTTTTAGTTAAAGAAGCTGTTATTTTACCAACCTTTTTGTATTGCCTATAATACTTTCCCATATCTTCTTCACCACACCTTTTGTTTTATAAAATTATAACATTCCCTTATTAATATTATATTATACAATTATTAATATTTATAACATTTTTATATTATCTCTTTAGCATCTTTAGGCAATTTACTTATATAAAGTAAGTAAGAAAAACATCTTTCTGCTTCCTGATTATATAAAAAGCCAAGTCTGTGGCTTATCTCTCTTGAAATATCTTTAAACAATTCCCCCATTGCAAAAAGGGAATCCCATATGGAAGTTATATTTCCTGCTGGATAAGTTTTAAGAAACCTATTCCATATTTCATCTGGTAAATAATTTTTTAAGTACTTTCCATTCTTTCCAACACTACAAGAAAAATCTGTTGAAATTCCCACATACCAAGATAACATTTCTATAAGCTGAGGACGTACATAAAAATTTAAATTATCCATAGCATAAGGAATTTCTTCTCTCCAAAGACCCTTTGCTACATAAATACTTACCCACCAAAATTCATTACAAGCCCTATAAAATAATTCTTTTGTAGGCTTTTTAACCCAATATTCTTTATCTGTTGGTTCTAAAAGCTTTGGGAAAATATTATCTTTGTCTAAAAGTATAACTGTTAGCTTGTCTTTTTTTACTTCTTTTAATGCAAATTCTTTAGTTTGTATATGTAAATCTATTCTATTTCCATCTATAAATTGCATTAAATATCCATAACTATTTTTAAAATTTGTTTTTATCCCTGCAATTTTATCTAACTCATCAGGTAATTGCATAATAAGCTTTTCTCCAAATACTTCTATCCAGTCTCTATCTTTTATAAATGATTTTGTTTCATTAACTACATAAGTAATGTCAAAATCTTGAAAAATATCCTTTGGCACTTTTGAATTTGTTCTTGAACCATTCATATAAACTCCACGTATTCTTTCATCTTTTTCTGCAACACCAAGTATTAAATCAAACATTTCTTTTTCTGTTCTCATAAACTTCTCCTTTCTAATGCCTATACTTGTCTTTTTTTAATATCTCATATAAAGCAAGTATTAAACACCCTATTCCATAACATGCTATATCTTTTAAATCAAATACAGAGCCCATAATTACTCTTGCAAAACTATTATTTTGAAGCCCTAATATATTAATTATTTTAAAATATTGCATAACTTCTACTGCTACTGAAAAAATAAATATATAAAGTGGTAATAATCTACACTTTTCTGGTATGAAAATTCTAACAAATGAATATAAAACAATAACTACAATAATATCTCCAATATATGGTCTTATAAAATCATCATGAACATATAATGCTATTAAAGTTTCAACTACCATAAGTAAAATAAATACTATTAAGTAAAATACTCTTTTCATTTTATCAATTCCTCTTTATTAATTCTTACTATATATAACTAACTCCCTTTTTCTTTAATTCTGCTCTAATCTTTATAACCTTTTTTATAGGAAATACTGTGTCTATTGAATCTTTAAGCATTTCTACCTTTAATCCTAATTTAACTGCTCCCTTAGCAGTTTTTGAAACACATCCACCTTCATCAATTCCACAAATTTGTATTATATTAATATTATGATTTTCCAAGAAAAATTTTAACTCTTTAACAGTGAATGCATTTTTATGTTTCTTTTCAAAATAATGATAATCCTCATTATTTATTGTTAATTTACTATATAATTGTGCTCCTTCTGTTCCACTAATAGCATATCTAAATAACTTTCTTGAAATAAAAGTATTATCTAGTACATGAGCTATATATACAATTTCATTTCCTTCTTCTATATTTTTTTCTATATTATAATTTATATTTGAAATAAGCTTGTCTATATTTTTATAAGGGAATTTTTTCTTATCTCTATTTTCCCATAAAAAATCATTTTGAATATCAATTACCAATAAAGCTTTTTTCATAATAACCATACCTTCTTTTTAAACTTACTTAAATTTATATTATAACAATAAAATTTAAATTAAAATACTTATAAAATATTGTAATAGAAATTTAACAATATACATATTTATTATATACCTTTTTCTAAATTCATTACTTTTAATATAAGCTTTTCAAAGGATTCACAAAACTTTAAGTCATCTTCATGAGTTCTTTTTTTAGGTCCTTTAAGATGATTTTTACTTGAAGCTTTCCTTAATGACTTTGCTATATGACGCTCCATTAATAGCCTATCAATATTTTCATTTGTATAAAGCCTTCCATTTTGATTAATACCAAAAGCCCCTTTACCAAGTGCCATAGCAGCTACTCCATAATCTTGAGTTATTACAATATCTCCTTTTTTGCACTTATTTACAAGAACAAAATCTACTGCATCCATTCCTGCCCCTACTATAAAAATTTCACTGTAATCTGAATTTAAAATATGATTTGTATCACATAACAAGGTTACCTTTAAATTATATTTTTTTGCTATAATTTCTGCTTGTTTTACTACAGGACAAGCATCTCCATCTATAAATATTTCCATAACTTAATCCTTTCAAAATCCTTATATATTTTTATTATACCATTTTTATTTATTAACTAATAATTTATTTACAAATTTTACTTATTATATATTTTAAAACTTTCTAACTAAATAAAAGGAAATTCTTAAACTTCTTTCTTTTACTAAGCTTTATTATTAACTTGACAAGTTATCCAAAGTTTTTAAAATATATAAATTTCTATAAAAAAATAAAAGGACTTATTATTTGTAATAATAAATACCTTGATAAATTTTAGCATTTCTTATTTTAAAATACTTATTAAAACCAAGCCATTTTTATAGCAAATAATATTTCCTTTTATTTATCTTAGTTTTTTATCTTAAACTATTTTAAAAATCTACTTCTGTTCCATAATAAGTAGCTTTTAATAATTGAGCCATTTGTGAAGGGTCAATCTTTCTTGGATTAGAACCAGTACATGCATCTTGAACTGCAAGGTCTGAAACCTTATCTAATTTATCTAAAAATTCTTCTTCAATTATTCCAAATTCTTTTAATGTTTTTGGAATACTCATTTTTTCATTAAATTCTTGGATTTTCTTGCATAAAGCATCTACAAGAGCCTTATCACTATCTCCTTCTAATTTAATTGCTTTAGCAATTTGTGCATATCTTTCTTCTGCTACCTTTTCCTTTGCATTATATTTAATTACATATGGAAGATATATTGCATTTGCACAACCATGTGGAATATGTCCTGTACTATAAGCTGGTCCTGTTTTATGTGCCATAGAGTGAGTAATTCCTAAAAGTGCATTACTAAATGCCATTCCTGCTAAACATTGAGCATAATGCATTTGTTCTCTTGCATTTTTATCCCCATTAAAGGAATCTATAAGATATTTTATAATCATTTTTATAGCTTGTATTGCAAGTGGGTCTGTAAATGGTCCATTTAAAGTAGATACATAAGCTTCAATAGCATGAGTTAAAGCATCCATTCCTGTATAAGAAGTTAACTTCTTAGGCATTGTTTCTGCAAGCTCTGGGTCAACTATTGCAATATCTGGTGTTATATTAAAATCTGCTAATGGATATTTTGTTCCTTTTTGATTATCTGTAATAACTGAAAAAGCTGTTACTTCTGTAGCTGTACCTGATGTTGATGGTATAGCTAAAAATTTTGCTTTTTTTCTAAGCTTTGGGAAAGAGAATGGTTGAATAATTTCTTCAAAACTTGTATCTGGATATTCATAAAATACCCACATTGCCTTTGCAGCATCAATTGGAGAGCCTCCACCCATTGCAATAATCCAATCAGGTTCAAACTTTCTCATTGCTTCAGCACCAGCCATAACAGTTTCAACAGAAGGGTCTGGTTCAACGTTTTCAAATAATTGAGTTTCTATTTTAGCTTCTTTTAAATAATCTAAAACTCTATCAACAAAGCCAAATTTTTTCATTGAGCCTCCACCTAATACAAGGATTGCTTTCTTTCCTTCTAAGGTTTTTAAAAATTCAAGAGAACCTCTACCCCAATATATATCTCTTGGTAATGTAAATCTATTCATTATAACTCCTCCTTATTTAAGAATATTCTTACTTTTCTTAATAATTAAATTATATACTCTTTTTTAAAGTTTTTAAAGTAGTTTTTTTCAATATTCTAAATAATTTTTGTATTTTTCCTAAAAAATAAAGGCAAAAGTAATTGTTACTAATGCCTTTTTTTAATATTTTTATAAAATTTTTATACCTTATATATTGCTCCTAAATTATTCTTTTGCCTTTAGCTTCTTTTAACCACTTTGGAAATTCATTAAGTAATTTTTCATATAATTCTTCATCAGATAAAGAATCTATATTATCTATAGCAAAAAAGTTACTGTTATCTACAGCTCTCTTTCCTAATGTATCTAACTCTTCTAATATTCCATAATCATGTCCACCAATTCCTACAAATTGCCAAAATATTGGCTTTGATGAACTTTCTATTATTAATTTCTTTATAGGTCCTTTTTTGTATATACCACCATCACTTATAAATATAATATAAACTGGCTCTTTGCTTTTTTTATACTCTTTAATTAATTCTTTCATAACAACAGGTTCATTATTAACTCCACCAATGTCCCATTTATTCCATCCACCTTCTTCATTATTTAAATATCCATTAATATTATCTAAATTTATTGAAGATAAATGTATACTTTTTTGTGCAAATGCCCATGCATCTAACTCTCCATCATCATCAAACATTAATGCAATAGGAAGAAGTTTATCCATAGCCCTTTGAACATCTCCTCCTTTATATTGATGAAACATTGACCCTGACCTATCTAAGACAACTACAACTCTAGCTATAATATTTTGAATATTTTTCTTTTCTAATGTAACAGTAACTTTTTTAGTTAAGTCAATTAAATGTGGTGCCTTTTCTAATACTATTTTTTCAACTCTTTTCTTTTTCTCTAAAAATGCCCTATCAATTTTAATTCCCTCTGTTTCTTCAGTTTTTGAAATTTCTTTTTTAACTTCTTTTGGTATAGCATTAACAGTAGGTTCCACCTTTTCATTCTCTGGCTTTGCTTCCTCTCCACCATAGTTTCTTAAAATATCTCCAAGACCTCCATTAAATCCACTTGCTATTATATTACTTCTCCATAAACCATCTTTTAAATATATCTCTAAAAGAACTATGGATTTTTCTTTAGTATATTCTACTCCTTTAAACTTAAAATCTGCTAATACTGAATTTTCATTTGAAAATTTTAATATTCCTTCATTTATATCCTTAATGTTTCCCTCTCCATCTATTGATATACTTAATATTATTTTTTTAATACTTTGTGGTAATAAAGAAAAATCAATATAAAATGTGTCTTTATTATTATCTTTTTTTATAGCCCCTTCTGGAGAAGATAATTGATTATAAAAAATAAAATATCTATCATCTGATAAATTATCATTTTCATCTACTCCAAAGCAACTCATATCTAGTTCTAACTTATTATTAAGGCTTTTTTCTACCTCTAGTTTTAATTTTGAATTAACTCCTATTTGTTGTAATTTAAATCTTTGACCTCTCACTAAATTCATCATAAAAATCCCTCCCTAAAATCCCATATCTTTAAGTTTACTTACTAAATTTACATAAAACTCACAAACATTAAAATCTTCTATATCAATTCTTGTTAAATCAATTACATCTCCATGAGATATTCCTCTTTTTTTTGCTGTTATTAACCCTAAAAAATTTCCCCATTTACCAGAATTAACTGCAACTAATCCATCATTTTCTCCATCAAAAATCTTACATAATATATAGCCTAAATTTAAAGGAAAACTTGCACTAAATACATTTTTCATTTTAGACATAACACTTTGATAATAAACTCCCTCTACATCTAAAACTTTTTTATTAAATTCATTACATCTACTTGCTGTAAGGTCCTTTACTCCTGATAAAAAATCTGGATTTTTATCCCCTAGTTTTATAAAGGTTTTATTATACTTTTCTGCTATAAAATCTACTAACTTACTTGGAAGCTTGTCTAACAAATATTCTGCAAATTTGCAACCTCTATGAGGAGTATTAATAGTTGTTAAAGAAGCTACATACTTATCAAGCCCTAAACAGCTTATAGCATATCTAGAATCTAGTCCTCCTTTTGAATGAGCAATTATATTAACCTTTTCACAACCAGTATCCTTTATTATCTTTAAAATATTTTCTTTTAATTCCTCTCCACTTTTACATACTGCATTAGAAGATTGCTGCTTTCCATAAAATATTTCTGCCCCATTTTTTATTAATGCCTTTGGAATTCTGCCCCAATAATTTATAAACATCCAATCTCTAAAAAATATTCCATGAACCATTACAATTGGATATTTAGTTTTACAAACTTCCTTTTCCTTTCTAGCTAAATTTAGTTCTTCCTTTGAAAGTTCAGAAAAATATTCAAACCTTACTTTTTTACAAGCTTTTTTAAGAAGAATAAGATTTACAATAGGCATCCACCATAAACATAATAATAATACTCTATAAGAAAAACCTAATTGCCTTGAAGTAAATAACAATCTAAAAAATCCATTTATTAAGGGTAAAATCCCAATTACTAATGCTATAACTATATTTAAAACAATAATCCAAGTACTTAAAGAAATCCCCTTAATTAAAAACATATAAATATAAAGTATACTTTCTAAAAATATACATAAAATAGAATCTATAAGTAACTCATACCCTCCAATCATTATTTTTAACCTTTTGCTTAATTGTTTTTCTTTTCTTGGTATAATATTTATATATAAATATAAAATTCCTAATAAAACTGTTGCTATTATAAGAAATATGTTTTTTATTTTTTCTGAATTAAATATAAACACCATATTCATAAGAAGAATAATTACTAAAAGGTTTTTACCCCTAGATAAGTAATTTTTCACAATATTTTCCTCCCAATAACTTTCAATCCTTATTAAAAATATTACTAACACTTATTATAACATAGATTTTTACTGATTTTTTCTTGCAAAAAAAAATAATTATGATATTATATAAAAAGGGAATGAAGTTCTCCCTAAGTATAATAATACTTAAACCGCTTATTAAGCTGATGACTTCTGCGATTAATAAATTAACGCAGATGCTATCAGCTTTTTCTGCGTAAAAAGGAGGACTATAATGTTATTAAGTATTGCATTAATTTTAATTATTGGTATGTTTATGGGGTGGATATGTCAAAGGATAAAATTACCAAACCTACTTGGAATGTTAATAACAGGTATTATTTTAGGACCATATGTATTAAATTTACTTGATGGAAGTATTTTAAACATTTCAGCAGAGCTTAGGAAAATTGCTTTGATTATTATTTTAACAAGAGCTGGTTTAGGACTTGATTTATCAGGTCTTAAAAAAATAGGCAGACCAGCTATTCTTATGTGTTTTGTTCCTGCAAGTTTTGAATTGTTAGGAATGGTTTTAATTGCACCAAAGGTTATGGGACTATCAATTTTAGAAGCAACTATCCTAGGTTCTGTTTTAGCAGCAGTATCTCCTGCTGTAGTTGTGCCAAGAATGGTAAAAATCATGGATGAAGGCTATGGAACAAACAAAGGAATTCCACAATTAATATTAGCTGGTGCTTCTGTAGATGATGTATATGTAATTGTGCTTTTTTCAACCTTTACTGGAATAATTCAAGGAAAAGGAACTTCCATATTAAGTTTTATAAATATTCCAATATCAATTATTCTAGGAATTTGTATAGGACTTTTTATAGGATATTTACTAGCATTTTATTTTAAAAAGATACATATACGTGATACTTCAAAAGTACTTATAATCTTAAGTATTTCATTCATACTTGTTGTAATTGAAGACAAACTTACAACAGCCATTACATTTTCAGCACTTATTGCAATTATGTTTGTTGGTATTGGACTTCAAAGAAAAAGAGAAGTTGTGGCAAAAAGGCTAGCACTTAAATATGGAAAGCTATGGGTAGGCGCAGAAGTATTCCTATTTGTACTTGTAGGTGCAACAGTTAATATTGGTTATCTTAAAAATGTGGGCTTAAAGGCAATAATTGTTATTATAGGTGCATTAATATTTAGAATGTTTGGAGTATTTGTATGTCTTCTTGGAACTAATCTTTCAGGAAAAGAAAAATTATTTACAATGATGGCATATACACCAAAAGCAACTGTTCAAGCCGCAATAGGTGGAATACCCTTAGCATTAGGATTTGCTTGTGGAAACACTATATTAACAGTTGCAGTATTAGCAATAGTGTTAACAGCTCCACTTGGTGCTTTTGCAATAGACTTATCCTATAAAAAATTATTATTAAAGTAAAACTAAATCTTCTTTTTTCTCTTACTAAAAAAGCATTGTATTTAGAAAATTAGTATACTTTTTTATACTTTTATCTAAAACAATGCTTTTTAGTTAAGTTTATTTTTTACTTAAAAATCTAATTATTAAATTAATGTGTATCCTGCACTTTTATACATGTGTTTACCTATTATAAACTTTTTTACATTAACCTTTTCTGCCAATTCATTTGTAATAATAAAATCTTTTGTTACTTTAATAAGATATTGCTTATCATTTTTCTCAACTAAATAATAGGCTGAATTGTCATTTAAATAATCAACAAGTTGCACAACACCTGGCTGAACTACAAAATCCAATAACCATTCTGCTTTGCTCATTTTCTTTGTTCTAATCAATGGATAAATCTTAGTAGCATCACTATTTTTTGCATAACAGACAGCATCTTTTTTATCTCTACATTTACCTGATTTTTCATATTCATCAAGATTAATAGCTTCTTTCATCTCATTAAAGCTAATCTTTTCATCTTCATCTAACAAATAATCAATGCTAACATTAAGCAACTGAGACATGACTTTAAGATTGTTTACATCTGGCATACCTTTATCAGTTTCCCACTTAGCAATTGCAGATCTTGAAACATTCATTTTCTCCGCAAACTGTTCTTGTGATAATCCTGCTTTTTTTCTTGCTTCCTTTAATTTTTCTCCAAATGTCATTTTAAATTCCTCCTTATAATCTGCCATCTATCATGGCATTGTTTTATTTACAAGATCATCCTACTGCATATGCCTTGTAACAATCAAGAAATGAACTGTAACAACATTGTTACTTTCCGTAACATCTAATATTTATGCGAACTTATATTTATAAATAGAGGCTTACATCTGTTTTATCTACATCCCTATTAATTATATCAAAGAATTTATATCAAGGAACTTATTTATACAAATCTGAATTTCAAATAAAATATTTTTTCTATATCTCTTTAAGTGTTATTTTTTTACAAATAGAAAAAGAGCCTAAGATTATGCTTAGACTCTAAAAAGATTTATAAATTTTGAAGGTAAAAAATAGTTTTATATAAATAACTTTTTATATTTAATATTTTTTGATAATGTTTTATTTAATTAATGTTTGAAACTACAATCTTTTTTACAATATAATGCAAATAAGTCCTCCATTTCCCTCATTTATAATCTTTTGAAGGGTCTTTTGGATTTTTATTTGAACATCTTCTGGCATTTTGTATAGTTTGTTTTGAAGTCCTTCTTTTACTAGTACTTCTAGTGATTTTCCAAACATATTACTTTGCCAAAGGCTTGTTGGGTCTGTTTCAAATTGGTCTAGTATAGCTTTTACAAGTTCTTCTGATTCTTTTTCTGATCCCATTATAGGGCTTATTTCTGTTTTTATATCTGCTTTTATAAAGTGAAGAGATGGTGCACTTGCTTTTAATTTTACTCCAAATTTATTTCCTTGTTTCACAATTTCAGGCTCTTCAAATTTCATTTCTGATAATTGTGGTGCAACTAATCCATAGCCTGTTTCTCTTACATCATTTAAAGCATCCTTTACTCTATCATATTCTTTTTTAGCAAAGTTTAAATCTTTAATTATTGCTAATAAATCGCTTTCTGAAGATACATTTAAGTCACATATTTCACTAAGAACTTTATAAAAAACCCCATCTTCTGGCTTTAATACTACTCTTCCTATTCCTATTCCTAAATCCATTTCTGATAATGTGGATGTGCCTAAGTACTCATCATTTTTTATTTTATCAAGGGAGATTTTTATATCCTTTACTTTAGATATATCTTCACTCATCTCCTTAATTATGTTGAAGAAATCTTTTTTTAACCAATGGCTAGGTTCTAATTTTTCAAGCCATTCTGGCATATCAATATTAATTTCTTTTACTGGGAATTCATTAAGTACACATTTAAATATTTCTTCTATATTTTCTTCATTCATATTATATACATCCATTATTTGTACTGTAACTTTATATTTTTCTTCCATTTCCTTTTTTAATGCTTTAGTTTCTTGCGAATTTGGTCTTGAAGTGTTAAGTATAATAACAAATGGTTTATTTATCATTTTAAGTTCATTTATAACCCTTTCTTCTGGTTCTAAATATTCTTCTCTTTTAATACCTGTAATACTTCCATCAGTTGTTATTACAAGGCCTATTGTTGAATGGTCTTGTATTACTTTTCTTGTTCCTATTTCTGCTGCATCTTCAAAAGGGATTTCATAATCATACCAAGGTGTATGAACCATTTTAGAGTTTTCTCCTTCAAGATATCCAAGTGCACCCTTTACAATATACCCAACACAATCTACCATTCTAACTTTAAATTTTATTTCATCATTTAAGCTTATTTCAATTGCTTCATTTGGTACAAATTTAGGTTCTGTTGTATGAATACTTTTTCCTGAGCCACTTTGTGGAAGTTCATCTTTAGCTCTTTCTTTCTTAAAGCTATTATCAATCTTTGGTATAACCATTAAGTCCATAAATTTTTTTATGAAGGTTGATTTACCTGTTCTTACAGGACCAACCACACCAACATATATGTCGCCTTGGGTTCTTTCAGCTATGTCCTTATATATATTGAAGCTCTCCAAGTTATAACCTCCTAAATTTATTCTTAACAGTATATGTATATTCTCCTTATTATATTTTATTCAATTTGATATATACTACACCATCTCTATATGATATGATTAACCTTTAATAAAATGAACTATTTTTTATAACAAATATATATAATTTCCTATAGAATAAAAAAAGTGTGAATTATTATCTTAAATAAACTTAAAAATAATAATTCACACTTTTAAATTATAAAGCCTTTATAAACTTTCAGATTTTTTCTCACGAACCATTAAATTATTTACAGCAGTTTTAGGGTCAACTCCCTTAAATAAAGCATTATAAAGAGCATCTGTTATAGGCATAGAAACATTTATCTTTTCTTTTAATTCATAAAATGCCTTACAAGCCTTTACTCCTTCAACTACCATTCCAACTTCTTTTACAGCTTCATCTAATGTTTTTCCTTCACCTATTAAAATTCCAGCTCTTCTATTTCTTGAATGCATAGAAGTACATGTAACTATTAAGTCTCCCATTCCTGTTAAACCATAAAAGGTTACTGCTTTTCCTCCTAATGCTACTCCTACTCTAGCAATTTCTGCCATTCCTCTAGTCATTAATGCTGCTTTAGTATTGTCTCCATAGCCTACTCCATCTATTACTCCAGCCGCAAGGGCAATAACATTTTTTAATGCCCCTCCTATTTCTATTCCAATTAAATCTTCATTAGTATATATTCTAAACCATGGACACATAAATAAATCTTGCACCTTTTCTGCATACTTCATATTCTTTGATGATACAACTACTGTTGTTGGAATTTCTAAAGCTACTTCTTCTGCATGACTAGGTCCTGAAAGAATAACTATTGGATTTTTAGGAAGCTCTTCTTCAATTACCACGGATAATCTTTTATCGCTTCCTTCCTCAATTCCTTTAGCAATAGATATTATAGGAACACTTTCTGAAATTTTTCCTTTTAAACTTTTTGCAACTGACCTTATTACATGAGATGGAACTGCAAAAACAATATATTCTGCTGAGTTAATAGCCTCCTCCATATTGGAGTATGCTTTTACACCTTCTGGAATTATTAAATCTTTTAAATATTTACTATTTCTTTTGTTTTTATTTATATCATTTACAACATATTCATCTCTGTCATATATGGCTACTTCATTTCCTTTTTTTGCTAACAAAACAGATAGTGCGCTACCAAAGCTCCCTCCACCGATAAAGGCTATTTTACTCATTACTTATCCTTCCTCTCTCTATATTCTATTTCAATACCAGTTCCTTTAAAATCGAAACTATCTCTAATTTGATTTTCTAAATATCTTTCATATGAAAAATGTCTTGCCTGCATATCATTTACAAAGAACACAAATTTAGGTGGTTTTACTGCAACTTGAGTTGCATAGAAAATTTTAAGTCTCTTAAGAGCAACTACAGGTGGTTCTTTCATAAGTACAGCTTTATTTATAACATCATTTAAAACTCCTGTTGGTATTCTCTTTGAATAATTATCATAGCATTTTTTTGCCATTTCTAAAACTTTATGAACTCTTTGACCTGTTAAAGCTGATATAAATAAATATTCTGCATATCCTAAGAACTTTAAGTTACTTTGAAGGTCACTTTTAAATTTATTCATAGTTTTATCATCTTTTTCTACAAGATCCCACTTATTAACTATAACCATAATAGCCTTTCTCTTTTCATGTGCAAAACCTATTATCTTTTCATCCTGTTCAGTTATTCCTTCTGTAGCATCTATCATAAGTATACAAACATCAGCTCTTTCTATAGAAGCTAAGGTTCTTATAACACTATATCTTTCTATTTCCTCTTTAACCTTACTCTTTCTTCTTATACCAGCTGTATCAACTAATATAAACTTTCCAAGTTCATTTTCTAAATAGCTATCTATTGCGTCTCTAGTAGTTCCAGGAACATTAGATACAATAACTCTTTCCTCTCCTAAAAGCTTATTTATAAGAGATGATTTACCTACATTTGGCTTACCTACCATAGCTATCCTTATATATTCATCCTCTTGTTCTTCTTCTGATATAGGGTCAAAATAAGATACAACTCTATCAAGCATATCTCCAAGGGCGAGTCCTTGAGATGCTGATATTGTTATTGGGTCTCCAATACCTAAATTGTAAAACTCCCATGCATTATCCTCTTCTTTTAAAGAGTCAATTTTATTTACTGCTAATACAACTGGCTTTTTACTTTTTCTAAGCATATTTGCAACATCTTCATCAGCAGATGTAATTCCTTCTTTTCCATCAACTAAAAATATTATTACATCAGCAGTTTCTATAGCTATTTGAGCCTGTCTTCTCATTTGCTTTACTATAATATCATCTCTTTCTGGTTCTATACCACCAGTATCTATCATTGTAAAGCTATAATTTAACCATTCTGCATCAGCATAAACTCTATCTCTTGTTACTCCTGGAGTATCTTGAACAATAGATATTCTTTGTCCTGCTATTTTATTAAATAAAGTAGACTTTCCAACGTTTGGTCTACCAACTAAAGCAACTATTGGCTTTCTCATAAATTTTATTCCTCCTCGTTATAAGTATTTATTAAAGATATTATGAATCTCTTCTTCATTAACAGATAATAAATAATCTCTAACTTCAATTTCCTCAGCTATACTTCCTGGAAGTACTTCTTATTAAGTTTTTCATTTTTTCACTTCCTATCCATGCAAATACCCCATCTTATGCTATATTACATTATTAACAATAGTAAGTCAAATTAAATATAATCTTTCATAATAAAAAAAATCTTAGGCTCATTATAGCTTAAAGTCACTGCTTCATAAAATAATGAACCTAAGATTATATATTTTTTAATATGATGAGTATACTTTTTATAAAGATTATTTATTATTCATTAAGGTCTACATATTCTCCAGTTTTAGAAAATATTATCCATTCACATATATTTGTTACATGGTCTGCTACACGTTCTAAATATTTAGCTACAAATAAAAGTTGTGCATTTTTATTTGCTCTTACTTCATCAAGCTTTACATTTTTTAAAGTACTTTCAAATATAGTTTTATAAAGGGAATCTATTTCATCATCCATCTTACATATTTCATAAGCTTGTTCTTCATCAATATTTACATAGGCATTTGTAGCTAAAGAAATCATTTTTCTTATTTTTTCTTCCATTACCCATAAAGAAAGAGCATCTCCTTCAAAATCTGTAGCATCATTATTCATTCTTTTAATTATTTTACATATATCTACTGAATAATCTGCCATTCTTTCAAAATCTGTAACTACCTTAGTTGCTGTAAATACATTTCTTAAATCCTTAGCTAAAGGTTGTTCACTTGCTATAAATTTTATACACTCTTCTTCTATTTTCTTTTGAAGTTCATCTACCTTATCATCTTCCTTCATAATCTTATTAATAATTTCTAAATCATGATTTTTAAGTGCAATCATACTTGCATATAATTGCTTTTCAACTAATGTTGACATTTGAACTATTTGACAATTGATTTCTTTTATTCTTATTTTTTGTGAAGTTAATGTCATTTTTCTTCATCTCCTTAAAATTTTAACCAAATCTTCCTGTTATATAATCTTCTGTTCTCTTATCCCTTGGTTTATAGAAAATATCATCTGTTTTTCCAAACTCAACAACTTCACCAGTTAAGAAAAATGCTGTCTTATCAGCTATTCTACCTGCTTGTTGCATATTATGAGTTACAATTACAACAGTATATTGCTTTTTAAGTTCATCCATAAGTTCTTCTACTTTACTTGTAGAGATAGGGTCTAGTGCAGAAGTTGGTTCATCCATTAATATTATTTCTGGAGAAACTGCTAAAGTTCTTGCTATACATAGTCTTTGTTGTTGTCCTCCTGATAAACCCATAGCACTTGTTTTAAGTCTATCCTTAACTTCATCCCATATAGCTGCACTTTTTAAACTTTCTTCAACTATTTGGTCTAATTTTTTTCTATCCTTTATACCATGTATTCTTGGTCCATATGCAATATTATCATATATTGACATTGGGAAAGGATTTGGTTTTTGAAAGACCATTCCAACCTTTGTTCTTAAAGCAATTACATCATTACTTTTATAAATATCCTCTCCATCTATTAAAACTTCTCCTGTTATCTTTACATCATCTATTAAATCATTCATTCTATTTAATGTTCTTAAAAAGGTTGATTTACCACATCCTGAAGGTCCTATAAATGCAGTAACTTCATTTTTTTCTATATTCATATTTATCTTTTTTAAAGCTTGATGAGAGCCATAATATAAATCTAAATCTTTAACTGTTATTTTAGCCATTTTTACACCTCTATTTAATAATTTGCTTTACTAAATTTCTTAGTTATTAATTTTGCTACTGTATTTAAAAGTAATATTATAACTATTAAAACTATACCAACAGCTGCAGCTTGTTCAATATCACCAGATTCTTTAGTAACTAAATAAGCATGAACTGTAAGAGTTCTTGAACTTGACATAATACTTGTAGCCATTTTTGCAACTGTTCCAGATGTTAATAATATTGCTGCTGATTCTCCAACTACACGTCCAATTGAAAGTATTACTCCAGATAAAACTCCTGGAAGAGAACTTGGAACTATTACTTTATATAAAGTTTGAAACTTTGTTGCTCCAAGACCTAATGAAGCCTCTCTATAAGATTTTGGAACTGACTTTAATGCTTCTTCTGTAGTTCTTATTATTACTGGAAGTATTATTATTGAAACAGTTAATGAACCTGCTAAAATAGAATATCCAAATCCTAATACATCAACAAAAAATATTGAACCAAATAATCCATATACTATTGAAGGAATTCCAGATAAACTTTCTGTTGCAAATCTTATTACTTTTACAAGTTTTCCTTGTTTTGCATATTCTTGAAGGTATACTGCAGCTAAAACTCCAATTGGTGTTGCAACTACTATTGATAATACTACTGAATAGAGAGTTGAAACTATCATTGGAAGTATTCCTCCATTTCCAGAGGCAGAATAATCTGCTGTTAAAAATGTTAAGTTTATTTTTCTAAAACCTTTTATAAATATAAATCCTAAAATAAATACTAATATAAATACTGTTATTCCTGCTGAAAGCCATAATAAAGCTTTAAAAACATTGTCTTTAACTTTTCTTGAATTCATCTTTATGCACCTTCCTTATTAGAAAGCTTACTTAATAGTAAATTTAGTAACAAAATAAATATAAATAAAACCACTCCTGTTGCAAACAACATCTCTTGATGTGTTCCATATGCATATCCCATTTCTAAGGCTATATTAGTTGTTAAAGGTCTTACTCCATTAAATATTGATGTTGGAATTATTGGTGAATTTCCTGCTACTAATATTATTGCCATTGTTTCTCCAATAGCTCTTCCTACTCCTAACACTACTCCTGCTAAAATACCTGATTTAGCAGCTGGTACAACTACCTTAAAAGTAGTTTCTATATGAGATGTTCCAAGGGCTAAAGAACCTTCTTTATAACTTTTAGGTACAGCTCTTATTGCAGTTTCTGAAACTGTTACTATTGTTGGAAGCATCATTACTGCTAATACTATTATTACTGCTAACAAACTTTGTCCCTTTGGTTGATTAAATGTATTTTGTATCCATGGAACTATAATTGCTAGTCCAAATACTCCATATAATACTGATGGTATTCCAGCTAATAACTCAACAGCTGTTGAAATTACTTTACCAATTTTTTTAGGTGCTATTTCTGCTATAAATACAGCTGTTAATATTCCTATTGGAATTCCTATTATTAAAGCTCCTAAGGTAGCTAATATAGATGCTACTATCATTGGTGCTATTCCAAATTGTTCACTACTTGGCACCCACTTAGTACCTAATAGAAAATCTTTAAATGAATATCCTTCTTTTATAAAAGGGGATAATCCTTTATAAAATACAAAGCTTATAATAAGTAAAAGACTAATTACTGCAAGCATTGCACTTATAAAAAATATAAACTTTGTAATATATTCGATTATATATTTAACCTTATTGCTTTTATTTTTATTAAGCATTAAATTACCTCCTAGAAGTTATGCTTTTTAATATGTAAGTTTTACATAAATATACCCTCTTAAAGAGGGCATAGTTTTTAAGTTTAATTAGTTTACTTTTATAAGTTTGTCTTCTGCTACTATATTTTGTCCTTCATCACTTAATATATAATCAATAACTTTTTGTCCTTCATCTGTTAAAGTATCATCTTTAGTTACAAGTAAAAATGGTCTTGATAATTTATACTCACCGCTTTTTGCAAGTTCTTCAGTTGGTTCTACTCCATTTACTTTTAAAGCACTTATACTATCATCAACATATGAGAATGAAACAAATCCTATTGCATTTTTATTTCCAGAAACAGTTGTCTTTATATTACCTGAACCATCTGCTATTGTTGCATCTGCTACTAATTCTTCTGATTTATAACCAACAATTTCTTGGAAAGCATCTCTAGTTCCTGAACCATCTTCTCTTGAAACTACTACTATTTGACCATTTTCTCCTCCAACATCTTTCCAGTTAGTTATTTTTCCTGTATAAATATCTTTTAATTGTTCTAATGTTAAATCTTTTACCTTGTTTTCAGTGTTTGTTATTACAGCTATCCCATCATATGCTATTACTGTTCCCTTAGCTCCACTTGATTTTTCTTCATCTTTTAAATCTCTTGAAGACATTCCAATTTCAGCTACTCCATTTATAGCATCTTTTATTCCTGCTGATGAACCAACTTGATTTATTTCTATTGATACATTATTATTTTTAGCTTCATAACTTTCAGCAACCTTTTCCATTAATGGACCTACAGAAGTTGAACCTGAAACTGCTATTGTTACTTTTTTATCATTAGATGATGCTGAGTTAGTTGAAGTATCTGAACTATTTCCACATCCAGCTAAAGCTCCTCCAATCATAGCCACCATTAATCCGCTCATTATTAATTTTAAAGTTCTTTTTTTCATTATTATTCCTCCAAACATTATATATATGTTTTTTTCTTTTATTTTCTTGAACAATTTAATAGTATTACCTGAAAGTTAAAGTAATATTACCCTATTGTTAATTAATATTAGGAAAATATTAATTAAATTTAACATTATTTATTGTAACCTTTATCATTTCTTAACAATTAAACTTTTGTAAAAAAAGTGTGAATTATTAATTAACAATTCACACTTTAAAACTACTATATATTTTTTATTGTAACTGTAAAAATAGAGCCTTTATTTAATTCACTCTCTATACTTATTTCTCCATTAAATATTTTAACAATATGTTTTACTATTGCAAGACCAAGACCTGTTCCTCCACCTTTTCTAGATTTATCCACTCTATAAAATCTTTCAAATATTCTTGGCATATCTTCTTTAGGAATTCCTATGCCATTATCCTCTACTTCAAGTATATAATCACCCTTTTTAATAAAGCTTCTAACCTTTACTGTTGAGCCTTCATTAGAATATTTTATTCCATTTTCAACAAGGTTTAAAACTAATTGAAGGAATTTATCCTTATCTCCATGAAGCTTTATATCTTTTTCACTTTTTTCTACTATTAATGAAATATTTTTTGACTCTGCCATATTTTTTACAATACTAATAACCTCATCTATTACTATATAAGGCATAAAATCTTCATCATCTGTTGTAGTTGAGCTTTCAATTTTAGAAAGTACAAGTATATCACTTATAAGTCTACTTAACCTTTCAGCCTCATTATCAATAATATCTAAAAATTTCTCTCTTGTTTTTTCATCTTCAACATATTTTAATGTTTCTGCAAAACCTTTTATAGATGTTAATGGTGTTTTTAATTCATGAGTTACATTTGCCACAAACTGACTTCTCATATTTTCAAGTCTTTTTATATCTGAAATATCCTGAACAGCAATAACTTTACCTATCTTTTCACGACCACTTAGTATAAAAGCTTTCTTTATTTTAAGTTCCCTTTCTGCAGGATGAAGAATTTTTATTTCTTTTGCTATTTCCTCTTCTTCATTTAAAAAATAATTTATATCAAAATCTTTAATATAATCATATATTTTTTCTCCTGTAATATCATCTTTAATGCCAAATATTCTTTTTGCATAGGGATTTATAATTATAATATTACCACTTAAATCAACAGCTATTACTCCACTTTCCATAGATTTAACAATAGATTCAAGTCTATTTTGTTTATCCATAACCTCATTCATTTTACTTTGAAGTTGGTCTGCCATGTTATTAAATGTTTTTCCTAAAGTTCCTAATTCATCATTAGTTTTTGCTTTAGCTCTAATATGAAGGTCTCCTCTTGCTATTCTACTTGTTACTTCTTCAAGTTCATTTACTGGTTTCATTATTGTTCTTACAAGCTTCATTGAAATTATAAAAGTAAATACAAATATTAATATACCTATTATAAGAGAATATCCAAGCTTGTAAAAATTAAAATAGCTTATGCTTTTAAAAGATACTGAAAGCCTTAATATATTACCATTATCAAGCTTTTTTGCATAATACACTAACTTTTCATTGTCTGTAGTACTATTTCTTACAGCATAAGCTTCTCCATATTTTAATGCTTCTTTTACTTCTATTCTATTTAAGTGATTTTCATCAACCTCTCCTAAAGTATCATAAATAACTTGTCCATCTGAATTTATATATGTACATCTAATAGTTGTATTATCTAATTTTATTCCTTTTACTTCATTTATATCTTCATAATTATTTCTTACTATATATTCAGCATAATTTTTTAAATTACTTTTAACTTTTCTCATATTTTCTACATTAAAGATTGTTAAAAATGAAGTGGTAGCTAATACTAAAGAGAAAACTATGGTTATTATTATTGTTATTATTATCTTTTTCTTCATTTTAATTATTATCTGAACTAAATCTATAGCCCACTCCTCTTATGGTTTCAATAAATTTAGGATTTTTATCATCTTTTTCAATTTTCTTTCTAAGATATCTTATATGAACATCTACTGTTCTTGTTTCCCCTATATATTCATAGCCCCACACTTTATCTAATAAAGTTTCTCTTTGAAGAATTTTTCCTCTATTTTTTATTAAAATCTCTAAAAGTTCAAATTCTTTAAGAGTCATATCTACCTTTTCTCCATTAACCTTTACTTCATGACGTTCAAAATTAACATTAAGATGACCACTTTCAAATACATTTATCTCTTCTGTTTTAACATTTGCGCTTCTCCTAAGCACAGCTTTTACCCTTGCAAGAAGCTCTCTTATTGAAAAAGGTTTTGTTATATAATCATCTGCTCCAAGTTCTAAACCTAATATTTTATCAAATTCTTCCCCCTTTGCAGTAAGCATAATAATTGCTGTTTTTCTAGTTTCAGTATTTCTTTTTATTTCTTTACATACATCAAAACCATCCATGCCTGGAAGCATTAAGTCTAAAAGTACTAAATCAGGTTTATTCTCCTTTGCTAAACTAATAGCATCATTACCATTATTTGCAGTAATTACTTTATATCCTGTATTTTCTAAATTAAATTTTAATAATTCTACAATATGTTCTTCATCATCTACAACTAAAACTTTTCCCTCAGCCATTTATTTTTCTCCCCTTTAATTTAAAATTACAAAAGAAAACATTCTTCCATAAAGTCCCTTTGATTTTCTATAAGAATGTAACTTTATTTCTTCAGTACAATGAGTACATAAAGGTAATGAATAAATATTTTCTTCTTTTATTCCTGAATCTCTAATATCTTTTAATATACATTCTTCCATACTTAAATTTCTTCCCTTGAAAAGTAAATCTGTGCTTATATTTTTTTCTTCAATAAACTTTTCTTTTAATTCTTCAGATACCTCATAGCAACATTGTCTTATATGAGCACCTATATAAGCTTTAATATCTTCTGCTTTAGAGTCATAAGTGCTTTCAAGTTTTTTTATTGTTTTTAAAGTAATTGACTTAAATGTTCCTTTCCAACCACTATGTATTGCTGCAGAAACCTGCTTTTTTTCATCAATTAATATTATAGGAACACAATCAGCAGTAAAAACTCCAATAGCAATATTTTTTAAATCTGTAATTATTGCATCCCCTTCACTTTCATTTATACTATCTATATTATCTTCATTTATTATAAGTATTTCATCAGAATGAATTTGTTTTAAATATGATACATGATTTACATTAAAATCTTTTTTTATACTCATAAGATTTTCTACTCCATCATCTGTATGTCTATTAAAACTTCTATTTTCTTCTGCTGTTGAAAAAACAACCTTACTCTTTTCATTTTCTATTACTAAGTAATCTTTAAATCTTTTTAAATTATTTATATTTAAATTATTCATTTCTTCCTCCTATATCTAAACATTATTTTAACATTTTGCACTATTATAATCTATTTTTAATAATATAAATTAACATACCTTTAACTTTCTTAATGTTTGTTTTCTTTGATTTTCCTTATTTTATTGATATGTTTATTTTTTTGCCCTTACTTAAATATCTTGTTTATTTTTTTATATGCTTTGATTTTTTATAAAAGAAAAAGGTGAAATGCTTATTAGATAATTCTTATAGCCTTCACCTTTTTTCTTAATCTTGATTAGTCTTTAGACTTTCTATTTCTTCTAAAAATGTATCAATATCTTTAAATTGTCTGTAAACTGAAGCAAATCTTACATAAGAAATTTCATCTAATTCCTTAAGTTTTTTCATAACCATTTCGCCAATATCTTTACTTTTAATTTCAGTTATCATTTTATTAGAAATATCCCTTTCTATTTCATCTGCTAACTTTTCTATTTGACTTCTTGAAATAGGTCTTTTTTGACAAGCAATAATTAGTCCATTAACTATTTTATCCTTATTAAAGTTTTCCCTAGTTAGATCTTTTTTTATTACTTGAATTGGAATACTTTCTATTTTTTCATATGTTGTATATCGTTTGCCACAGTTTAAACATTCTCTTCTTCTTCTAATTGTTGTATTGTCATCTGCTGATCTTGAATCAATAACCTTGCTTTCTTCAAAAAAACAAAAAGGACATTTCATATGTGCTCCACCTTTCTTATTTATAACCTTTTATCTGATAAAATTATTATACATACTTATGTGTGTATTTTCTAGTGTATACTTAAAATATTATTAATATCTTCTAAGTCTACAAGAAGCACATCAATTCCAATTTTAGAAATGTTATTCCATAATATTTCTATATCATCTCCTTTTGAAAACCATCCTTTTTCTTCTCCCTGTAAAATTATAGAAACTATTTTATTTTCATTACAGTCTATTTTTATATCTTTTATAAAACCAAGCTTTCTACCTGTATTAATATCAATTATTTCCATAGTTCTCATAGCATTAATTGAATGAAGCATTTCTTCTTCCATATTTATCCCACCTTTCTGTAAGAATAATATGAAATTTTAATGTTTTTTATTACACATGATTTTTCATATGTTTTAAAGCTATCTTTTCAAGTCTTGATACCTGTGCTTGAGATATTCCTATTTCATCTGCCACCTCCATTTGAGTTTTTCCATTAAAGAATCTTAAATTTAATATTAATTTTTCTCTACTACTTAATTTTTTCATAGCTTCTTTTATTGATATATTTTCAAGCCAGCTTTCATCTGTATTTTTATTATCTTTTACTTGATCCATAACATAAATAGCATCTCCACCATCATGATATATAGGTTCATATAATGATACTGGATCTTGTATTGCATCTAAAGCAAATACCACATCCTCCCTTGGAAGATTTAATTCCTTTGATATTTGTGATATTGTTGGCTCTTTATTGTTATCTTTTATTAATTTATCCCTTACTAAAAGTGCTTTATAAGCTATATCTCTTAATGATCTACTTACTCTTATTGAGTTATTATCTCTAAGATATCTTCTTATTTCTCCTATTATCATAGGTACTGCATATGTAGAAAATTTTACATTTTGATGTAAGTCAAAATTATCTATAGCTTTCATTAAGCCTATACATCCAACCTGAAATAAATCATCTACATTTTCTCCCCTATTATTAAATCTTTGTATTACACTTAAAACTAATCTTAAGTTACCTTTTATAAATGAATCTCTTGCAGCATTGTTGCCTTGTTTAATTTGTAAAAGTAATTCTCTTTTTTCACTTTCTTTTAAAACAGGAAGCTTTGAAGTATTTACTCCACAAATTTCAACTTTATTAATGATCAAATGTCATCAACCCCTTCGGAAGTAATTACAAAATTCATTTATATTATTTCCGAAGAATTATACTTTTATACTAAAGACAAGTTATGTCATTTTAGTAATTTCTTTTTTCAATCTATTAATTATTTTCTTTTCTAGTCTAGAAATATATGATTGTGATATTCCTAAAATATCAGCAACTTCTTTTTGAGTTTTTTCACTACTTCCATTAAGACCAAATCTAAGTTGTATAATTTCTTTTTCTCTATCATTTAAACTTTTTAAGGCTGTAAATAATAATTGTTTATCTACTTCATCTTCAATAAGGTTATATACTATATCATTTTCTGTCCCTAATATATCAGATAATAAAAGTTCATTTCCATCCCAATCTATATTTAATGGCTCATAAAAAGATATCTCTGCTTTAATTTTACTGTTTCTTCTTAGATACATTAAAATCTCATTTTCAATACATCTAGAAGCATAGGTAGCTAGTTTTATTTTCTTCTCAGGCTTAAAGGTATTTACAGCTTTTATAAGCCCTATTGTTCCAACAGAAACTAAATCTTCAATATATACTCCTGTATTTTCAAATTTTCTTGCTATATAAACTACTAATCTTAAATTTCTTTCTATTAAAACTCCTCTTATATCCTCATTTCCATTAAGTAATTCTAAAAGAAGTTTTTCTTCTTCTTCCTTAGATAAAGGAGGTGGTAAAACATCACTACCACCTACATAATGAAGGCTATTTCCTTGTATATTCAACCTTTCCATTAATTTATTTAAAATAAGCCCTAAATTTAACATAATTTCACTCTCCCTTAAATGACACCTCTTGAAAGTAATGCATTGAAATCTCTTTCCTTACTAAGGACTTCTTTACAAGGACATATAATGGCATTTATTTCTTTCCATCCACCTCCTTTTTCTTGCCTTATCCTCACTTGCTTTCCTAAAAATCCTTTAAGTCCTCCAACATAACCTATTGCTTTATATGGAATGTAATAAACTTCTTTTTCATTTACATTTTTTATAAAGTTTTCCTCTACGATAATACATGGAAAATTTGTTATAGGCTCTCTAAGTTCATTGCCTGTATCTAAAAAGCCTTTAATTTCATATTTTGAATTTCCTATAAAAAATTCTATATCATAAGTAAAATTATTTATTAAAGCTCTCTCTTTTATATACTCAAAAATTCTACTAAAAACCATATATACTATCATCACAGAAATAAGTAAACCTTTAATTGAATAATCTTTTATCTCATAAACATTAGAAATTTTTTTAAAACTTCCATTAACAGAAAACATCATACATAATCCACTTAATAAAAAAGCCCCTACTAAATATGTTCCCATTGCCTTTAATTTGAAAATAAAATTACTATCTTTAAAGGAAATATTTATCACTTCATAAAGAACAATTATTTGAAAAGGTATTAATGTGAAAATTTTTAAACTTTTAAAAATCATAACCAAAGTATATAATGTAGCTAACACACCTCCTATAAATTCTCTTTTCAAAGTAATTTTTTTTCTTAAGGCCTTAGAAGTAATTTTGAGTAAAAAGATATCTACAATGAAATTTTCTAAGAGAATTACATCTAAATAAATTTCCATTTTTCATCTCTCCTCTTTAAAAATAATTATACTTATATTTTTTCAAAATTTTGTCATTTCCTTATATAAGCAATTTATTTTTTTTATTTCATATTTTACAACTCTCTACATCAAGCTACATTTTTACTCTATACTTTTTTATAATAAAACTATTTATAAATATATCTCTTCATTATGTATTGCCAAAATATTAGAAATATTCATAAAATTATCAAATTAATAAAAAAAGTGTGAATTATTTATTTTTTTAATCTATAAATAAAATAAATAATTCACACTAAAATTATCATTTGAAAAAGCCGATTAAAAAATCGGCTCTTTACTTTTATTAAATATTAATTTCTTCTAGATCTTCTTAAGAAAGCTGGTATATCTATTTCTGGTTCTTCTTCCTTAGGTTCTTCATATTTTACTTCTTCATGCTTTGGCTCTACTACTGGTTTTTGGAATTCTTCTTTTACTGTATGTTGTTGTTTCTTAGGTCTTTCTATTGTTCTTCCTAAGTCTTGAGAATTTTCTCCTTCTTCAAATTCAAAACCTGTTGCTATAACAGTTATTCTTATTTCATCCTTTAAATTTTCATCTATTACAGCTCCAAAGATTATGTTTGCATCTGGGTCTGCAGATTCTCTTACTACATCTGCTGCTTCATATACTTCTAATGCTCCTAAATCAGCACCACCTGTAAAGTTTAATATAACTCCAGTAGCTCCATCTATAGAAGTTTCTAATAATGGAGAAGAAATAGCTTGAGTTACAGCGTCAGAAGCTCTTGTATCTCCTTTACCATATCCAACTCCCATATGTGCTAAACCTTTATCTAACATAACAGCTTTTATATCAGCAAAGTCAGCGTTAACTACACCTGGTATTGTAATAAGGTCTGATATTGCTTGAACACCTTGTCTTAATACATCATCTGCTAATTTAAATGAATCTAAAAGAGTTGTCTTTTTATCTGCCATTGATAATAGTCTTTCATTTGGTATTATTACTAAAGTATCTACCTTTTCTTTTAAATTAGCTATACCTATTTCAGCATATCTCATTCTTCTCTTACCTTCAAATGGGAACGGTTTTGTTACTACACCTACTGTTAAAATTTCTAAAGATTTAGCAATTTCAGCAACAACTGGTGCTGCACCAGTTCCTGTTCCTCCACCCATTCCTGCAGTAATAAAGACCATATTTGCTCCCTTTATTGCAGCTGTTATCTCTTCTCTACTTTCTTCAGCAGCCTTTTGACCAATTTCTGGATTAGCTCCTGCTCCAAGTCCTTTAGTTAATTTTTCACCAATTTGTATTTTTTGATCCGCATGTGAAAGCATTAAGGCTTGTTTATCTGTATTTATAGCAATAAATTCAACATTTTTTAAACCTTCTACTATCATTCTATTAACAGCATTGCTTCCGCCGCCGCCGCATCCTATAACTTTTATGTTAGTTAATTCCTGCATATCAACTTCAAAATCTAACAAAATAACTCCTCCTTTAATACCTTCCCATTAGGAACTTCTTAATTTTTTCAATAAATCCCTTTGGTTTTTCATCATCTTCATATTCTTTATTTTCATCATTAATTTCTTCAACATAACTGTTTTTAAATTCTTCTTTAGATTTTTCTATTTCTATCTTTTCTTCATCAATTAAACTTAATCTATCATACACTTCTTTAACATCTGCTAAAGAAGAAATATCTGCTAAGTTTTTCATACCAAGTTCTGTCTTAGTTACAACTTTAAATTTTTTCTCAATAGTATTGTCTACAATTGATACAATGTTTTCATAGTTAACTAGTCCATCTCCATAGATAATTATACTACAAATTCCCTCATAAAAGGAAGTCTTTTTTAGTTCTAAGTTAATATATTTTATAATTTCTTCTAACCTAGCTTGTGTTACTCCATAAAATAATTCTTTTGAAACCTTTGTACTTCCAACCTCTATTACATCATCTGTAGTTTTATCATTATACATACTTTCATAATTTTTACTATAAATATTTTTTAAGTTTTCTGCTTCTACTAATGAATATTTTCCACAAATAGAAAGGTCTTTAGTAATATTTTCTCCTCCTAATGGTACTGAAGATATGTATTTTAGTATTCCATTATTAAAAATAGCTATATCTGTTATCTCAGCTCCTACATCTACTAATGCATGCATTCCCATTGATTTATCTTCATATAAAAATACATTTTTTCCACTTACAATGTTTACTACAAAGCCCTTTAACTTATAATTAGCTTCTTTAACTATCTCTTTATATTTATTTAATTCTTTTTTATAACCTAAAATAAATGTTATGTTTACTCTTAAATCTCTTCCTTCAAGGCCATTTATATCTTTATCTATTATTCTTCCATCTAAAGTATAAAAATTAACTAGAACATCTACAATTTCTTCCCCATCTGCTAATGAAACTTTTTTCTTAGCATCTTCTATAACATCTTTTTTATCTATTTCTCTTACTTCACCTTTTTCAAGGTAAATCTCTCCATCGCTTTCAGTAACTCTAAGGTTTTTAGATGATATTCCTACATAGATTTCCTCTATTTTTTCACCAGATAACCATTCTAATTTTTTTAATACTTCTCCTAGTGATTCTTTACAAATATCTATATCTTCAACTATTCCTTTTTTTATTCCTCCTTTGGATGGAACATTTTGACTTGCAACTATTTCTACTTCTGTTCCTGTCCCTTTTCCTAAAGAAGCCGAAAGTTTTTTACTTCCAAAATCAACTACTGTTATTAATACATCTTGCATCTCTTTCGTCTCCACTCCTCAATACTTTATTTTCATAATAATAAAAGAGAAATGCTTTTACATCTCTCCTTTATTATACTTCCTTTTTATAGCTTTAGGCTACAATTTTATAAGATTTTTTTACATAATCATCATTCTCTTTAAAACTTCTTTATCTACAGCATATTGAAGTGCTGTTTCTTTAGTAATCTTTCTTTGCTTATATAAATCAGCTAGAGCCATGTCCATTGTTTTCATTCCATATTTTGCACCAGTTTGAATTGAAGATATAATTTGATGGCTCTTACCTTCTCTTACAAGGTTTTGTATTGCAGGTGTTATTGTCATTATCTCAAGAGCTGCAACTCTTGATTTATTATCAGCTGTAGGCATTAATTGTTGAGATATTATTCCTTGTAAAACACCAGCTAACTGTACTCTTATTTGTTGTTGTTGATGTGGTGGGAATACGTCAATAACTCTATCGATTGTTTTATCTGCACCAATAGTATGAAGAGTTGAAAATACTAAGTGTCCAGTTTCTGCTGCTGTAAGGGCTATTTGTATAGTTTCAAAGTCTCTCATTTCTCCAATTAGAATAACATCTGGGTCTTCTCTTAGTATTGCTCTTAATGCATTATTAAAGCTTTGAGTATCACTTCCAACTTCTCTTTGGTTTACTATAGATTTTTTATGTTGGTGTAAATATTCTATTGGGTCTTCAAGAGTTATAATATGTTCACTTCTATTTGAATTTATTTCATCTATCATAGCGGCAAGAGTTGTAGATTTACCACTACCTGTTGGTCCTGTAACAAGTACAAGTCCTCTTCTCTTTTTTGTTAAATCTTTTAATATTGAAGGGTGTCTTAATCCATCTAATGTTGGTACTCCTTCAGTAATTAATCTTAATGCTATAGCATGAGTTCCTCTATCCTTATAAAGGTTAACTCTGAATCTGGCAACCCCTGGTATTGCATATGCTATATCATATTCACCTATTTCACAATATTCTTTGAATTTAGTTGCTCCAAGAATTTCTTTTGCAAAACCTTCAGTATCTGCTGCTGTTAATGGTTCTTCTCCTAATGGTGTTAATTGTCCATGTAATCTTACCATTGGTGGTAAACCTACTGTGATATGAACGTCTGAGCCAAATAGTTCATTTGTTTTTGTTAATAATTCATTTAATACGTACATCACTTTTCCTCCTAAATTTTTATATAAAGCTAATGTATTCCTTTACTTATTGTATAAAAATATTTCCTTGAATTCTATTTTATCACATTTAATATTACAATTCTATACATAATATGCTTTATTTATTAAATAGCTTTAAAATTCTTTAAAAACTAATTTTAACTATTATTACTAAGTGACTTTTTTAATTTTTTTAATGCCTTTTTCTCTATTCTTGAAACATATGACCTTGATATATTTAAAAGACCTGCAATTTCTCTTTGAGTTCTATTTCTTCCATCATCTAAACCATATCTCATTATAATTATGTTATATTCCCTTTCTGTTAAAACCTCTTGCATTTTTTTATATAGAGATTTTATTTCTAATTTACTTTCTACTTTATCTATTACAGAATCTTTTTCACTACTTAAAACATCAATTAAACAAATTTCGTTTCCTTCTTTATCCACGCCTATAGGTTCTTGTAAATATACTTCATTTCTTTGTTTTTTATTATTTCTAAATAACATTAATATTTCATTTTCAATACATCTAGAGGCATATGTGGCAAGTCTTGTGCCTTTAGAACAATTAAAAGAATCTATTGCTTTAATAAGTCCAACTGTTCCTATTGAAATTAATTCATCCACATCCTTATTAGGAAATGAATATTTTTTTACAATATGAGCTACTAAGCGAAGATTTCTTTCTATAAGTACTTTCTTTGCTTCTTTATCTCCTTCCTTTAATTTCTCTAAATAAAATTTTTCTTCCTCTTCATCTAATGGTAATGGAAATATATTATTACCAGAAATATATCCTGATAATAAAATTGTGTTTGATATAATCTCTAAGAAATTTGTTAATAAAAACACCTTGCTCCTCCTAGCAGTGCTTAATACTATACTATTCAAGAAATAAGGGATTTATTAATATTAATATGCTAATTTTTTAACTATATCTTTAAAAATTGGAGCTGCAGTACTACCCCCTCCAAGTTCTTCTCCATTTTCTTTATTACTTTGTATATTAGGCACAAAAACAATCATTGTATAATATTTTTCATTTATATTAAAATATCCAACAAACCATCCATGAGTTCCACTATTAGTTCCAGAGGTTGCAGAACCTGTTTTTCCTCCTATATCAATGCCTTCTACCATTGCTTTTTTTCCAGTTCCTCTTTCAACTACAGCTTTCATTGATTTTTTTAAAAGACTTGTTGTTATTTGATTGTATACTTTTACGCCTTCAGAGGAAAATTCCTCTACTATATTGTTATCTTTGTCTAATATACTTTCAATTAAATAAGGTTTTACATATACTCCATTATTAGTTATTGTATTAATAGCTCCTAACATTTGTATAGGTGTTACATTAAAACATTGTCCTATAGATATATTATTCATACCAGCTTCTATAGTAGGCTTTACCCCTTTAGATTCATTTATTCCATCACCTTGAAGATTTAATATTCTATTAAATAAGCCCTGTTTTTCTGAATATTCCATTAAGGTTTCATATCCAACTAAATTTCCTACCTTACCAAATACATCATTACAAGACTTTACTAAAGCTTCTTCTACTGTTAAAAATCCATGACAATTATTTTTTGCACATATTTGTGAATTACAACTAAAAGTATTTTCTAAAGTTATTACTCCTTTATCTAAAGCTGCTCCTAAAGTAATAAGTTTATATATTGAACCTGGTTCATATCCTATTCCTTCTATAGCTAAATTTAAATTTGCTTCACTTTCATCTTTTTGAACCATAGTTCTAATTTTTCCATTTTCTGCTTCCATTATCATTACAGCTACATTATCTAACTCTTCATATTCTTCTTTTTTTAATACTTCACCAACCTTTTCCTCAAAATCCTTGTTTATTGTAAGTTTTATATTTTTATTTTCCTCACTAATATTAATTTTATTTTCACTATATATTCCTTTATTATCAAGGTAAAATTCTTCCATAGGAAGTTTATTATTTTCTACATATTTATCTATCTTCCAAAGAAGTGTATTTTCTGTTTCATTACTTTCTATTTTTGAAAGAAAACTACTTACCATCCAAGCTTTTTTTCTATCTACTTCACTATATACATAGGTATATATACCTTTAATATCTTTTAATGAATTAATTTTTTTATAAGTATCTTCTGATATTTTGTAATATACCTTTCCATTAGATTTCATAATATCAGTAAAATTAAATTTATCATCTTCTCCTTTCATAATAAAATTTAAAGCCATTAAATCTTTTAAAGTTTCCTCATAATTATTTAAACTAAAAGGCTTTGAATCTATTACTAAAACATATTTATTATTGTATTTCATTAAGCTATTTCCATTTGTATCTAAAATTTCATATTTTGAATCTGATATTTGTTCACTTTGATGATTTTCATATTGTGCTACTACTTTTTCTGTAGGATATAGCTGTAAAAAAACTAATCTAACTCCTAATAAAATTAAGATTGTAAGAAAAAATGCCAATATTTGAATAGTTCTTTTTTTATTTTTATACCTAATAATAAAAAACACCTCCACTTTATTGAATTATTAACAAAATGGAAGTGTTTTATTCAAATTTTATTTTTCTTTTATTAACATATCTTTTGGTTTTAATGGAGTTTCCACTTGAACTTTAAATAGCATTTGAGCTCTAGGGGCATTTTCTATTTTTTCTCCTGAATTTTCTCTCATATCTTTTAAAGTAACATTAAATGGTGAACCCTCTGGTCTTAATACCTCAACAACATCTCCTTCAAAGACTTTATTTCTTTGTTCAATTGTTGCTATTTTTGTATTTTCATCATATTCTCTTACAACTCCAACAATATCTGCATTTCTTATATAAGATGATGAATCAAATATTTGAGTTTCTGACTTGCCATAATAAAATCCTGTATGATAACGTCTATGACTTACCTTCATTAAGCTTTCCATCCACTCTGGCTTAGCTTTATAATTTTCTGGGTCTTTCATATATTCATCTACTGCCTGTCTATAGACCTTTACAACTGCTGCTACATAATAAGGACTTTTCATTCTTCCTTCTATCTTTAAAGAATAAACTCCTGCATTTATAACATCATCTATATGTTCTATCATACATAAATCCTTTGAATTCATTATGTAAGTACCCTTATCATCTTCCATAATTGGGTAATATTCTCCAGGTCTTTTTTCTTCAACTAAATAATATTTATATCTACAAGGTTGGGCACAAGCTCCTCTATTTGCATCTCTACCTGTCATGTAATTAGATAAAAGGCACCTTCCTGAATAGCTCATACACATAGAACCATGTACAAAAGCTTCTAAATCACATTCTTCTGGAAGATTATCATGACATTCTTTTATTTCTTTTAATGATAATTCTCTAGCTAAAACTATTCTTTTTATGCCTTGGTCATACCAAAACTTTGCAGATTTCCAATTTACATTATTAGCTTGAGTACTTAAATGTATTTCTAAATTTGGAACAACTTCCTTTGCTATTACAAGTATTGATGGGTCTGCAACTAAAATAGCATCTACATTTAATTTATAAAGTTCTCTTAAATAATCTTCTATTCCTATTAAATCACTATTATGAGGATATACATTCATAGTTACATAAACTTTTCTTCCTCTATCATGGGCATATTTAACACCTTCTGCCATTTCTTCATTAGTAAAGTTATCAGCAAAAGCTCTTAAATTAAGTTTACTTCCTCCTAAATAAACTGCATCTGCACCATAATCTATAGCTGTTTTTAATTTTTCTAAATTTCCTGCTGGTGCCAAAATTTCTGGCTTTCTCATTTTTTATTTCCTCCTCTTAGTAACTGCAATTCCATCTCCCATAGGAATTACTGATGTAATTAGGTTTTCATCACTAGATACCATGTCTAAATATGTTCTCATTCTTTTTACTATAGTAATTTTTCTTCTCTTTACAAGCTCCTTTGAAGCTACCATTCCTCTAAATAATACATTGTCTGCAATTATTATTCCATCTTCTTTTAAAAGTCTTAAACAATGTGGCAAGAAATGATTATAATGACCTTTTCCTGCATCCATAAAAATTAAATCAAAAGGTTCTTGAAGTTTTTCTAAAATTTCTAAACAATCTCCTTCTTCTATTTTTATTTTATCTTGAAGATTAAATCTTTTAAGATTAATATTTGCAAGTTCTATCATTTTTTCATCTCTCTCTATAGTAACTATATCTGGATTATTTCCACTTGCTTCATACATTAATATTGAGGAAAAGCCTATAGCTGTTCCTAACTCTAAAATTCTAAGAGGCTTTTTCATACTTACCATAAATTCAAGAAACTTTCCTGTTTCTTTTTGAACTATTGGCACTTTATTTTCTCTTGCAAAATCTTCTATTTCTTTTAAAACTCCTGTTCTATCTGGAATTAATCCTCTAATATATTCTTCCATATAGTCATAAGTTATATTACTCATTTTTTTCCTCCAAAAAATAATTAATTAGCCTTTGCTTTAGCTTCTTCTTCCTTTTTTACTTTTTCATGTTCTGCTCCAGTAGTAGAGAAATGATGTTTTCCCCCTTGATTATATAATAGCATAAAGTATAAATAATCTGTTTTTGCTGGCTTTACAGCTGCAACTATTGATTTTTCTCCTGGATTTGTTATAGGTCCTACTGGAAGTCCTAGATTTTTATATGTGTTATAAGGAGAATCTATTTCTAAATGTTTATTTAAAACTTGTGGTAAATGTTCTCCCCAAGCATAATTTATTGTTGAACAAAATTCTAATTTCATTCCTTTTTCTAATCTATTGTATATAACTGAAGATACTAAATCTCTTTCTTCATCAAGTTCTGCCTCTTCTTCAACTAAAGAAGCTATTGTTATTATTTTTTCTATTTCATCTTCTTTAATTGTAACTTTAGTTTCTTCTTCTACCTTCTTTAAGGTTTTTTCAAATTCACTAATCATTGAAGATATTACTTCCTCTGGAGTAGCATTTTTATCAAAAAAATATGTATCTGGAAATAAATAACCTTCTAAATTATATTTCTTATTATCATCCTTTTTAACATAACTTGGAAGTTCATAACTTTTAACTGCCTTTAAAAATTCATCTTTTGAAAATAATCCTTTTTCTTCAAATAAGGCTCCCATTTCTTCTATATCATACCCTTCTGGAATTGTTATAGAAATTCTATTTTCATTTAAATCTTCTGTTTCTAATATTTCTATAAGTCTTTCAAGAGTTACATTAGTTTTTATTTCATATTTTCCAGGAATTAAATTTATATTAGTTTTATTGTCTAGCTTTAATTTAAGCTTTATAATCTCTTTATTTTTTAACATTCCTTTACTAGATAAATTGTCTAAAAGAGAATAAAAGCTTTCCCCTTCATCTATAACTACTTCTATTTTATCCTCATTAGATTTTAAGGGGTTTTCCACAACTCCACTAAAATACTCTAATACACCTATAGCCAAAACCAATATTAATACTATTAATAATAGTATTACCTTTTTCTTTTTCATATAATCCTCCCATAATATAATAAAAGTAAATAGCCTTTTAGACCATTTACTTTATTATAATATAAATTATTATTATTCAAAAGATTATCTTTTATTTCTGCTTATAGCTTTCTTTCTTTCAGCACTATCTAATATAATTTTTCTCATTCTTATATTATTAGGTGTAATTTCTACAAGTTCATCATTATTTATAAACTCTAAAGCATTTTCAAGAGACATAATTACTGGTGGTACTAATTTAACTGCTTCATCTGAACCTGAAGCTCTTGTATTTGTAAGTTTCTTTCCTTTACATACATTTATATCTATATCTTCTGCTCTTCCACATACACCAACTATCATTCCTTGATATACAGGAGTTCCAGGTCCTATAAATAATTGACCTCTTTCTTGAGCATTAAATAATCCATAAGCTATAGCTTCACCTGTTTCAAAAGAAACTATTGAACCTCTACTTCTTGTTGGAATTTCTCCCTTATATGGTTCATAACTATCAAATACATGGTTCATTATTCCATTACCCTTTGTATCTGTCATAAATTCATTTCTAAATCCTATAAGTCCTCTTGCAGGAATTTTAAATTCTAGTCTTGTATAACCATTTACTGCAGAAGTCATGTTTACCATTTCTCCTTTTCTTGGTCCAAGCTTTTCCATAACAGGTCCCATAAATTCTTCTGGAACATCTATTGTTAAATATTCAATTGGTTCTAATTTCTTTCCATTTTCTTCTTTAAATATAACATTTGCTTTAGAAACTTGAAGTTCATATCCTTCTCTTCTCATTGTTTCAATAAGTATTGATAGGTGAAGTTCTCCTCTTCCTGACACTTCAAAACATTCTGGAGTTATTTCTCTAACTCTTAAAGAAACATTAGTTTCTAATTCTTGCATTAATCTATCTCTTAAATGTCTTGATGTTATAAATTCACCATCTTGACCTGCAAATGGAGAATTATTTACCATAAAGTTCATGCTTAATGTTGGTTCATCTATATGAACAAATGGAAGAGCTTCTGGACATTGAGAATCTGCTATAGTTTCTCCAATATTTGCATCTGTTACACCACTTAAAGCTATAATATCACCCATTGAAGCTTCATTAACTTCTTCTCTTTTTAATCCATTATATGTATAAAGATTTGTAACTTTATAATTCTTTGTTGTTCCATCCATGCTTACCAATGAAACATTTTGGTTTTTCTTAACAGTTCCTCTGTGAATTTTTCCAATTGCTATTTTACCAACAAATGCATTTGAATCTAATGTAGTTACTAACATTTGGAATGGTTCATCTATGTATCCTTCTGGACATTCTACATGTTTTATTATTGTTTCAAATAAAGGTTGCATATCATTGTTTTCATCATCTACATTGTATCTTGCATACCCCGCTCTAGCTGATGCATATATTATAGGGAAGTCTAATTGTTCATCATTAGCACCTAATTCTAAGAATAAGTCAAAAACTTCATCTATAACTTCTTCTGGTCTAGCATCTGGCTTATCTATTTTATTGATTACAACTATTGGTTTTAATCCTAATTCTAATGCTTTTTTAAGAACGAATTTAGTTTGTGGCATTGGTCCTTCATAAGAATCTACTACTAATAAAACTGAATCAACCATTTTTAGTACACGTTCAACTTCTCCACCAAAATCAGCATGTCCTGGAGTATCTACTATATTAATTTTAACTCCATTGTGCATTACTGCAGTATTTTTTGAAAGTATAGTTATTCCTCTTTCTTTTTCTAAATCATTAGAATCCATAACTCTCTCTTGCACCTTTTCATTGGTTCTGAAAACATGACTTTGTTTAAGAAGTGCATCAACTAAAGTAGTCTTACCATGGTCAACGTGAGCTATAATAGCTATATTTCTTATATCTTCCCTTTTAATTAATTCCATAATATTTTGCCTCCAAAATTTATATTAAAAAATATGTAAACCTATAAATCATTTTTTCCAAAAGAAAATTGGATACTTTCGTACCCAATCCTCATCTTTTTTATAATATACTTTCTATTTAACTATGTCAAGCTTAAACTTCCATTATTATTGGTAATATCATTGGCTTTCTCTTAGTTTTTTCATATAAGAATTCTCTTAAGCCATCTCTCATTCCAGATTTTAGAGTTGACCAATCAGTAATATTTCTTTCTTGGAAATCATCTAAAATGTTCTTTACAAGCTCTCTTGCTTCATCCATAAGGCCTTCAGATTCTCTTACATATACAAATCCTCTTGAAATTATATCAGGTCCTGCAATAACACAACCTGTTTGTCTTTCAATAGTAACTACTACTGTTAAAATACCATCTTGTGAAAGATGTTTTCTATCTCTAAGAACTATATGTCCTACATCTCCAACCCCTAAACCATCAACAAATACTTGACCTGAAGTAACAGTTCCTGTTTTCTTCATATAATTTCTAGTAACTTCTATTACATCACCATTTTCAATTAATAAGAAGTTTCTTTCAGGAAGTCCTCCCTTACATGCAAGTTCCGCATGTTGTTTTAAGTGACGATATTCTCCATGTACTGGTATAAAGAATTTAGGTCTTACTAAAGCATGCATAAGTTTTAATTCTTCTTGACATGCATGACCTGATACATGAACCTTTTCTAAAGATTCATAAATAACATTTGCACCTTTTTTAAATAGTTGATTTATAACCTTTGAAACAAGTTTTTCATTTCCTGGTATTGGTGAAGCTGATAATATTACAGTATCCCCTTCAACTATATTTATCTTTCTATGCTCTGAAGCAGCCATTCTAGCTAAAGCTGACATTGGCTCTCCTTGACTTCCTGTTGTAATTAAAACAACTTGTTCATTAGGATATTGAGAAATTTGGTCTATAGAAATTAATGTATCTTCTTGCATTTCTAAATATCCAAGTTCCATTGCTACTTGAACTATATTTTCCATACTTCTTCCTGAAACTGCAACCTTTCTTCCAAGTTTTTCAGAAGCTTGTATGATTTGTTGAATTCTATGAATATTTGAAGCAAATGTAGCTACAATTATTCTTCCTTCTGCTTTTGCAAATAATCTTGCAAAACTTTCTCCTACTACTCTTTCAGACATGGTATATCCAGGTCTTTCAGCATTAGTTGAATCTGCAAGCATTACTAAAACACCTTTTTTACCAAGCTCAGCTAATCTTCCAAAATCCGTTAGCTCTCCATCTATTGGAGTATAGTCAATTTTAAAGTCACCTGTGTGAAGTACAACTCCTAGTGGTGTGTGAATAGCTATTGCAACTGAATCTGCAATAGAGTGATTAGTTTTAATAAACTCAACTGATACTGTATTTAATTTTATTATATCTCTTGGTTTTACTTTTATTAATTCTGTTGAGCTTAATAATCCGTGTTCTTTTAACTTTGTCTCAACAATACCAAGAGTTAACTTAGTACCATATACTGGAACATTTAATTGTTTTAATACATAAGGTAATGCTCCTATATGGTCCTCATGTCCGTGAGTTAAAAATATTCCTCTTACCTTCTCTTGATTCTTTATTAGATATGAAACATCTGGTATAACTACATCTATTCCAAACATATCTTCATCTGGGAATCTTAGTCCGCAATCTATAACTACTATATCATCTTTATATTCTATAGCAGTTATATTCTTACCAATTTCATTCAAGCCGCCTAGAGGTATAATTTTAACCTTTGCTCTTTCTGCTTTCATAATGCCCTCCTTATTAAGTTTTATATATAAATAAAGAATAAAGGTTTTCCTCTTCTACTTAAGGAATTTGCCTTTTATTCATTACCTTCATTATTTTTTTCTTGACATTCATGGCATATACCATAAAATTTCAAAGCATGATCTACTATTTTAAATTTATATTCTTTCTCTACCCTTATTTCTATTTCTTCTAATAAATCATCTTTTACTTCAATAACCTTATTACAAACATTACAAATAAGATGATGATGTCTATGAACTTCATCACTATGTACCAGCTCATATCTACTGCATCCATCATTTAAATGTAATTTACTTACTACTCCAATTTCTTCTAATAATAAAATTGTTCTATAAACGGTTGCAAGCCCTATCTCTGGGCAATCTTTTTTTACCTCATCATAAATTTCTTCTGCTGTTAGGTGTTTACCTTCATTAAGAACAATGGTATCTACAATAGCTCTTCTTTGAGGAGTAAGCTTATATCCTTTTTTCTTTAAGTCTTCTTTAAGAACTACATAATCTATGGTAACTTCTTTACTCATACTCTACACCTACTATCTTTTATAAATATACTAAACTTATAAAATTTTATTTGTCAAGTAATCCTTCTAATTCTTCACCTAATAATTCATAAGTTTCAGCAACTATGTTAAATTCTTCTTCTTCATCTATTGTTTCATAAGTTACTTCTCCATTTTCATCTACAATACGTTTTAAGAAGTAAGCTTCATCCACTTCTACATCAGCTGGAGTAACAACTAGATATTCTTGATTTAAATCTTCTATTTTAAAAAAATCTATAACCTCCATTTTTTCTTCATTTCCATCTTCATCAAATAATGTGATATAATCTAATTCTTCCATCATAAATTAATCTCTCCTTTATTATTATTTTTTATTTCATGTTAAAAAGTCTATCTAAATAACCTTGTAATATATATGTAGCTGCAACCTTATCAACTATCTTTTTTCTTTTTCCTCTTGAAAGGTCAGCTTCTAGCATAGCCCTGTGAGCTGCAACTGTTGTTAGTCTTTCATCCCAGAACTCTATTTTCAATCCTATTTCTTCTTTAATTAGTTCTGCAAATTCTTGTATTTTTTCCCCTGCAAAACCAATGCTATTATTCATATTTTTAGGTAATCCTATTACTAGTGTTTCCACTTCATACTCTTTACATACCTTTTTTAATTCTTCTATATCACTTTGTTTATTTTTTCTACGTATAGTTGTAAGACCCTGAGCTGTTAAGCCTAATGGATCTGAAATTGCTAAGCCGATAGTCTTTTGACCTATGTCTAAACCTAATATTCTCATTGTAGTGCTCCTATAAATGTTAAAAAGATGCCCTTAAACGGGCACCTTTTTATTTTATGTCTAAATAAGATTTTATTACTTCTTCGAGAATTTCATCTCTTTCAAGTTTTCTTACTAAAGCCCTTGCTCCGTTATAATTTGTGATGTAAGTAGGGTCTCCTGACATAAGATAACCTACAAGTTGATTAACAGGATTATAACCCTTTTCCTTTAAAGACTTATAAACTTCTGTTAAAATTGTCTTTGTTAAAACTTCTCTATTTTTAGCTACATCAAACTGCATTGTGTATTCCATATTATCATTATTACTATTCATAATCAATGCTGCCTCTTAGCAGCTCACCCCCTTACATAAATTGCTAAGGAAAATTTTCGTTTACTTCTCATTTAAGTATACATTAATTTATAAGTTTTGTATACTACTTAACTAAATTTTCAATTATTTCATATGATTTTTCTATTGCTTCAGCTATCTTTTCTGGATTTTTACCACCGGCTTGAGCCATGTCTGGTCTTCCTCCTCCGCCTCCACCAACAATAGATGCAACTTCTTTTATAATCTTTCCACAATGAATTCCTTTTTGTAAAGAATCCTTAGTTGCCATTGCTACTAAATTAACTTTATCATTAGAAGCACTTGCAAGTACTACAACTCCACTTCCTACTTTATCTCTTATTTTATCTGCTAAATCTCTTAAAGCATTTCCGTCTACACCTTCAACAGCATAAGAAACAACTTTTATTCCTTTAATTTCTTTTGCAGAATTTAAAATTTCATCTTCTGCTCCACTTGTAAGCTTACTCTTAAGTTCTGAAATTTCTTTTTCCTTTTCTTTTAATTCTATACCTTGGTGTGAAATTTTAGAAATAACATCTTTTTCATTACACTTTAATGCTTGACATACTTCCTTAAGAAGCTTTTGCTTTTCTTCTACATACTTTATAGCACTAAAACCAGTTACTGCTTCTATTCTTCTTATACCAGCAGCTACACCTGTTTCACTTAATATTTTAAATAATCCAATTTCTCCTGAATTCTTTACATGAGTTCCACCACATAATTCTTTAGAGAATTCACCAACACATACAACTCTTACCTTATCACCATACTTATCATCAAATAGTGCCATAGCACCTGTTTTCTTAGCTTCTTCTAAAGTCATAAGTTTAGTTTCTACTCCATAAACATCCATTATCTTTTCATTGACTATATTTTCTACCTTTTCAATTTCTTCTGCAGTTAATGCTTGGAAATGGTTAAAGTCAAATCTTAATCTTTCATCATCTACATAAGAACCCGCTTGATGAGTATGGTCTCCTATTACTTCTTTTAAAGCTTCTTGAAGCATATGAGTTGCTGTATGATTTTTACAAATATTATTTCTTTTTGACTTGTTTACTTCTAAAGTAACCTTTTCTCCTTCTTTAACAGTTCCTTCTAATATTTTAACATAGTGAATTACTTTTCCACCAACATTTTTCTTTGTGTTAAATACTGCTGCTTTAAAGTTTTCAGAGTAGATTTCTCCTTTATCTCCTACTTGACCACCCATTTCTGCATAGAAAGGAGTTTTATCTGTAACTATATAGCCCTTTTCTCCTGCATTTAATTCTTTTCTAAATTCTTCATCTGTTGCTAAAACTAATATTGAAGCTTCCTCTTTTAATTTAGTATATCCAACAAATTCAGTATTTATTTCAGATTCTATTTTATTTATTGGAGTTTCTTCTGCACCCATGTAAGAATATACCCCTCTTGCATTTCTTGCAGTTACTCTTTGATTTTCCATGTTTTCATCAAAAGATTTTCTATCTATAGTTAATCCCTTTTCCTCACAAATTTCTTCTGTTAATTCATAAGGGAAACCATATGTATCATAAAGCTTAAATGCTTTGTCTCCATCTAAAACTGTTTTATTTTCTTTTTCCAATTCTTGAATATATCCTAAAAGAATTGAAAGTCCTGTATCTATAGTTTCATTAAATCTTTCTTCTTCTAAAGAAACCATCTTTTTAATATATTCTTGCTTTTCTACAAGTTCTGGATAAGCTTCACCATAGTTTTCAACTACAGAATCTACTATTTCAGATAAGAATAATCCTTTTATTCCTAAAAGTCTTCCATGTCTTGCAGCTCTTCTTAATAATCTTCTTAAAACATAGCCTCTTCCTTCATTGCTTGGTCCTACCCCATCTGCTATAAGCATGGTAACACTTTTTACATGGTCAGTTATTATTCTTAAAGATACATCTTTAGCTTTGTCTTCTCCATATTTAGTGTTAGAAAGGCTACATACTTTTCCTAATATATTTTTAACTGTATCTATTTCAAATATATTATTTACTCCTTGCATTATAGTTGCAATTCTTTCAAGTCCCATACCTGTATCTATATTAGTGCTTTCAAGTTTTTCATAATTTCCTTTTCCATCACCATCAAATTGAGTAAATACAAGATTCCAAAATTCAATTACTCTATCTTCATCTCCAGCTTTTACAAATTCTTCAGCATTTTTTACTGGTGGAAGATTATCTGCTCTATCAAAATGGATTTCTGTACAAGGACCACAAGGACCTGCACCATGTTCCCAGAAGTTATCTTCTTTTCCTAATCTAAATATTCTAGCTGGGTCTATATCAGTCTTTCTAGTCCATATATCATAAGCTTCATCATCATCTAAATATATTGTTACATATAATCTGTCCTTAGGCATTTCTAAAACTTCTGTAACAAACTCCCAAGCCCATGGAATAACTTCTTCTTTAAAGTAATCTCCAAAAGAAAAGTTTCCAAGCATTTCAAAGAAAGTACCATGTCTTGATGTCTTTCCTACATTTTCAATATCACCAGTTCTTATACACTTTTGACAAGTTGTTATTCTTCTTCTTGGTGGTTCTTGAACTCCTGTAAAGTATGGTTTAAGTGGTGCCATACCTGCATTAATTAAAAGTAAACTTTTATCATTATTTGGAACAAGAGAAAAGCTTTTTAATCTTAAATGGTCTTTTCCTTCAAAGAATTTTAAGTACATTTCTCTTAGCTCATTTGTACCATATTGTTTCATTTTTTTCCCTCCATAAACTTTAGCTAAACCAAAAATATATTATAAAAAATATTTTGCAAAATAAAAAGCCTTCATCCCAAAACAAGGGACGAAAGCTAAATCTTCCGCGGTACCACCCTAATTATGTATAAAAATACATCACTTAGTTTTTATATAGCTCCAAGGTAGCTTCGAAGTTTTCTCTAAAAAGTTTTCACCATCCACTTTCTCTCTAAATAGAAAAATAAAATCTACTAATCCTTATCTTCGCTTAAATTTATTCATTTATTGTTGATTATATTTTAACTTTGAAATTATGTCAATATTTTTAAGAGTAATTTTATAATATTTATTATGAAAATAATGAATAATTTATATCCTCATATATAACTTTTATTATAACAGCCATTGGAATTACTAAAATCATTCCTATAAATCCTCCAAGCTTTTCTCCTATAAGAAGAAGTATTACTATTATTAAAGGATGAATATTAGTGCTATCTCCTGTTATTTTAGGAGATAATATATTTCCTTCTATTTGTTGTATTATAAAAATTGCTATAGCTGACCATAAACATTTTGAAAAAGAATCCATAAGCGCTATTAATACTATAGGGATTGCTCCAAGTATTGGACCAAAATAGGGAATTATATTTAAAATTCCATTTAATATTGATAAAACTATTGGAAGTTTTATATTTAATACTAAAAGAACTATTAATGTTATTATGCCAATTAAAAAGGATAAAAATATTTGACTTAATATATATTTAACTAATATTTTATCTATATCTTTTACTATTTTTTTAGTTAACATCCTTTTTTTTATTGGTATAAGAAGATAAAATTTTTTTAAAATATTTTTACCATCTGATAAAAAATAATATGCCACAATTGGAATAAGTGCCATAGATAAAATACTTTCACTATAAGATATAATATTGTCTACTAATGACTGTGAAATAACAATTGAAAATTGTGATAGCTTTTCTTTTACCTTTGAATATATAAAAAATATAAATGGTGACTTTAAAAACTTTGACTTTTCTTCAAAAGCTTCTATATATTTATATAAAACCTCAATACCTTCTCCTAAATTATTTAACTCCTTAAAAATAGTTGGAATTAAAATAAGTAAAACTCCTATTATTAATATTATTATTCCTATAATAATTATTAAAGTTGCTATTTTTTCTTTTAAAAATTTTTTGTTAATTAAATACTTTTTTATTGGATTTAAAATATAAGCAATTATAGCTGATATAATTATTATTGATAAAATTTCTTTAAAAGGCTTAAAAAAAATATATAATAAAAATATTAATAATATGAAAGATATTATTAATATTTTTATTTTATGCTTTCTTAAAAAATTCATAATTCATTAACCTATGAGTTATATTTTTAAATGTAATGTTAATTGAAGTTAAATCTGAAATATAGTCTTTTTTAAATTCTAAATTATTTGAAAGTAATATTTCTTTACCTTTAGATAATTTTTCTAATATTCCTGGAGAAGTTATTATGCCTTTTATTTTATAAGTTTTTTTATCTATTATTATTTCTTCCATTGTTCCTTTTAAAATCCCAAAATAATCTAAAATATCTGTATATTTATACTCTGAAAATCTTATTCCATTTTTAATAGGTGATAAAATTCCTATTACTTTATCTTCATCTATATATTTAATATCTTTTACATTAAGAAAATTCTTTTTTTTAAACATAGAATAATTTGAAACTACAAAGCCTAATATTGATTTACTTTCTAAATCTAAAATAATATCCTTTATCATACCTAATTTTTTTCCTTTAGAATTATAAACCTTTTTCATATAAAAACTTTTACTTGTCTCCATACCATACCATCCTTATTCCATTTACTAAATATTCTTACCCATATTTGTTAAACTATTCATTGTTTTTTATTTTATTATTTAATATTGAAAGCAAACAAGCAATATGTAAATTAGAAAATATAAATGCAAGCCATGCTTTTTAAACATGGCTTGCATTTATAAAATTTTTTCTATTATTCCGCCACCAACAACTATATTTCCATCATAAAATACAACTGATTGGCCACGAGTTATGGCTCTTTGCTTTTCTTTAAAGGATACTCTTACCTTTCCATAAGGCTCAGGATAAATAGTAGCCTCTGCTGGTTTTCCTGCATATCTTACTTTTGCTGTTACTTTAATTTCCTTTTCTAATTTATCAAAAGGAATAAAATTAACATCTCTTGCTAATAAATCTGTTTGGAATATATCACTTTCTGGTCCTACTATAACTTCATTTTTCTTAGTATTTATTCCTGTAACAAAAACTGGTGTTCCAAGAGATAAACCTAAACCCTTTCTTTGACCTATTGTATAGTAAACTATTCCCTTATGTCTTCCTAATATATTACCTTCTTTATCAACAAAGTTTCCTGGCTTAACCTTACCTGGCATTTCTTCTTTAATAAATTTTCCATGGTCATTATCTGGTATAAAGCAAATTTCTTCACTGTCTTTTTTATTATGAACAGCTAAACCTATTTCTTTTGCTATTTCTCTTATTTTATCTTTTGTGTATTTTCCACAAGGCATTAAAGTATGTGCAAGCTGGTCTTGAGTAAAATTATATAGTGCATAAGTTTGATCTTTTTTATCATCATCAGAACGAATTAAAAGATACCTTCCATCTTTTTCTTCAATCTTTGCATAGTGTCCTGTTGCAACATATTCTGCACCAATACCTCTTGCTTTTCTTAAAAGAGCATCAAACTTTAAATATTTGTTACATGCAATACAAGGATTTGGAGTTTTTCCTTGCATGTATGAATCTACAAAGTAATCTATAACTTTTTCTTTAAATAAATCTTTAAAGTTTAACACATAAAAAGGAATTTCAAGTCTATCACAAACTCTTCTTGCATCTTCAACAGCAGAAAGTCCACAACATCCTCCTTCAACTTCTTCAAATTCAGGATTATTAGGTGCCATTCTCATGGTTACTCCTATAACGTCATATCCTTGCTCTTTTAAAAGATATGCAGCAACGGAGCTATCAACTCCGCCACTCATACCAACTACAACCTTTTTCTTCTTTTCACTCATATTTTATTCTTCTCCATGAACATGATCATGTAAATCTTCACCATGTTCTACCATGTCCCATTCTTCAAGCCCCATTCTTTTTCTATAGTCATTTATTGCCTTATGAATAGCTTCTTCTGCTAAAACAGAACAATGCATTTTTACTGGTGGAAGTCCATCTAATGCTTCTGCAACTGCTTTATTTGTTAAATCCCAAGCTTCATCTACAGTATGACCTTTTATAAGTTCAGTTGCCATTGAAGATGATGCTATAGCAGAACCACATCCAAAAGTTTTAAACTTAACATCTTTTATTATATTATCTTCAACTTTAAGATATATTTTCATTATATCTCCACATTTAGCATTACCAACTTCACCTATTCCATTAGCATCTTCAATTTCTCCTACATTTCTTGGATTTCTAAAATGATCCATAACCTTTTCTGAATATATCATAATTTATTTTTCTCCTTTCTTTAAGTAGTCTTCCCATAATGGAGACATATTTCTTAATCTTTCTATAATTGGTGGAACTTGTTCTAATACATAATCCACATCTTCATCTGTTGAACCTGCTCCTAAGCTTAGTCTTAAAGAGCCATGAGCTATTTCATGAGGAAGTCCTATAGCTAAAAGTACATGAGATGGGTCTAATGAACCTGATGTACAAGCACTTCCACTTGAAGCACATATTCCTTCAAAATCTAATGAAAGAAGTATAGATTCTCCTTCAATAAATCTAAAGCATATATTAACATTTCCTGGTGATCTTTTAGAACCATCTTTAGGTCCATTAAGTCTTGTGTGAGGTATTTTTAATAGTCCTTCTATAAGTCTATCTCTTAGTTTTGCTAATCTCTTAGATTCTTCTTCTATGTTTGAAGTAGCAAGCTCTATTGCTTTACCTAATCCTACAATTCCTGCAATATTTTCTGTACCAGCTCTTCTACCTCTTTCTTGTCCTCCACCATGAATTAAGTTGTGTATTCTAACACCTTTTCTTATATAAAGTGCTCCAATTCCCTTAGGTCCATATATTTTATGTCCTGCTAAAGATAATAAATCTATATTTAATTCTTTAACATCTATAGGAACGTGTCCTACTGCTTGAACAGCGTCTGTATGGAATAATACTCCTCTTTCATGACATATTTTTCCTATTTCTTTTATTGGTTCAATAGTGCCTATTTCATTATTTATAAACATTACAGAAACTAAAATTGTTTTATCTGTAATTGCATTTTTTAATTCTTCTAAGTCAATGAATCCTTCTTCATTAACATCAAGATAAGTAACTTCATAACCATTTTTTTCTAAGTATTCACAAGTATGAAGTATAGCATGGTGTTCTATCTTTGTTGTTATTATATGATTTCCCTTATTCTTATAAGCTGATGCTATTCCTTTAAGTGCCCAGTTATCTGACTCTGAACCACCACCTGTAAAGTAAACTTCACTTGGGTCACAATTTAAAGCCTTTGCAACTTTATCTCTTCCCTTTGTTACTGCTCTACTTGTTTCTCTTGACATTTCATAAAAAGATGATGGATTTCCAAACTTTTCAGTAAAGTAAGGAAGCATTTCTTCTAAAACTTCAGGTTTAACATAGGTAGTAGCTGAATAATCCATATATACTGTTTTCATTAACATTCACCTCTATAATTTTAACTTTAATTTTTCATTTTCTGCTTTTATTTTTTCATTGTCATCAACAATATCTTGAAGAGTTATAGATTCCATAACTTCATCTATACTTTTTTTAAGCTTTTCCCATAAAAGTCTTGTAGCACAACAATCACTATTATCACATTCATTATTTTCAATGCATTCTGATACTTCTATTGGTCCTTCTACAACCTTCATAATATCTGCCACAGTAATATCTTTAGGTTCTCTACTTAAAACATATCCACCTTGAGCCCCTCTTATACTTGTTATAAGATTTGCTTTTCTTAATGGAGAAAATAATTGTTCTAAATAGCTTTCTGAAATATTTTGTCTTACAGAAATACTTTTTATTGATACCGGTTCTTCTCCATAGTTTATTGCTAAATCAACCATGGCTTTTACTCCATAACGGCCTCTAGTAGACAATTTCATTTCTTCTTCACTCCTTAATGTTGAGTAAAATACTATGATTTATATCACAGTTCATATCATAGCAAAACACTCGGATATTGTCAATAAATAAATCTAATTTATTTTATAATAATTTTTAAGTATAACAGCTCTTATGCTATCATAACTTATTTCTCTTGGAAGTTCTTTTTTTATTAAAGACACCTTTTCTATTCCTACTTTATTACAAACACTTATTATTCTTTCTTCCTCTAAAGGCTTTATAAATTCATGAAGCCCTAAATTAAACTTAGTTTCTCCTGTCTCTTTTATATAATCTGTTACATAGCCTAATAAAGTAGATATAGATAATTCTATATTCTTACTTATCTCTTTTAAAGAGGTGCCTTTTTTAATTTCATCTATACATATTTCATTATTGTCTCTAGTTTCTCCATCTATTATTATTTTTCTTTTCTCTTTATAGTTAAAATTAGTATTAATATTATTATCTTTAATATATTTATTAACAAGCTTTAGAATTTCTTTTGAATATTTTTCGCATTTCTTAGGCCCTATTTTGCTTATATCTTTAAGCTCTTCTAAAGTTTTTGGATATCTTCCACTTATGTCTTTTAAAGTGTTCATAGATATTGTGCTATATTCATATACCCCTTCTCTTTCAGCAAATTTTTTTCTAAGATTTCTAAGTTCACTATAAAGCTTATTATCTGTATTTACATTTAAAAATTCTCTTTTAGCTTCTTCTTTTTTCTCAAAACTATTAATCTCTTCAATTACTATATTATTTTCTTTAACATAATTTCTTATAACATCTAAAAATCTTTCTCCATATTTTTCATATTTAAGCTGTCCTACTCCATTTATCATAAGGAATTTTTCTTTATTTATTGGATAAGTATTACTCATTTCTTTTAATGTATTATCACCAAATACTATATATGGAGGTACATTTTCTTCTTTTGCTATTTCCATTCTTAAATTTTTAAGAATATTAAATAATTCATTAACCTGATATTTATTTTCCTTAACAACAATTTCTTTAAGTTCAACCCTTTCTTGACCTTTAATAACTTTAACTGAACGATTATTAAGTTTTAAAATAGGATAAGTTCCCTCTTCTTGACTTATAAAGCCATGAGAAATTAAAGTATTTATAAAAGTAGTTAAATCTTCTTTAGAATAATCTTTCATTATTCCATAGGTACTTAACTTATGAAAACCAAAACCTACAACCTTTTTATCCCTAGAGCCTCTTAATACATTAACAAGCATTCCAATGCCATAACCTCTGTGCATTCTATTTATACAGCACAATACCTTTTGGGCATCTATAGTTTTATCAATTATTTCCCCTTCTGCTAAACAATTACTACAATTATTGCAATCTTCTTTAAGTTCTTCTCCAAAATAGTTTAAAATAAATTTTCTATAGCAACCACTACTATAGACAAACGAAGTCATATCTTGAAGCTTACTATAGGCTACAGATTTTCTTTCTTCATTTTCAGTACTTATATCTATTAAATACTTTTGAAGATGTATATCTGATGGGGAAAATAATAATATACACTCACTCTTTTCACCATCACGCCCTGCCCTTCCTATTTCTTGATAATATCCTTCTATATTTTGAGGCATGTTGTTATGAATTACATATCTTATATTAGGTTTATCAATACCCATACCAAAAGCATTTGTAGCAACCATTATATTTACTTTATCATTAATAAAATCCTCTTGATTTTTTCTTCTAATTTCATCCCTTAGTCCTGCATGATATTTTAAAACCTTATAACCTTTTTTTAATAAATCCTCATAAATTTTATCTGTTTCTTTTCTAGTTGCACAATATATTATTCCTGAAACTTCTTTATTTTTCTTTAAATATTCATTTAAAAATAAGGTTTTGTTTTTTCCTTTAACAACTGTAATTTCTAAATTCTTTCTATCAAAACCAGTAACAAAAACCTTTGGATTTTTTAATTTTAAAAGATTTATAATATCATCTCTTACTTCCTTTGAAGCAGTTGCTGTAAAGGAAGTAACCACCTTTGGTTTTACATTGTTTATAAATGATGCTATTTTTCTATAACTTACTCTAAAATCATGTCCCCAACTTGAAACACAATGGGCTTCATCAATAGCAACTTGAGATATATTTAAATTTGAAACTATATTTAAAAATTCTATAGAATCAAGTCTTTCTGGTGCTATATAAAGAATTTTACATTGATTATTTTTTATTTTATATAAAGTTTCTTCATATTCATTTTTATCTAAAGTAGAATTTATAAAATCTGCCTCTATTCCTAATGATACTAGGCTATCTACTTGGTCTTTCATAAGAGAAATAAGAGGTGATATAACTAAAGTCATTCCTTCAAAAATAAGTGCTGGCACTTGATAACATATAGATTTTCCTGCTCCCGTTGGCATAATTGCAAGAACATCTTTTCCTTTTAAAATTTCTTCAATTATTTCCTTTTGTCCTTCTCTAAAAGCTTTATAGCCATAATATTTATTTAAAACTTCAATAGATTTTTCCATTTTATTCTCCTTTAATCTTTCTCCAATACTCTCTAGAAGCTCTCTCTATTTTATTATCTCCAAATTCATAATAAATTTTGTCTTTTATATTATTAGGAAGATATTGCTGCTTTACATAGTGGTTTTCATAACTATGAGGATATTTATATCCTAATCCCCTTCCTAAAGATTCTGCTCCACTATAATGACAATCTTTTAAATCATTTGGTATATCATCTATTTTAATTTTCTCTAAATCTTCTAATGCTAAATCTATTGCTAAACATGCTGAATTTGATTTAGGAGCTGTTGCAAGTAATAAAGTAGCCTCTGCAAGAGGTATCCTTGCTTCTGGAAAACCAAGCTCCCTTGCAGAATCTACTAAAGATTTTACTATAGAAGCTGCCTGAGGATATGCAAGACCAATATCTTCTGAAGCTATAACTTCAAGTCTTCTACATATTGAAATTAAATCATTAGCTTTTATAAGCCTTGCTAAATAATGAATTGAAGCATTAGGGTCACTACCTCTTATAGACTTTTGAAAAGCACTTAAAATATCATAGTGACTATCTCCATTAATATCATAAGGTACAACCTTTACTTGAGTGCTTTCTTCTGCTACTTTTATATTAATATTTACTATTCCATTTTTATCTGGATTTGTGGAATTTAAAGCTACTTCTAAACCATTAATAGCCTTTCTTACATCACCATTAGATGCAGAAGCAAAATATTTTAAAGCCTCCTCATCTACCTTTAAGGTTAATTCTTTAAATTCTTCCTTTTCTATATTTATTGCCCTTTTTAATGCTTTTAAAACATCTTCTTCACTTAAATTTTTAAATTCAAATATTGTACTTCTACTTAAAAGGGCTTTAAAAACATAATGATATGGATTTTCTGTAGTGGAAGCTATTAAAGTTATTCTTCCATCTTCTATATATTCTAAAAGGGATTGTTGTTGTTTTTTATTAAAATTTTGAATTTCATCTAAATATAGCAAAACTCCATCCCTTCCCATAAAAGTATCAAGTTCACTTGCTATTTCTTGAATATCTTTTAAAGAAGCATTAGTGGCATTTAATTTATAAAATCTTTTATTAGCTTTTTTTGCAATAATATTAGCTACAGTAGTCTTTCCCACTCCAGGAGGTCCATAAAAAATCATATTACTTATTGAATTACTATTTACTATTCTATCTAAAATTTTATTTTTGCCTAAAATATGCTGTTGACCACAAACTTCACTTAATTCAGTAGGTCTTATTTTATCTGCTAATGGCTTATACATATTTATTCTTTCCTTTCATCTTTTATGTGCTTTAAATATTAAATAACATATAGATATATTAAAATATATTACTCTCTATTCTTCGCCAAGCTCCTGGAATGCTCTACAGCCAGAGGTGACACCTACCCCTTCTCCTTGCTATGTTTACGCAAGTTTCTTTTTATTTATATATCCACTTAAGTTTATTATTTTTGGTATAGTCAATAAACTTTTAATATCTTCTTTTTTATATAATCATCTATCTTAGCATTCCTTTTCCTAGTTAATGAATCCATTTTCTTTGAATGTTAATTTACCATTTTTTATTTTACAACTTTGATTGGTCATAGAAAGTTTAATTTTTATTAGTTTTTTTAAAGATTCTTTTTTCTTTTCTAATTCATCTTTATAGTTTTTATAGTTAAACTTACTTTTTATAAAATCATTTAACTCTAATTTAGCTTTCTCTATTTTTTCAGGTTTCTTTTCATAAAATAAAGCCTTCTTTTTGTCATTAAATTCAGCTATTGCATTATTAATATCTTTTAAATAAAGAACTTGCTCTTTATTTAATTCTTCTTTTGAAGATAATATAAAACATTGTCGTATATGATAATTTGCTAAATTTCTAAGATTTTTAGCCTTAAAACTTTCATTATCATAGTATTTAAATAATTTATGACTGTTTTTAATTTGGTATTTAGAAACTCTTTTTAACATAGTTGTATTCACATTCTCACCTCCTTGAATATTCATTAAATAAACACCTAACTATTCTTCTTCAGTTAAAGCCTCTTTTATTTTTAAAACCCTTCTTTTTGAATATAGTTTCATAGAATAACAATGTAATAAAGAAACAATTTCTTCAAATACTTCTTCATAATCAAGTTTTATAGAGCCAACTTCACTTACAACTATTATTTCGCAATTATATTTTTTGAATAAATATGTAAAAAAACTAAATCCAACTCTACTTAATCTATCTTTGTAAGTTATGATTACAGTTTTTACTTTACCTGCGATTATTTCATCAAGCATCTTAAAAAAGTTTACTCTATTTTCAAAATTAATACCACTTGCTATATCACTATATATTTGATTAATCTTGTATCCATTTGAAAAACAATATTGTTTCAATATTTCCTCTTGATTTAATAAATCTTTCTTTTGTTTTTGAGTTGACACTCTACAATATAATACTGTTTTTCTTTCTATGTCTTTATTTATAAAAGCATATACTGACTCATCATCATAATCATATTGACCATTAGGAAGCAAAGTAGCTTTAACAGTTCCATTTTTAACATATTTAGTTAGTGTAGGCCTAGTTACTCTCAATAACACTAACACTTCTTTTGATTTCAAAAAAAAATCACCTCCTACAACTAGATTAACTTAAGTGAGGTGATTTGTAAATAAAATATATTAAACTTATTTAATATATTTTATTTCTTTTAATTTATTTGCTTATTATATAAAATATAGCTTATTATTTTATCTTAAAAAGCTTTGAAATTTTCTAATAACAAAAAAATAAGAAAGGATTTGTCATGTAAATATTTCTTAACATGATAATTCCTTTCTTATTTTTTAATATAAATTAACCAAGTAATGTTTTATCACTTAAATCATCTCGTACATTAAGCTTTTCAAATAAAGCCATAAGCTTATCTGTTGTATCTAGTTCTGCCTTTTCTTTTCCTTTAACATCTATTACAACAACACCTCTATGCATCATAAATAGTCTATTTCCAGTTTCCACTGCATGTTTTAAATTATGAGTTACCATAAGAGTTGTTATTCCCTTTTCTTTAACAATCTTTTTTGTAATATTCATTATTTTTTCAGAAGTTTTTGGGTCTAAGGCTGCTGTATGCTCATCTAAAAGAAGAAGCTTAGGATTTGACATTACTGCCATCATAAGAGTTAAAGCTTGTCTTTGTCCACCTGATAGTAATTGAACTTTATTAAACAACTTATCTTCAAGTCCTAAATCAACTCTTTTTAGCATTTCTTTATATTCATCTATCTTCTTTTTATTTATCCCTGAAGATAATCCAAATCTTTTTCCTTTATTATCAGCTAAAGACATATTTTCTAAAATAGTCATATTAGGCGAAACTCCTACTGAAGGATTTTGAAATACTCTTCCTATAGATTTTGCTCTCTTATATTCAGCCTTGTTAGATACTTCTTCATTATTAATAATTATCCTTCCACTATCTTCTGCAATACTTCCTGCTATTATATTAAGAAGAGTAGATTTTCCTGCTCCATTAGAGCCTATTATAGTAACAAAATCTCCTTTATCTACCTGAAGGGAAAAATCATCAAAAACTCTATTTTCATTTATAGTATTAGGATTAAATACCTTACACATATGTTCAATTTTTAGCATTTTAACAAGCACCTCCCTTTTTAAGCTTTCTCTTTTTAAGTCCTAAAATATCATTTTGAGAGGCTAATGCAATTACTATTACTGTTGCAGTTAATAAATTTAAAAGATTTGGATTTAAATTAAGTTTTAAAGCTATTGATATTGCTGCATAGTATATAATTGAACCTATTATAGATTGACTTGTAGATTTTATAAATTTAAATCTACTAAATATTGAACTACCAATAATTACACAAGCAAGACCCTTTACTACTACTCCTGTACCAAGACCAACATCAGCAACACCATTATATTGGGCTGTAAGTCCACCTGCTAAAGCAACTAAGGCATTACTTATCATAAGTCCAAGTATCTTTATATTATCATTATTAACTCCTAGTGTTGTTACCATTTGTTCATTGTCACCAACTGCAAATAATAAAAATCCAAGTTTTGTTTTCATAAATAAATCTAATAATACTTTTACAAGAATTAAAATAACCAAAACTATTATAAATTTTGTTAAGTTATAAGTATTTCCATTAATGTTTAAAGTAAATATTTTCTCTAAAGCTAAGTATATTTTATCTCCATTAAAAATATGAGGTGTTGTAAATAATGGAGTATTTGATTTCCCCATAATAATAAGGTTTACAGAATATAACCCCATCATAACTAAAACTCCAGACATTAAATTTGAAATTTTAACTTTAACATGAAGAAAAGCTGTAACAAATCCTGCTACTGCTCCTCCTAAAAAAGCACATAAAGTAGCTACCCATGGATTTACTCCTTTTATTAAAAGGGCTGCTACTATACTTGCACCTAAAGGATATGTACCATCAACTGAAAGGTCTGGAAAGTCTAATATCTTATAAGTGATATAGACTCCCATTGCCACTAGACCAAATAGTGATGATAGCTCTAATATATTAATAATTAGGCTAATTATTTGATCCATTATTTAACTCCTCCAGTTACCTTTGTTGCATTTTCTAAAATATCCTCTGATATTTTTATTCCTAATTTATCAGCAACATCTGTATTTATTGTTATTGCAAGTTCTGGCATTGTTTCTACAGGAATTTCAGAAGGTTTCTTTCCATCTAAAATTAAAGCTGCTTTTTCTCCTGCCATTTTTCCTAATTCAAAATAATCAATACCCTTACTTATTAATCCACCAACTTCTACAACTGCTGGTTCAGCACCTAAGACAGGCATATTTTTTGCTAAAGCAATTTGTGCAACTTGTTCATAAGAAGCTGCCACATTATTATCTGTTGGTGCATATAAAGCATCTATATCACCAAGGGCAGAACTTAAATTTTGGCTTATTTCATTTATATTTGCTATACCAATTTCTTTAATTTTCAAATTATATTTTGGTGCAATTTCTTTTAAAATATTAACTTGATTTACTGAATTTGTTTCTGAAGTTGTGTAAATAACTCCTAAAGTTTTCATATTTGGAAGAACCTTAGTATATAAATCTAATTGTTCCTCAATATTTGCCATATCAGAAGTTCCTGTTAAATTATTTCCTGAACTTTCAAGACTATTTACAAGATTATCTGCCACTGGGTCTGTAACAGCTGTAAATACTATTGGAATATCTTTAGTAGCATTATAAGCTGCTTGAGCTGCTGGAGTTGCTATAGCAAATATTAAATCCTTTTTACTTGAAACAAATTGCCCTGCTATTTGTTGTGCAGTATCAATTTTACCTTGAGCATTTTGCTGTTCAATTTTAATATTCTTCCCCTCTTCATAACCTTTTTCTTTTAACCCTTCAACAAAGCCTTCATTTGCTGAATCAAGTGCAGAATGTTGAATTAATTGAATAACTCCAATTTCTTTAACATCTTTATTATTATTTCCTGAAGATTCACTAGAGCCACATCCAGCTAATAAAGAAACTCCTAAGAATCCACATAATAATAATCCCAATTTTTTCTTTCCTATCATTTTAAATCCTCCCAATTTAATTTAAACATTTTAAATTTTTAATGCTAATATTATAAAAAGGTTTTAAATTATATTTATTACTTTTACCATTTTATTAACTAATTTATAAATAAATCAAGAATATTTTTTGATATATAATAAAAAACAACATATTTTTTAAATTAATAACTATAATTACCATATCAAATTTAAAATATTTTACTTTATATTAACATAATTAATTTAACATGTAAATAATGCCACACTTTATTATAAATCAATAGGATTTAATATATTTAAATTTGAAATATTATCTAAATAACTTTCCATTTTTATATGATTATCTCTAAGGAAATCAGCTATATGTACCATATTGCTTTCCATAATTTCCTTATTTCCTGGAATTTCTTTTAAAGAGTTTCTTATATAATCTTCTATTTCATCATGCTTTATTATTTTATCTAAAACTTCTGTTGGGGCTTTACTTCTACTTATAATTGATTTTGGATTGGAAATTACTAATTTAGTTTCAATTTTAATATCTTTTATAAGATTTTCTTCTTTTAATATAGATAATAATATTTCAGATGATTTATTTAATTTTTTAATAGGACTTTCCATTATATTCTTTTTTAAGGTCTTATCATTTTTATTTTTTATGTATTTAGAGAAACATCCTGATTCTGAAATGGCAATATCTCCATTTAGCGAGGTTGTATCTAAAATTATAAAGAATCTTCTTGTTAAAATAATAAAATCAAATCTTACTAATTCTTCTTTATACTTTAATACAATATCTTTTAAACAATACATAGGAATATTTGAATCTTCTAATTCAGATATTACATTTTTATTTCCTTCAATTATATTTTTTAAATTTTTAATTTTATCTTCTACATATTCTTCATTTTCATTATTATTTTCTCTTATAATATTTTTTGCTTCTTCCATTATTTCTGAAACACTATCTTCATTATTAAATATTACAGAATTTTTTATTCTTCCTATTCCTAAATACTCTTTTAAAAACCACATTTCTTGCCTCCATATTATAACCCCATTTTTATTTATGTTATAATTGTACACTAACTTTTAAAATTATTCAACTTTTCCCTCATATAAATGCCAAATTTATATTGGCCTTTTATTTTTTTACATTCACTTTTTGTTAAAATAAAAAGTATGAAATCATTACTTTAATGTAAAATAATAATTCATACTTTTATAACCAAAGAAGATAAATTTAAAACTCTTTTTTATTATTTAGTTTGTAAATAACTTTCTTCATCAACAAGAACATAAGCAGATTTTGATGGTAATTTAATTTTATCTCCATCTATAGCTCCTAAAATGGTTTTCCCTGCTTTTTCTTTATTGACAACTATTATCCATTTCCCCTTTGGAATAGAAAATTCAATTTCCTCATCTCTGCCATTTAGTAAAACAATAATATCTCTCCAATTATCTTCTAAACCTTCTGTATTTATTTTATATGCCACAACATTCCATGTGTTTACATTTAAAAAGTTTAAATGTTCTCTAACATCTAAAGCACTGCTCATTCTAAAGGCTTTATGGCTTTTTCTAAGACTTATTAATCCTTTATAATATTCAAACAATACTCTATACTCTTCTTTTCTTTTCCATTCTAATTTATTTACACTATCTGGAGCATTATAACTATTATCATTAAAACTTCCATCTGGATTTACTTTGCTTCTTGCAAACTCTTCTCCTGCTTGTATAAATGGAATTCCTTGAGAAGTAAATACTATTGCAGCACATAATTTATTTATAGCTAAAATATCTTCTTTTTTTCTTCCTTCACAAGAAAGTCTTAATTTATCCCATAAAGTATAATTATCATGGGCTGAAACATAATTTATTGCCTGATATGGAGCATTAGTCCAAGGTCCTCCTGAATAATTTAATCTATTATAATCAATTTGTTGATGATATCCTGAAGCTACAATTCCAAATTTTATAGTTTCTTCAAGACCTCCATTCCCATTAGCAAATCCACATTCTTTTACATTAAATACATGACCCTTTACTCCATCTCTCATATCATCACTAAATACAGCAATTTGAGCATCTCCATATTTAGGTACATTAAACTTAGTTGAAGCTAAATCCATAGGAAGTGGGGAGGCACCTCCTGTCCATCCTTCTCCATAAAGTATTAGACTTTTATCTATTTTATCAAGTTCATTTCTTATAAGCTTCATTGTATCCATATCTGTAAGACCCATTAAATCAAATCTAAAGCCATCTATATGATATTCATTTACCCAATATAAAACTGATTCAACAATAAATTTTCTAACCATAGGTCTTTCAGATGAAATTTCATTTCCGCAACCTGATCCATTTGAAAAGCTTCCATCAGCCCATTTTCTATAGTAACAGTCTGGAGCAGCCTTATTTAAATTTGAATCATAAGACTGATAGGTATGATTATAAACCATATCCATTACTACTCTTATTCCTGCTTTATGAAAATTCATTATCATTTCTTTATATTCTTTTATTCTTATTTCAGCTTTAAAAGGATTTGTGGAAAAAGACCCTTCTGGTACATTGTAGTTTTGAGGGTCATAACCCCAGTTATATTGAGGAATGTCTAGTTTACTTTCATCTACAGTATAATAGTCACAAACTGGCATTAAATGAACAGTATTTATTCCTAATTCTTTTAAGTGGTCTATACATGTCTTTACTTTTGTATTGGGTATAACTGTGTTTTCTTGACATGCACCAATAAACTTTCCCTTTTTATCTTCATCTACTCCTGAATTTTCATCTATAGAAAAATCTCTTATATGCATTTCATATAAAATGGAATCTATAGCTTCATCTAAAATAGGTCTTTTATCCTTTTCCCAGCCCTTTGGATTAGTTTCTGATAAATCTATTATCATTCCCCTTTTTCCATTAACCCCTACTGCTCTTGCATAAGGGTCTGTAGCTTCTTGTTCTATTCCATTTGATATTACTAAAAAATTATAATATTCTCCTTTTAAATCCTCATTTACATCTAATATCCAAGTTTCTCCATCTTCTTTTTCCATGTTAATTATTCTTTCTGGGCTATTTTTATAATTTTCTCCATTCTTTCCATATAGAGCAACTTTAATCATTTCAGCTGTAGGTGACCATATAAGAAATCTTGTTTTATCCTTTGTGTAATTAGCGCCTAAATAGTTTCCAGATTTATAATTAGTATCAATCTTTTTTCTTACTGTATCTTTTCTAACCATTTTTATTCCCTCTTTCACACAACGAATCTTTTATATTTAATTTCCCATTGTACCACTTCTTCTTACTAAATACTTAAAAGTTATTTATTTTATAGATATTCTTCTTATTATATTTATATGATAAAAGAAAAATTTTTTTACTATTAAAATTAAAAGACTAGGGATTTCCCCTAGCCTTTATATTAACCTACATTATCATCTTCGTTATTTGCAAAAAAGCTTTTTATTTCTTCTATTCCTTCATCTAACTCTTCTTCAGTTTCTATAGGTTTTACATCTTCATCTTTTAACTCAACTACTTCTTTCTTCTCTTCTTCTACTGGAGTTGCTATTGAGAAATTTTTATTCATATCCCTTTCAAGGTCCTCAAAAGTTTCAAGTTGAGTTTTAACAAAATTTTTATATTTAGCTCTAAACTTTATATATTCTTGTTTAGTTTTTTCATACTCATCATTAATAGTAACAATATCATTATTTGCTCTATCTAAAATCTTTTGTGCTGCTTCATTAGCATTTTTAAGCATTAAATCTGCTTCTCTTTGTGCAGTTTCTTTTGCTGAATCAGCTGCATTTTGAGCTAAAAGTAATGTGTTTTGTATAGTTGTTTCTATTTTTGAATAATGGTTTATTTGTTCACTAGCAGCTGCTAATTTTTCTTCTAACTTAGATTTTTCCTTAAAAAGTTCTTCATAACTTTCAACTACTTCATCTAAAAATTCATCTACTTCTTCTGGACTATATCCTCTTAACACCCTTTTGAATTCTTTATTATTAATGTCCATTGGTGTAAGCTTCATTAAAATCACCCCTATTTACTTATGTATATTTTTTTACCAACACTTTAAATTTACCACTTTTACTATTTCCTATTATCTTATCTAAGACATATTTGCCATGTCCTCTTATTGTAATTCTTTCTTGGTTTTTAACTTCCCTACTTTTATCTTTTACTCTATTGTAATCTAACAAAACCATACCTTCTTCAATCATGGTTTGTGCTCTATTTCTAGATGCTCTTATTAATTTTGAAACTATGCTGTCGATTCTTAGAGATTGTACTAATATAATTTCTTCTTTAAAGTTTGGTACTAATTCCTCAAAATTATCTTCTACTACAGTTACTTTGCAAGGTGATTTTCCTATTGAATTTAAATTATTAACTAAAAACTCCTCTATTTCCTCACATACAGTAAGATAACAGACATTTTCTTTCAAAAGCAAATCTCCTATTTTATTTCTTCTTATTCCTAATCCAAGAACTGCTCCTAAATAATCTCTATGACCTAAATTAGCAAATTTAGAAGTACCTTCTATCTTTAATATTTTTATAGGATATGAACTATTATAAATATTATTAAAAGATATCATTCTTCTTTCACAATCCTTAAATCCTCCATAAGAATCAACTTTGAAGGAGTCAGTATTAAAATTTTCTTCAAAAAATCTCCATATATTTGGTGTGTAAAAGTCATTTCCAAATATAGTTATATTTTTATTATAAGCCAAGTTATATTTTTCATATAAATTTAGGACTTGATTTTTTTCATCCTCTTCAAAATTCATAAGAATTGTTTTTTTATCCAAAGATATTTCCTCCTAACAATAAAACTTTTTTTAAAAATGATACTGTTACAAAAAGTAATACTGGAGAAATATCTATTGCCAGTCTATAAAAAAAACAATTTTGCAACTTTTTAAATGGAAAAAGTATAGGAATAGCTATAATATTTAGAATCTTCATTATTGGATTAAATTCATCTAAAAAAGAAACTAAAAAAGCTCTAACAACAATAAATAATAGTATTATTGTTAAACAATAATCCAATATACCTAAAAATCCTTTCAAATTAAGCACCTACTTATTTTGAAGACCAATTAAATAAAACTTTAGAATTTAATTCTGTTTTTAATTCATTTGTTACTTCAACATTTGAAGGTGAAAGTATATAAACTCCTTTTTCTATTTCTTGAAGTTCTCCACCTAATGCATAACAACATCCACTTACAAAATCTAATAATCTTTGAGCTGTTCTTATTTCTAATGCTGTTGTGTTAATTAAAACAATTCTTCTATTTTTTACTGCATCACATATATCTTGAGCTTCATCATAAACTGTTGGTTTTGTAATTGTAACCTTAGCTGAAGCTGATGTGTGGATATTTACTACCTTATTATTATTTTTTGAAGCTTTTCCTCCATTTGAAATAACTGGTTCTATTTTTTCTTCTTTTCTCTCTTCTTGAGATTCTTCTGCATCTTCGAAATCTTCATTTTCGAAGTCTTCATCATATTCATCTCCAAATCCTAAAAATGTTTTTACTTTTTCAAATGCATTACTACTCATTATTTTTCCTCCTAAATATTGTAATCTCTTTTACCAAAAATTCCTTCTCCAATTCTTACCAAAGTAGAACCTTCTTCAATTGCAATTTTATAATCATGGGTCATACCCATTGATAAAATTTCCATTTTTATGTTTTTGAATTCTCTATTTTTTAATGATTCAAAAATTTCTTTTGTTCTTTTAAAGTAAGCTCGATTACTATCAGAATCTCCTTTTGGTATTATTACCATAATACCTTTTACCCTTACAAAGCTACACTTTTCAATTTCAGAAAGCATATCTTCAAGTTCTTCTTCAAGTATTCCACCTTTACTTTCTTCTCTTCCTATATTAATTTCAATTAATACATTTGCTATTTCATTCTTCTTACCAAATTCTTTTTCAATTTGTTTTAATAATTTTATACTAGAAAGAGAGTGTATTAAACACACTTTTCCAACTAGGTACTTTACTTTATTAGTTTGAAGTCCTCCTATAAAGTGCCATTTAACATCCTTATGAAATTCTTCTTCCTTTGCAACTAATTCCTGAACCTTATTTTCTCCAAATTCTCTTATACCAGCTTCATAGGCTTCTTCAAGATCAGAGAGAGGTTTAGTTTTAGAAACAGCCAAAAGTTTTACCCCATTTGGAATTTCTTTTTCTAATGCTTCAATATTGTCTTTAATACTCACAAATGATTCCCCCTTAAAAGCTTTTACTAATCCTCTGTTTTATACTATTCTGCAAAAAATTAAAATTTCCTTCATCATTTTAAAATTTATTTTTCTTTTTTTAAAGGATCAAAAAATATTATTTTGTATATTCTTTAGCATATTGTATATTACTTTCTTTTGCAGCAGACATTGTTATATTATCAACTTTTTCTAAAGTTACACTTATTCCTCTGCTTCTAAGTTTTTTTATATAAGAACCATCTTTAAGAAGAGTAATTTTTAATGTATCGGGATCTCCAATTAGTGATATTTGAAAAGGTCCATAAACTATAGATTGATCTTGAAATTGTAAAAAGGAACCATGACATACTACCCCTGTTAAAGCTGAAATTCTATAATTATTTACTGAAATAGCTTCTACTTCACACTTTTTAAATTCATTTAATAAATTTATCATATCATAGTCATGAAAAGTTTTAAGCTTATTTTCTTCATTATTATCACCCATTACTCCATCTTTAACTGTTACAACTACTCCTGCTCCTTGAACCTCTGTAAGACCTGTTAAAAGACCATTTTTAGATAATTCATCTTTCATATCATCAGCTAAAGCTTGCTGATTTTCATCAGTATACTTATATCCAATAACCTTATTTAATATTTCTTGATTACTTTTTTTTAAATCTGAAACTTCATTATATAATTGAAGTTTTTCTTCTACAGCTTCTTGATATTCCTTTGCATTAAGAACACTTGAAGAGGAAACAGCAGATAAATCAGCATTTAAAGCTATAAAACATCCAACTATTAAAGATGCACAAAAAATAATTATCTTGAATCCATGCCTCTTCATTATTATACCTTATCCTTTTCTTTTAATCTATCTAATAATATTCTTCTAATTATGGCAAAGTTATCAAATATTCTTCCTCCAAAAACAATAACTGCTGCTATATACATTGGAATACCAAGCTTATCACCTAAATAAGCTAAGCAAGCTGCAAGTATTGAATTTCCAAAAAATCCCGATATGAATATATCTGCCTTAAAATTTTTTGATAAATTTGCTCTTACTGCACCAAAAACAGAATCCAAACATGCTAATATAGCTACTGACATATATGGCGAAAAATTTGATGGAATATCAACATCAAAAACTATACCAAGTAACATTCCAATTAAAAGTCCTATAACTGCAATCATTAGTTTAATTCCCCTTTCTACTCCAATTTCTTTACATAATCACTCTTTAAAGATTGAGTTGATTTTTCTAATATAAGTCCATCCTCATCTTTAACTTCTTTAACATCAACATTGTATAATTTTAAAAGTTGATATTTAGATGTAGTTCCAAAAGTAATTGATTCTTTTAAAACTGCAGGTGAACCTATAGCTTTAATAGTAATATCTTTTGAAGGGTCTATTCTTCCTACAGTTCCTATAGCTACATATTCTCCAGAATTTTTTATTCCAGTTTGAGGAGTTATTCTAATATCATTTATTGAAATTGCTTCTGCCCCTGCAAACCATAATGTGTTAACTAAGAAAGCTAATTCTGTCTCTCCTAAATTAGTACTTGATGAGTTAGGGTCAAAAAGTGAATTTTTAGTAGTTATTGAGATTTCTATTCCTGGACCACATACATCAACTAATCCTAATTGAATTCTTGTAGTATCTAGTTGATTTTTTAACTGTTCCCCTGCCTTGCCATCATTTGCAACACTTTCTTCCATCTTTTTTAATTCTTCACTTAAGCTTGCATTAGTTTGAACTAGTTCTTCCTTTTCTTTTTTAAGGCTTTCAATTTCTGCTAAAACATCATTACTTATATAATTAGTTTCTTCAGCATTCTCTTTAGCAAGTACTTTAAATTGATATGCAAGTAAAAATCCTAATAAACAACAAACAATTGCAACTGCTATTTGAGATTGAGCTCTTTTCATATATTCCTCCTGTTATTACTTAAAATCTGGTGAGCCATCAAAACCTACATTTATTTTTTCTGTAACATGAAAATTTTTGTAAATTTGAACAGCATCACTCATTTTTTTAAATACATTTTCATATGTTCCTAAAGATATTTCTATATTTCCTATATAAGCTTTTAAATCTGATGTATTAGATACATCTACAGCTGTTATAGAAAATTCTTCTCCATTTTCCTCTATAACTTGCTCCATATCATAAAAATCTTCTGCAATTTTTTCTATTTTCTTTTCATTAGAAACTTTATCTCCAAGATTTAAATTTTCTATATCAAGACCTCTTAATTCTATAAGTTTTTTGTCTTCTATTGAATCAACTTCTTCAAGAAAAACCATATTGCTACTTACAATAGCATAACTATTTTCTCCTTTATTTATATAGTATAATCCCTTAGCTTCTTTAACATTAACTTTAAGTTCATCAGGGTATACCCTTTTTATTGTAAGCTCTTCAACATAAGGATTTCTTTTAAAATCTTTAATTATTGATTCTTTATCAATATAAAAGATATTTAAGCCCTTTAAATTTTCTGCTTTTTCTTTTATATAATCACCTGTTATAAGCTTATCTCCTTCTAATGCAATTTTTTTAATAATAAATAAATCTGTTTTATTAATTACTACTGCTCCACTTATTATAAGCAAAATAAGGACTATAAATAATTTTTTTAATATTCTTTTTCTTCTAGCTTTTAAAATGTATTTGTTTGTAACTTTTTTCATAACTTTACCCATTTATTTTCAGAATATTAGCCTAAAATTTTAGACTATTTTTATCATAACACTTTCTATTCATTATTTCACTAAAAAAAAATTAATTTTTCCTTAAAAAAAATTATCCATAAAATTATTAATTAAAATAATCTTATAGATAATATTTTTTATAAAGATATTTTTTTATTTTCTCTTTGTCTAGATATATTTAATAATATTCCCATAGCTCCCATAGTTATTGAAAGAGAAGTACCTCCATAACTTATAAAAGGCATAGGAACTCCTGTAACTGGCATAGAGCCTGTAACAACTGCTATATTTACTATAAGCTGTACTGCTATTACTGATATTATTCCCATAGCTAATAAACTTCCATAAGTATCTTTAGCTTCTAAGGCTATATTTATTCCTTTCCATATTAAAACTGCAAATACTAATATAATTATTAAGCAGCCTATAAGACCTACTTCTTCGCCAATTATTGAAAAAATAAAATCAGTATGTGGCTCTGGCATATATAAAGCTTTTTGTCTTGATTGTCCTAAGCCTAATCCAGTTAGCCCACCAGAACCAAAGGCATATAATGATTGAATTAATTGATATCCATCTCCTGCTGCATCTTTCCATGGGTCAATAAAATTTAAAAATCTTTTCATTCTGTATGGTTCAAAATATATAGCTAAACCAACTAATCCCAAAAGGGAAGGAAGTAAGTAACATATAAAATGTTTAACCCTTCCTCCAGCTACAAATAGCATTAATATTGTAACCATCATTATTATAGCTGCATTACTTAAATTACTTTGCCATGCTAGTATTATTCCTGCATAAATTCCTGATACTATAATATATGGCATTATTCCTTTCCAAAAGCTTTTTATTTTATCTCCCCTTGCAGTTAAACTCATAGCCATAAATAAGACTAATCCATATTTAGCAAGTTCTGATGGTTGAAAAGATAATGGTCCAAGTCTAATCCATCTATATGCTCCATTAACTGGTGCAAAAAGACGAACTGCTAAAAGTAGTGGAACTGTTATAATCAAAACAGGAACTGTAAATTTTTTCAGCTTATGATAATCAAAGCACATAAAGAAAAGCATAGCTACTATTCCTGCAACAGCTGCAAACAATTCTTTCTTTAAAAAAGTTGTACTGCTTCCATTATGGTATAAAGAATAATAAGAACTTGATGAATATACCATTATTATTCCAATTACTAATAATATAATTACAGTAAAAAATACCACATAATCAATGCTCCCCATTTTCTCCTTTTTTCTCTTCTTTTTCTTCATCAATATAAAGCCTCCAATTACTTAACTAAACAAAAATAAATCCTACAAGGCATAAAATAGCTGTTATGGCAGAAAATACTATTACTATTTTTACTTCTGACCATCCTAATTGTTCAAAATGATGATGTATTGGTGCCATTTTGAAAAATCTTTTCTTTGTTTTTTTGTAATATGTTACTTGTATTATTACTGAAACAGTTTCTAAAACATATATTCCACCAACTATTATGATTATTAAAGGATTCTTTAATATTAAAAGAATAGTTGAAATAGCTCCTCCTAATGCAATAGAACCAGTATCTCCCATAAATACTTTAGCAGGATATTTATTATATTTTAAAAATCCTATTAATCCTCCAATTAAAGCAACAGAAAATACTGATACACTTTCATGGCCTGTTTTAAAAGAAACAAGTGCAAAGAAAATCATAACTATTATTGTTACTGAAGTATTTAATCCATCTAAGCCATCTGTTAAATTTACTGCATTTGTTAAAGCAACAAAATAAAACATTACAAAAGGAATAAAAAACCATCCTAAATTCACTTCAACATTTGTAAATAGAACTGAAATCTTTGTTCCAATTACTGTATATCCATACCAAGCTGCTATAACTGAAAATAATAATTGAAGAAGAAACTTTTGCTTTGATGTAAGCCCTTCATTATGTTTATGAATTATTTTTAACATATCATCTAAAAAACCAATTAATCCAAAAGCAAGCATTCCATACATAACTATCATACCTTCATCACTAGGCTTATATCTCATAATTATCATTGAAACTATTGTTGAAGTTATAAAGATAAGTCCTCCTATAGTTGGTGTTCCTGCCTTTTTTAAATGATTTTTAGGTCCTTCTTCTCTTATATTTTGACCAAATTTTAATTTGTGAAGCATTGGTATTATAAGTGGTCCTAATAATAATGAAACCCCTAATGATAATACAAATGCTATTATTACTTTACTATTAAAAAATCCCTCTAATGCTCCCATAACTTTTTACTGCCTAAACTCTTGGCAGACACCTCCTTAAAGTACTACTTTTTCTAAAGCCTTAGTTATATCTTCAAATTTAATTCCTCTTGAAGCTTTTACTAACACAACATCATCTTTTTGTATAATATTTTTTAAATCTTCAATTATTTCTTCTTTAGTATTATATATTCTTATACTATCTTTTTCAAAACCTGATTTGTAAGCTTCTTTAAATTTTCCTGTTGTAATAAGAATATCAACCTTATCCTTTGCATAACTTCCAACAAGTTTATGAGAATTTTCAGCTTCCTCTCCAAGTTCATTCATAGTTCCAAGAATAGCTATTTTTCTACTGCCTTTTCTATTTTTTAAAACATCTATAGCTGCTTTCATTGAAGATGGACTTGCATTATAACAATCATTAATTATTTCAAAACCATTTTTCTTTATAAATTCAAGTCTCATAGAAGTAGCTTCAATATTTTTTAATCCTTCTTTCATCTCATGAAAAGTAACTTTAAGCTCATTAGCTGCAGCCACTGCTAAAAGAGAGTTTAAAACATTATGTGCTCCAACCATAGGAATATTAAAATCACTTTCTTCTCCATTATGTTCTACAGTAAAAGATGTGCTATTTTCATTTAATACTACATTTTTTCCTTTAAAGTCAAATTCATCTTTATATCCTGTTTTTATAACCTTATATTTTTTGTTCTTTATATAAGGAAGAAAATCATCCTCTCCATTTACTATAAGAACATTATTTTCATCAAAGAAATCTGTTATTTCCATTTTTGCTTTAAAAATATTTTCTCTTGTTTTTAAATTTTCTATATGAGATAATCCTATATTAGTTATTAAAGCAATATCTGGTCTTGCACATTCTGCTAATCTATGTATTTCTCCTAAATGGCTCATTCCAAGTTCTAATACTGCTACATCATAAGAAGAATCTAATTGTAATATCATAAGAGGAAGACCTATATGATTATTAAAGTTCCCCTTAGTTTTAAAAACTTTATATTTTCCACTTAAAAAACTTGCTACAACATCTTTAGTTGATGTTTTTCCTGTTGACCCTGTTATTCCAACTACTTTAATTCCAAGCTTTTTTCTATAATATTTAGCTAAAGAAAGTAAAGCTTCATTTCCATCTTTAACCTTAATAACAGTTCCTAAGTTTTTACACTCATTAATATTTTCTATATCTTCATCAATAATAGAAATACTAGCTCCCTTTTCTAAAGCATCTTTAGCATATTTATTTCCATTAAAATTTTCACCTTTTAATGCTAAGAATATATTTCCCTTTAAAATTTTTCTTGTATCTGTACATATATCATTAAAATTTTTTTCTTCACTTTCAACTAATATTTCTCCATTAATAGCATCAACTATTTCTTTAAAGCTTAATTCCAAAATTTTCACCTCTTACTTTTTTAAGAATATGTGGAATACTGCAAAGCAATATTCCACATACTATAATACTATAATTTACTAATAGATTTAAAGCATATCTTTTAAAATCTCATCAACAACTTCTCTTTCATCAAAGTGGATTTTTCCAGTGTTTAATATTTGATAAGTTTCATGACCTTTTCCAGCTATTACTATTACATCTCCAGCCTTTGCTATTTCAATAGCTCTTTTTATAGCTTCTTTTCTATTTTCAATTACTTCATAATTGTTTTTTTCTATTCCCTTTACTACTTCATCTATTATACTTTTAGGATTTTCTGTTCTTGGATTATCTGATGTAATAATTGCTATATCACATAAATCTGAACCTATTTTTCCCATTTGAGGTCTTTTAACTCTATCTCTATCTCCTCCACAACCAAATACAGATATAAGTCTATTTTTAGTAAATCCTCTTGCTGTTTTTAAAATGTTATCTAATCCATCTGGAGTATGTGCATAATCTATTATTATAGTATAAGGAAGATTATACTTCTTTCCTACCATTTCACATCTTCCTGGAACAACTACATCTTCAATTCCTTTTTTTATACTCTCTAAAGAAATTCCTAATTTGCTAGTTGCCCCTATTGCTCCTAATGAATTATAAATATTAAATTCTCCTGGAAGACCAACTATAAATTCTTCTTCTTTTCCATTAATTTTAAGTTTAAAGGCTATGTGCTTACTTTCACATTTTTCTTCATAAGCTTTAAAGTCACTTTCTTCTTTTATTGAATAAGTATAAACATCTTTTGCATTTTCATTTTTTAAGTTTTCTAATGCTCTCTTTCCATAATTATCGTCAATATTTATAATTTTTATACGGCTTCTTTGAAATAATTTATATTTTGCTTGAAAGTAATTTTCAAATGTTTTATGAAAATCTAAATGGTCTCTTGTTAAGTTTGTAAATATTCCAACTTCAAATTCTATTCCATAAACTCTATCTAAGGCAAGAGAATGGGATGAAACTTCCATTACACAATACTCACAACCCTTATCTACCATTTCTTTAAAAAGTTTTTGAAGTTCTAATGATTCTGGAGTTGTTCTTTCAGTTTCTAAAGATTCTTTTCCAATATAATTAGCAATTGTACCAATAAGTCCAACCTTTTTTCCTTCTGCTTCTAAAATAGTTTTTATCATTAAAGCAGTAGTAGTTTTTCCATTGGTTCCTGTAACTCCTATCATCTTCATTTTCTTACTTGGATGGTCATATAAATTTGCTCCAATTACTGCTAATGCTTTTCTTGTATCCTTTGTTTTTATAATAGTAACTGTTTTATTATCAGTTTCTATATCATCTTCACAAACTACTGCATTTATTTCCTTTTCTATAGCAGCTTTAGCATATTTATGTCCATCTGCTTGAAAACCCTTTATGCAAACAAACATATCTTCTTTTTCAACTTTTCTACTATCATATTCTACATTATTAATTTCTAAATCAATATTTCCTTGGACTATTTCATAATCTATTCCTTTTAATAATTCTCTTAACTTCATAGCTTTCACCTCTATTTTGTATTCTACAGCATATATTTTATACTATCATCTTAATTATAACAACTTAAGTGAATAAAATGCTTTATTTATTGCAAAAAATGCTTAATTATTAATCTTTAACTTCTGATTGAAGTTGAAGTTTAGTTATTGTTCCTTTTTCTATAAGCTCTCCTGCTGGTATACTTTGACTATTAACAATTCCTGAGCCTGTTATTTCATATTTAATACTTAATTTATCTAAGAGACTTTTTGCATTTTCTATTGAATATCCACTTAAATCTGGCATTATTACTTTATTTGCTCCATCTCCTTCTGATTCAGTGTTTAAAGTAACTTTAGCACCTTCTTTAACTGAATATCCTGGATAAGGAGTTATTGATTTAACAGTTCCTCCATTTCCTGAAACTTCAGATGTTAATCCTGCATCTTCAAGAGCTTTTTTAGCTTCTTCAACCTTCATTCCTCTTACTTCTGGAATAACAACATCTCTTAAAATTGCATTTTCATTTTCATCTGAGAATTTACTTTCTAAATAATTAAATATATCTGTAAATAAAGGCTTTGCATATGGAACAGCAACTTGACCTGCATAATAAAGTTCTGTTCCTGGTTCATCTACTGTAATCATTACCGTTACTTTAGGGTCATCTGCTGGAGCCATTCCTACAAAAGAAGATATATATTTTCCTGATTGATAAACTCCATTTATTACCTTTTGTGCTGTACCTGTTTTACCAGCAATATGATATCCTTCTATAAATGTTCCAGAACCTGAACCAAGGGTTACAACCCTTTCTAAATATCCTCTAAGTTCTGATGTTTGTTCTGCTGTTGCTATTGTTTTTGTTTCTGGTTCAAAAGTTTTATCAATTACTCTTGTTCCATTTTCATCTTCATGAGAAATTTCTTTCATTACATGAGGTTGTATCCATGTGCCTCCATTTGCTACTGCATTGAAAGCTGCCATATATTGCATTGAGCTTACAGTATTAGTCTGTCCAAAAGATATTGTTGCTAAATCTGTTACAGAAATATCTTCTGGTTTTTTAATAATACCACTTGCTTCTCCTGGTAAATCAATTCCTGATTTACTTCCAAAGCCAAACTTTTTAATATATTCACATAGCTTTTCTTTTCCTAACTTTTCTCCAAGTTGCATAAATCCAGGGTTACATGAATTTTTAATTATATCTGCAAAATTTTGAACTCCATGTCCATTTACATTTGCACATCTTATTGTTCTTCCTCCAACTACCATACTTCCTGTACAAGTAAATACATCTGAATCAGATACAACCCCTTCTTCAATTGCTGCAAGGGCAGTCATTACTTTAAATATTGAACCTGGCTCAAAGGTATCATTAACTAATCTATTTCTCCACATTTTTTGAAGTTTATCTGAATAGGTATCTCCTTCAAAACTATCTACTCCTTCACGAGGATTGTTAGGATCAAAATCCGGTTTATTTACCATTGCTAATACTTCCCCAGTTTTAGGATCCATAACTGTTATTGAAACTGCTTTTGCCTTATTATCTTGATAACATGTTTCTGCAACTTTCTCTGCAAAATATTGAATATTTTCATCTATTGTTAAAGTTACATCGCTTCCATTAATAGGAGCAGTGTATTGGGATATTGTATAAGGAAGGTCTCTTCCTCCTCTATCAAGTTCTGCCATTCTAACCCCTGGTATACCTGAAAGTTCTGTATTATATTGAAGTTCAATTCCTGCTAATCCATTACCATCTGCATCAGTAGTTCCAAGAACATGAGCTAAGAAATTACTGTTTTTATAATATCTTTTTGTATCAGGAGAAACAATTATTCCAGTTATGCTAGTTCCATTTCCTTCTGAATCCTTTCCTATTGCTTCAACCTTATCAGCTACATCTTTTTCAACTCTTCTTATTAATGTAGCAGACCCTGCTTCTGAACCATCACTTAAAGTAGTATTAAGAGCTTTTAAAACATCTTCTTCCTCCATTCCTACAGCCTCTGCTAAAACTGGAGCAAGCTCTTCATTACTATAATATAATGTACCTTTTATTTCATTAAGTTTTTCACCTTGTGCTGCTCTTTCTTCTCTTTCTTTTTTTAATTCTATATTTGCTTTATAATATTTTCTTATAGAATTTAAATCTAAATCTACTCTATATACATTAGCAGACATAGCAAGTTCTACTCCATTAGTGTCTAAAATTTTACCTCTTCTTGCACTTATTTTTACTTCACTAGTCCACTGCTCTTGTGCCCTTGCTGAATATTCATCATGCTTTACAATCATAATGTATGTAAGTCTTATTGCTAATATCATCATAAGTCCAAATAAAATAAATAAAGAAAAACTTATTCTTTTTTTTATAAGAGCTTTATCTGTATATATTTTCTTTTTCATTACATTCCTCCTAATATTTTTCTAAAATAATGGATGTACTAAAATAGTACATCCATTATTTTAGAAAAGAATCCACTTTTACTTTCATCTTTTGCGTTTTTTGCTACTTCTAATTTTTCAAAATAATTTTGTGATAAATCAAGACTTACCATATCTTCCTTTGTTGCAGCTCTCATTCCTAAGGTTTCAGCCTTTGAAGCAATACTTAAAAGAGCAGATTGTTTTGATAACTGAATTTCCATTGCTTCATTCTCTTCTTCTATTGAATCTATTTCCGAATTTATAGCAATAAGATTTTTTTGCATAACATAATTTTTACTACTTAAAGCTATACTTACAATTCCTAAAAGTAATGCTATTACTATTATTTGAGAAGTTGCCTTTCTATTATATTTTTTATTTTCTCTTAACCTTTTATTATACTTTTTCTTCTCTTCTTTTCTTTTTTTTCTTGCTTCTTCCTCTCTTTTGTCTCTCTCTTCTTTAGGCATAGAAACAATATTTCCATTTATATATTCATATTCTTCCATTTTCATTTTAATTCACATCCCCATCCTATTTATTTATAAATTTTATAACTTTTCTAATACTCTTAATTTTGCACTTCTACTTCTTGGATTTTCTTCTACTTCTTCTTTACTTGGTTCTATTGCTTTACGACTTATTATTTTAACTAAAGGTTTTCTTCCACAAACACACACTGGAAATTCTTTTGGACAGGTACAAGGATTTGCTAATTCTCTATATTTTAGCTTAACAATTCTATCTTCTAATGAATGGAAGGTTATAATTGCCATTCTTCCACCTTTATTTAAGTGTTTTACTCCATCCTCTATTGCTTTGTTTAAAATAGCAAGTTCTCCATTAACTTCTATTCTAATTGCTTGAAATGTTCTTTTAGCTGGATGAGGACCTTCACGTCTTGCCTTTGCAGGGATTGCAGCTTTTATTATATCTACTAATTCTAAAGTTGTTTCAATAGGCTTATCATTTCTTCTATCTACAATAAACTTTGCTATTCTTTTTGCAAATTTTTCTTCTCCATAATCTCTGATAATTCTATATAAATCCTCTTCAGAATAAGTATTTACAACATCATAGGCTGAAAAATCTCTGTCTCTATCCATTCTCATATCTAAAGGTGCATCCTTCATATAACTAAATCCTCTTTCTCCTTCATCTAATTGATATGAAGATACTCCTAAGTCCATTAATATCCCATCTACATTAGGTATATCTAATGATGTTAAAATACTATCAATATTATAAAAATTGTTATGAACAAATTTTACATTTGAGTAATTCTTTAACTTTTCCTTAGCAGCTTTTAATGCATCATTATCTTGGTCAATACCTATTAAAGTACCTTTACTTGATAATTTTTTTAAAATATGTGAAGAATGTCCTGCACCTCCTAGGGTACAATCCACATATGTACCATCCTCTTTTATAGCTAAACCTTCAAGGCATTCATTTAATAATACTGATATATGTTTAAATTCCATTAATTTGCTCCTTTGTTTTATATCACTCCTCTTAATACTTTATATTTTTTTTCACTTACTTGCAATATATTTAAGTTATTTTTAATATAAAAATAATTTTTATATTTTTTTTAATTAATTAATAAACTAATAATAAAAAATATTCTACATAAATATAAAAAATCCTTCTATGTTAGAAGGATTTTTTATATTTTTTTATACATTAAATCTAAAATTAACTACATCTCCATCTTGCATGATATACTCTTTACCTTCAAGTCTAAATAATCCCTTTTCTTTAGCTTTTGCTTCTGAACCACATTCAACTAAATCATCATAGCTTACTATTTCAGCTCTTATAAATCCTCTTTCAATATCTGAGTGAATCTTTCCAGCTGCTTGAGGTGCTTTTGTTCCTTGCTTAATTGTCCAAGCTCTTACTTCTTGAACTCCAGCAGTTAAGAAACTCATAAGTCCTAATAATTTATAAGATGCTTGTATAAGCTTATCAAGACCTGATTCTTCTAAACCATATTCTGAAAGCATTTCAGCCTTTTCTTCATCTTCAAGACCAGATAAATCTTCTTCTAGCTTAGCACATACAACCATAACTCCTGAATTTTCTTTTTCTGCATATTCTTTTACTTGTTGAACATACTTGTTATTAAGATTTCCACTCATTATATCATCTTCTGAAACATTACATGCATATAAAACAGGTTTTGAAGTAATCATAAATAAAGTTTTTATAAAAGCATCTTCATCTTCAGTAGTTTCTAAAGTTCTAACAGGAAGATTCTTTTCTAAATGAGCCTTCATTCTCTCCATTACTCCATATTCAAATTTTGCTGTTTTATCTCCTGACCTTGCAAGCTTTAATGTTTTTTCCATTCTTCTTTCAAGAACTTCTAAATCAGAAAATATAAGTTCAAGATTTATAGTTTCAATATCTCTTATAGGGTCTACTGAACCTTCAACGTGAACAACATTTCCATCATCAAAACATCTAACAACATGAACAATAGCTGCAACTTCTCTTATATGAGATAAAAATTTGTTTCCTAATCCTTCACCTTTAGATGCTCCCTTTACAAGACCTGCTATATCATAAAATTCTATTGCTGTATAAACTTTTTTCTTAGCTCCATACATTTTTTCTAATACATCTAATCTTTTATCTGGCACAGAAACAACTCCCACATTTGGTTCAATAGTACAGAATGGATAGTTAGCTGATTCTGCTCCAGCTTTTGTTATTGCATTAAATAAAGTACTCTTACCTACATTTGGTAAACCTACAATTCCTAGTTTCATTTCTATGTAATCTCCTCTTTTTTATATCTTTTCTAAAAACTCTACCTTAAATTATATTGTTTAACACTTAAAAATTCAATAGTATTTTAACTTCTTTCGATTTTCACCTTACTTCCTCCAAGTCCTGAAATTGCTGGAGTTACTATAAGTTTTACTGGCACTCTATTTTTTATAGCCTCAACATGACTTATTATTCCTACCTTTAATCTATCATTATGAACCCTTTCTAAAGACTCCATAACAACCTCTAAAAGATTTTCATCTAGTGTTCCAAAACCTTCATCTAAGAAAAATAATTCAAGTGGAGCTGTTCCTTTAAGTTGTATTTCTGCTGAAAGAGCTAAAGCTAAAGATAAAGATGCTAAAAAGGTTTCCCCTCCAGAAAGAGTTGAGGCATCTCTTTCTGCTCCTCCATTTTTATAATCTCTTATTATAAATCTTCCATTTTCATCAACCTCTAAGCCATAGTTTCCGTTACTTATTTCCTTAAGTCTTTTTGATGCTTCATAAGAAATATACTTAAGCTTTGTTATTGCTACAAACTCAACAAATTTCTTTCCTTTAAATAATTTTTCTAAATCATCTAATAAAGCAAGTTCATGGTCTAGTTCTTTCTTTTTATTTAATAATTCTTTAAGCTCTTTAAGTTTATTTTCTATATTTTTTAATTCTTTTTCTAAAGATATTTTTTCTTCTTTAATTTTTTCAAATTCCTCTTCTTTTTCTTCCTTTTCTTTTTGAATATTTAGCCACTCTTCTTCAGTTATTTCTCTTCCAGCATTTTTCTTAATTAAGCCCTCAATTACTCCTTGAATTTTTGAAAGTTCATTTTTATATTCTTCTACCTCTTTTTTTAATCTATCTATTTCTATTTTAGATAAACTATACTTTTTTGCCTCTTCAATGTTTTCAAATTCTTCCTCTTTAATAACACTATTAAGCTTTTCTTTATTTTCTATTACCTTATTATTAAGTTCCTTATTTTTTGTAATTTCCTCTATATAATTTTTATTCACTTCTTCATATTCTTTATCTATTTTCTTTTTATTTTCTTCCTCTTTTTTATATTCTATCTCTATATATTCTATATTTTCTTGTATTTTCTTTAGACATAAAGATAAATTTTCATTTTCTCCTGATTTTTCCTTTATTATCTTTTTCTTTTCTTCTACTAGGGCATCCTTTTCATTTATTATAGCCCTTAACTCTGCTCCTTCTTCTTTTATTTTTGACATAATGTCTTTAATGTTATTATTATTTTTAGTTAACACTTCAATATCATTTCTAAATTCTTTTATGTCTTTAGAAAGTTTTTCTCTTTCTCTTTCTTTAGATATTATCTCATTATTTTTTTTAATAAAGTCCTCTATTTTAAAGCTATCTTTTAAATTTTCAAGTTCTTTTAAAGCAGAATTTTTTTCTTCTAAATTTTTCTTTATCTCTTCTTCTATAGTTAATAATTGCTTTCTATTTTCATTTTCTATAGCATTATTTTTGCTTATTTTATTTTCTAACTTATAAATTTCTTCTTTAATATTTTCTTTATCTCTTTCAAAAAACTCCTTATTTTTTTCATATTCATCTAAAGAAGTTTTTAAACTTTCAAAATTCTTTTCCTCTTCTTCTAAAGAAATATTTTTAAAATCTTCTCCTAAGTTTACAATTTCTTTTTCTAAAACTTTTACTTTTTCCTTTAATGTTAAAAATTTAGTCTCACATTTAGTAATATCATTATCTATAACTTTTATTTTTTCTTCTAAAGTTAATATTTCCTTAGAAAAATTATTATCTTCTTTTAAAGCTATTTCTTTTAAATTACTAAAATCATGTTTCTTAGCACCACATACAGGACAAGGCTCTCCTTCTTTAAGACTAATTCTAAGTTCATGAGCTAAATTTTCTATTTTTATTTCTTCATAAGTTTCTTTTAATCTTTTAAGTTCTCTTTCTTTTTCTTCTTTTAATATCTTTTTTTCTTCAATTTCTTTTATAAGTAAAGTATTTTCTTTATTACATTCTAAAATTTCCTTAGAAAATTCATTAAATCTTCTTGTTTCTTCCTTTAACTTATTTATTTTATTTTGTTTTTCTAATAAATCTTTTGAACTAGTAGGAGAAATAAGTTTTTCAAGTTTTTTAGATAATTCTAAAAATATCTTATTTTTAGTTTCTAATAACTTACTTAAATCATCTTTTTCTTTTTTAGTATTATCTATTATATTTTTTAATTTATTCTTTTTTAATAAATTATCATTATATATTTTATTTAAGGATTCATATTTTTCAGTTATTATTATTCCCTTTTGAACAGCACTTTTTAAAGCTTCCTCTACCTTTAAGCTTTCAATTTTTTCTTCAAAATCCTTTACCTTTTTATCCTTTTCCTTTATATTATTTTCAAAAACTTTAAATTCTTTTTCTTTATTTTTATAATCTAAAAGCATTAAATTTATTTTTTCTTTATTATTTTTTTGCTCTCTTAATAAATTATTTAATAGCTTTTCTTCCTTTATAGCATCTAAAAGTCTTTCTTCTTTTATTTTTAATTTTGGAAGGTCTATATCTTTTTTATTTTTTAAAATTTCAAAGTTTTTTTCTATTTCTTCTTTTTCTTTTATTAATTTATTAATTTTTTCTTTTAAAGCCTTTAATTCTTTTTCAGTTTCTTCAAATTCAATTAATCCTTTATTATATTCTTCTATATAAGGCTTAACTCTTAAAGAAGCTTCCCCTTTTAAAATTTTTTCTTTTTTCTTTTTTATATCCTCAAATTTGCTTTTTAGTTTTAATTCCTTATCTTTATATAATAAAATTTCCTGCTTATTTTTCCAAAGCTCCTCTTTTTCTTTAAAAATTTTATTAATATCTTTAATTTCTTCAACAAAATTATTATATGTTTCTTCTTTAGTTTTTAATTCATCTTTCTTTAAGGATAAACTTTCATCACTTATATTTTCAAACCCTTTAAGTTCACCTAAAAGTACATCACTTTCTCTTCTTTTTCCTTTTATTTTCTTAGAAAGCTTTATTGATAAATTATCTCCATAATTTTGAAGATTAAACAATCTTTCAAGCATTTCTCTTCTTTGTTTTCCCTCAAGCTTTAAAAACTCACTAAACTTTCCTTGAGGAAGCACAACTGTCCTTGTAAAATCATCTAAAGACAAGCCTATGATTTCTTCACAACTTTTATCTACTTCCCTTACTTTTTCAGCTAATATTAATTCACCATTTGCAATATCTAAAAGCTTAGCCCCTGCTGTTTTTATTCCTTTAGTTTTTTTATCTCTTTTAAAACTTCTTTCAACTTTATATCTTTTAATATTAGCTGAAGTTATTTGAAACTCAAAACTTACACTTAAAGTATCACAGTTTGTATTTATATAATTTGAACTTTTTCTTGCTAAATCTCCATATAAACTTAAAGTTATTCCATCTAAAATAGTAGATTTTCCACTTCCTGTAGGACCAAATATACCAAAAAGTCCTCTATCTGTAAGCTTATCAAAATCTATTGTTTGTTCCTCAATAAAGCTATTTAAGCCCTTTATTTTTAACTTAATTGGTCTCATTATCTTCCTCCCCTTCAACTACAGATAAAAGCATTTTAACTAACTCTTCATCAGGTTCTACATCTCTTTCTTTTTTATAAAACTCTTTAAATATTTCTTCAAAGGTTTTTTCAGAAAAATTTTTTACTTCTTCATCTTCATTTTCTTCTGATTTTATTTTAGGAATAATCTCTAAAATATCATCCTTTAAACTTTTCATAGTTTTTATTTCATCTTCTCTTATGTATCTATCAGTTTGAATTTCTAAATAAACCCAGGAGCTTTTTTCTGAATTTTTTTCGCACTTTTCAATTGCTTCATCTATACTTTTACATTTCCATATTTCTATAGGTTTGTATACTTTAAAAGGAACTTCTGTTACCTTTGCTTCTTTTTTAGCTTTAACATCTACTATAAAACACTTTTTTTCACTATTTATCTCTTTTTTATTATAATGTATAGGAGAACCTGAATATCTTGCCTTATGGTCTGTATTTGGAACTATTTGAGGCTTATGAACATGGCCTAAAGCAATATATTGAGCTTCTTTTGGGAAACAACTTCCATCAACTATATAACTTCCACCAAGTTGTATACTTCTTTCAGAACCTCCTTCTTCACTTTTCATTGCAAATAAATGAGATACTACTAAATTTATAGTGTCTTCTCTATAATTAACCTTTAAATCATTAAAAAGCTTATGAATTCTATCACTATAGGATTTTAACTTTTCCTCATCTTCATCCATATCTTTATATAAAACTTCATTAAGTCTTTTTTCACTTGGATAAGGAATGGTTAAAATTACTGCTTTTTCATTATTTATTTCTATTTCAATAAATCCCTCTCCTGAATTTAAAATCTTATGCTTTCCATAGTCTCCCTTTTCAATAATAGTTTTTGGAGTTCCTATCATAATTATTCCATGTTCTCTTGCTAAAGGTCCTGCTGCAACTAACCTTTCTGGATTATCATGATTTCCTGCTATAACTAGTATAAGCCTTTCTCCATTTTCTGAAAGCTTTTTTAATGTGCTATAAAACATTTTTTCAGCCCTTGCTGGAGGATTACTATTATCATATATATCTCCTGCTATAATTACTAAATCTATATTATTTTCCTTAACAATCTTTATAAAATCCTTTAAAAACTCTTCCTGTTCATCCATTCTACTAAAGCCTTCAAGATTTTTTCCTAAATGAAAATCTGCTGTATGTAATATTCTCATTTTATCCTTCCTTTTTACTTTATATTTCATTTAAACATTTATATATTTTATTATAATAGTATAAGCAAAAAAAATATATATTTCTATTTACATCTTTTTCAAATGTGCTACATGAAATTTATATAATTAAAGCACCTATAGAAATATAGATGCTTTAATTTATTACTAATATGTTATCATTCCATATATCTTTTGTAATTATGAAATTAACTTAAGTAATTTTTGAATAAAATCACTAAATCTTTCACATAATAAAAAGACAGTATAATAAACTAACAAGTAAATTTGAGGTGATATTCTTGAAAAAAAATTCTTTATTTATTTTTATATTAACTATTTTGCTATCACTTTCTTTACCTTTTCAAACCCTAGCAGATGACAATACAGAACTTAATTGGTACTATGTTCCTGCTAAAAATAATGCTATTCCTGAAGGAGCAAAGGAAGGAATATCCTTCCTTAAAGATTACGATGGCTATTATTTAGGTGATACATCATCAAAGGTTTTATATCTTACCTTTGATGAAGGTTATGAAAATGGTAATACTCCTTTTATACTAGATACACTAAAGGAACTTAAAATTCCAGCAGCCTTTTTTGTTGTAAAGCCTTACATAGATAGTGAACCTGATATAATAAAAAGAATGGTTAATGAAGGTCATCTAGTATGTAACCATTCAAATCATCATCCTTCTATGGCTTCCATAACTGATGATAAACAATTTAAAGAAGAACTTACTTCCGTTGAGGAAGCTTTTAAAAATCTTACAGGAAAAGATATGCCTAAATTCTTTAGACCTCCAATGGGAAAATACTCAAAAAATTCTCTAGCAAGAACTAAAGCTTTAGGATATAAAACTATATTTTGGAGCTTTGCTTATAAAGATTGGCTTATAGATGACCAACCTAATGAAGCCTTTGCCATTGAAAAAATAAAAAATGGAGTTCATCCTGGTGGAATTCTTCTTCTTCATGCAGTTTCTGATACAAATACAAAGGTTTTAAAACAAGTTCTTTCTGAACTTCAAAAAGAAGGATATGTATTTAAATCGTTAAATGAATTACCTTAAACTATTTATTTTAACCTTGTATATAGTATAATATACCTTTTATTAATTATCAATATTTTCTATATAAAAATGTTAATTATTACTTTACTTTCTATTTTTGAATCAATGTAAAGTAATAATTAACACTTTCTAACTAATGGAATATATATTATTTTTTCTTCTACCTTGTTAATTATAAATTAGAACAATAATTTACTATAATTAAAGAGAAATTTGTTCTTTTCTACTAATATCTGTTTCTAAATCAGCTAATCTAGTTGGAATTGGCAATCTGCTTTCTTATGATTAATTATTCATAGCACTACATATTTTCTCTTTTCTCTTTAATGAATTTTCTTCTAATTCTTTCATTTCCTTTTCTATTTCTTTAGCTATTGGTAGGTCTTTTAAAGAGTTTAAATTAATTTTCACATTAACTATAGCACTTTCTACTGCTGCATTAAGAAGTATTGCTGCACATACTGCATCTGAAACTAACATTTTATTTCCATACTCTACTGCTGCATCTATATTGTCATAAAATTTATAGCATTCTTCTGCAAGCTTTTTAGGTGCCATCATTGCTTTAACTGTTCTTTGTTTAATTTCTTTATTTCTAAATTCTTTTTCTTCTTCTGTTTCTTTAGGAAGCTTATAGCAATCCATAAGCTTATTAAATTCTTTTCTATCTTCTTCCATAAGCATTAAGGCTTTTTTTGTAAACTTAGCTGAAGCTTCTTTAAAATCTAAAACTAACTTTTGTGTTTCTAAATCTTTCTTTTCAAAAGATTTTTTATTAACAGTTAAAGAATAAACCATTGAATTTAAACTTCCAGAAAGGGCTCCTACAAGTCCTGCTACACTTCCACCTCCTGGTGATGGTAATGGTGATGATAAATCATTTATAAAGTCTTCTATTTTATAATCTTTAAATTCCATACTAAATTCCTCCTATATTTTTAATATATTAATTATTTTTAAGTACCTTTTTATAAACTTCTTTTATTTTTTCAATAATAACTTTTTCAGAATAAGAATTTATACAATTTTCTCTTATTTCTTTTTCTGAAAACTCTGGTATTTTCTTTACAAAGTTTTTTAACCCTTCAACTAAAGCTTCGTGATTTTTATTTTCAACTAAAATACCATTAAAGTCTTTAATTATATCTTCAGCCCCACCATTTTTTGTTCCAAGAACAGGTTTTCCTAAAGATAAGGCTTCTATATAAACAACTCCAAAGGTTTCATGTTCTGAAGGAAGAACAAAACCATCACAGTTATTCATTTCCTTAACTACATCTTCTCTTTTTACTTCTCCTAAAAAAGTTATTTTTTCATTCATTCCTAAATCTGAAGATAAATTTTTATACTCTTCTTCTTTATTCCCATATCCACCTATTCTAAGCTTTATGTTATTCTCATCTTTAAAAGCTTCAGCAAAGGCTTTTATAAGTCTATCTATACCTTTTTCAGGAACTAAATATGCTAAGGAAAATAAATTTATATCCTTACTTTTTTTCTTTTTCTTTGGAATAAACATAGAAAAATCTACCATATTCCCTATAACGGTTATTTCGTTTTTTGTATATTGTTTCATTTCCTCTTTTAATCCATTTCCAACTGCAATTAAACAATTTGCAGAATTATAAGCATTTTTTATCCAAGGCTCATAGCTTTTTTTTACATACATACTATATTTTAAGGAAGAATGTTCTGTTAAAACAAAGGGAATGTTATACTTATTAGCTACATAAGCTGCTGATATTCCCCCCCAAAAGGCAGAATGGGCATGAATAATATCTACCTTTCCTTCCTTTTCTACTATTTCTAAATATAATCTTTCCATACGTCTATTGAAAAATTTAAACATATTAGGGTTTTTAGGTAGAAAATTATAATTTCTAAATCTATAAGTTCTTAATCCATACTCTTTGTCAAAAACTATTCCAGTCTTTTCTTTAATCTTTCCTACATCTGTTATAGGCCAAATTTCATTATAAGCAACTGTTACTTTTTCACCACTTCTTTGAAGAGCTTGAAATTGTTCTTTAAAAAAACTTCCATGAACCTTTTCATTAGGTGAAGCATACCAAGATGGTACCACCATTATATGCATAAAAAATTCCTCCTATTTATTAAATATATTAGTTAATCTTTTAGTTATAGTTTTCCATTCAAAATTATAATCAGCTTCTCCTAAAAGAGCTTCTTTTGGAGTTTCTAAAATTTCTATAAGTGAATTTTTTATATCCTCTTCATTATTTAAAGTGCTTTTACATCTTGTATGATTTTCTACAAGTTTCTTTATTGGGTCATTTTCATCTCCATAAATAACAAATATCTTTCCCTTAGCTCCAAAATACTCATATATTTTTGCTGGTATTTGTTTTGAATTTTTATTTCCGAAAATAAGAAGAACCTCTGAATTTAACATATACTTTAATGCTTCTTCAAAAGGAATTCTTTTATTTACCTTACTTATTTCTAAAGCATCTAAATCCCTTTTAGCTTCACTATCATCAATATTTCCAAAAAACATAAGATTAATTTTTTTATATAAATCTGGATTTTCTTTTGATATATTTTCTAAAGCTTTTATAAAAGGCTTTATATCTCTAAGTTTTGAAAATATTTCTCCTGCATAAATAATATTTATTTTATTTTCTTCTATAAGCTTTGGCTTTTCTTCCTTTGATAATCTTTCAAAAAGTTCCTCATCAAAGCCTCTTGTTATAATGAAAGTTTTATTTTTATCTATTTTATATGTATTAATATAATCTTGCCTATTTGCCTCTGTTACAAATATAAATTTATCTGCATTTTCTACAACCTTTTTTTCCATAGACTTTTCTATCCATTTTTTTATAAAAAAAGATTTTTCTCTTGTAGAATCTTTAAGCCAAGGGTCACTCCAATAGGTTATCCAAGGGATATTTTTATTTTCCTTTTTTATATAATAACCACATAAATGAGAAGATGGAGGCTCATGCATTGAAAAAATCAAATCAAAGTTTTCTTTTTTCATAAGTTCTATTCCATACTTTCCTGCCTTCTTTGCCCATGAATAATACATATCTGGAATTACTACTGCATTTTTTATACTTCTTAAAAATTTCATTTTTTTAATATTTTTTGTACTTTCAGTTTTAGGCTTTTCACTTTCAGCTCCCTTTCTAGGAACAAGCTTATTAAATATTTTTCCACCTTTTATTAAATGAATCTTTATATCTTTATTAATCATATCTCTTAGGGAGCTATCATAATAAATTGAGTTTTCTGGAAAGTCTACTGTTAATAAATGAACCTTATTTTCTTTAACTTCACTAAGTTTATTTAAATATTGAAGGGTTTCTATTGCAGCAGAATTGTTAATAAATGGTGAATAGCATGCTATAAATAAAATTTTCATATTATCTCCTATTTAATTTCCTTATTTTTTAGTAAATTAACTATTTCCTTTACCTCTTCTATTTTTAAAATTAATGTCATTATGAAATATGTTATTATTCCTATAATTGTTCCTATTATTACAATAAAAATCATAGGAAGTGATACTATAAAGTTTTTTATAATAATAATAACTAAAGACATTACAAATGATGAAATAACAATTTTTATAAGTTTTAAAATTAAAAATTTTACTTTAAATTCTCCTACAAGTTTTGTTATATTTATTAAAAGTAAAATTGAAGTAATCATCATTGCTATAGAGGATGCAACAGTTATACCTAAAATTCCAAATTTCTTTGATAAAGTCACGCTTAAAGCTATATTTATTATAACACCAATAACCCCATTTTTTGCTGTAATCTTTGTTTTTCCCATAGAAAATAATATAGAATTTAAAATATCTCTTACTCCAGTGAAGAAAATTCCTATTGCATATCCTGTTAAAGCCATAACTGTAAGGCTTACAGCACTATCTGAATACATTCCTCTCTTATAAACTATTGTTATTATTTCCTCTCTAAAAAGAATTACTCCCATACTTATAGGAATAAGAAGTATGGCTAAAAATACTATTGATTTTGATAATATTTCTAAAAACTCTTTATGCTTTCCTTCATTTCTTCTATTTGCAAGTATTGGATAGACCACAGTAGATATTGAGGTTGTAATAATTGTATTTATAAAGGTTATTAAAAGTTGTGCATTATCTAAAGTTGTTATTGCACCTTCTCCTAAAGAGGAAGCTATTCTCTTATCTACAATCATATTTAATGAGTTTGCTCCAGCTCCTATAACTACAGGAATTATTAAAATTAATATAACTTTAACTTTTTCATCTTTAAAATTAATAAAAAACTTATATCTATATCCATGACTTCTTAAAGATGGAACTTGAACAGCTACTCTAAAAAAGTTTCCTATAACATTAGCTACCATTAATCCATGAACATTATAGCTTTTAAATAATAATAAATATAATATTATAGGTATATTAAAAAACAATCCTAATATTGAAGGAATAACAAAGTCTTCATGTACTTGAAGAAGAGCTGTAAAGCAGGCATTTATAGTTAAAAAGATTATATTTACAAGGCTTATCCTAGCAAGCTCTGAAGCAAGTTTTAAAGTTTCTTTATCAAGTCCACTTGCTAAAAGCTTAACTATTTCCTCTGGGAAAAAGCTTGCAATTATAAATATTACAAAGGACATAACAACCAATATATTTATTATGTTATTTGCAAATTTATGCATTTCATCAATACCTTTTTTAACCTTAACCTTACTAAGCATAGGTAAAAAGGAAGTTGATATAGCAAGGCCAACTATCATAAAAATAGTTTCTGGAATTGATGTTGCTGTTTTATAAGCATCTGTATAACTTGAAGCACCAAAATTATTAGCAATAAGTATATCTCTAAAAAATCCTATAAATCTGCTTATTACAGCCATTATCATTACTATTAAGGTAGATTTAAATAAGCTTTTCATAAAACTTTTTCTCCTAATTATTTTTTAAAACTCTTAATAAGAATTTTGGAATAACTCCAAGTCTCTTTATTCTCCAAGGTTCTTTTAAAACTCTATACAGCCATTCAAGTCCTAATGAAAGCATCCATTTAGGTGCTCTATTTACCTTTCCAGCAAAAACATCAAAGCTTCCTCCTACAGGCATATAAAAATTACAATTAAGCTCATCTATATAGTTTACAATAAAGTTTTCTTGCCTTGGACATCCCATTGCAATAAATAATCCCCAAGGATTAGATTTTTTTATGTCTTCAATAATATCATCACAATTATTTAAATCAAAAAAGCCATTATGACTTCCTACTATCTTTATATTAGGAAAAGTTTTTTTTATATTTTCTTTGCAAAGCTTTAAAATTTCTTCTTCTGCACCTAAAAGGTAAATTCCTTTTCCTTCTTTTTCACACTTTTCAATAATAGCTTTCATAACTTCTATTCCTGCTATTTTTTCTTTTACAGGATTTTTTACCATTTTAGCTGCAAGTACAGTTCCTACTCCATCTGGAATTATAATAGAATCTTTTCCATTAAAGAGTTTATTAAGCTTTTCATTTTCAAGACCATTATACAATATTTCTGGATTCCCTGAAATTACTATAGTTTTATCACGTTTATCTATTTCCCTTAAGAAATTTTCTTTAGTTTCATTAAAAACCTTATATCCTAAAATATTTGTATACATTTTATTTCCCCTTTAACATAGTAACAAGCTCTTTTACAATTTCATCATCTGAGTTTATTTTTTTAGCTTCTTCTAAATATTCCTTTGCTTTTTCTATATTTCCTAAATTTAAATAACACATAACAATATTCGTACAAGTTTCAACATCTCTTGAAGCTTCAAAGGCCTTTTCAAAATAAGCTAAAGCCCCTTCATATTCTCCAAGACAGGCATAGTTTATTCCTATTTCTGTAACAACTTCTAGCATTCCTGATTCTATTTCAAGACTTTTGTTTAAATAGTATATTGCCTTATTAAAGTTTTCAAGCTTTCTTGAAGCAACTCCTAAATAATAATAAATTAAAGGATTTTTATCAAACTTTTCTGCTAAATCTATAAACATTTCAAAAGCTTTCTTAGGGTCTTTATCTAACATGTCTACTGCTTTTTCATAATTTGATACATTTTCTATATCATCAATTAATGTCTTTATTTCTTTAGTTACTTCTCCACCCTTATTTATATATTCATTTATTTCAACCTTAGCTCCTAAAAAGTCTTCTTTCTTTCTAAGAATTATTGCCTTATATAAATAAGGTTCTGGCATATCTAAAAATTCTTTTTTTCCTTCATCTATATCTTTTAATAGTATTTCTTCAAAGGCACTATCTTTTTCCCTTATACTTTCACCTATAAGAAGAAGCTTTTTATAATATTCTTCATTACCAGTAGCTATATATAACCCTTTTAAAAGAAGATAGGCTTCTTCTAAATTCTCTTCTTTTACTCTATCTGCTACTAAAGACCTTCCACATTCTTCACTATCAGAAATATTATTAAAAATTATTATATAATCATTTTTAAATTTTAAGTTTTCATCTGCTCCCATTGCTAAAAGCATACCTTCAATAAAATAATATATAGGAAGGTTATTTATTTTTATTTCATCATTAATATTACTTGTTATGTATTTTGAACTTATTGGAATATATACTTCTTTATTTTCTAGTTTTATATTCTCAGGGATTTTTACACTCCTTTTAAAGCCATCCCACTTTATTTCTAAAAATAATAAACTATTTAACTTTTCATTAAAAAGATTTTTATAATTCATTTAAGCACCACCTTAGTAAATTCAAATCTTTTATAATTATAACCTATTTTTTTATTATATAAAACTTTTTATTAACAAAAAAAAGGCCCCTAAAAAGGAGCCTAAAAATAAATTATTTTAATTTTTCATTTACTATATCCATTATAGCAGCTTTAAATCTTGCAGATTCTTTTTCTGCATTTTCTAAACTTGTTCCTCTTACTGCTGAGTAAATCTTCATTTTTGGTTCTGTACCTGAAGGTCTAACAACAAATGATGAACCATCTTCAAGTATAAACTTTAATACATTTGATTTAGGTAATTTTATTTCTGTTTTAGTTCCATCTACAAGATTTTCTTCTAGGCTTAACTTATAGTCATACTTAGTAACTACCTTTACTCCATCAACTTCTGATAAGCTAGAATTTCTTAAACCATCAATACATGAAGCTATCTTTTCTTGACCTTCTTTACCTTTAAGTTCTATTGAAATTAATTCTTCTTTAAAGAATCCTATTCTTTCATAAAGCTTTATTAATGCTTCATATAAAGACATTCCCTTATTCTTATAGTATAAAGTCATTTCTGCTATTAACATTGAAGCTATAACAGCATCTTTATCTCTTACAAAAGTTCCAGCTAGGTATCCATAGCTTTCTTCAAATCCAAATAAATATGTCTTATCTTTATTTACTTCAAATTCGTGTATCTTTTCTCCTATGTATTTAAATCCAGTTAATACATCCATACATTCTACGCCATAGTAGTCTGCAATCTTTCTAGCACCTTCAGTTGTAACTATTGTTTTTATAATAACTCCATTAGCTGGTAAAGTATTAGTTTCTTTCTTAGCATTTAATACATAGTCAGTTAATAATAAACCTGTTTGGTTTCCTGTTAAAACTTTGTATTCTCCATTAGCATTAACAACTACACCAATTCTATCACAGTCTGGGTCAGTACCAAATATAATATCTGGCTTTTCAGTTTCTGCCATCTTTAATGCAAGTTCAAAAACTTGTGCCATTTCTGGATTTGGATATGGAGCTGTTGGGAATTCTCCATTTGGAGCTTCTTGTTCCTTTACAACCATAACATTTTCATATCCTAATTCTTTTAAAACTCTTCTTACTGGAATATTTCCACTACCATGAATTGGAGTGTATATTATCTTTAAGTCTTTAGCTTTTTCCTTTACTAATTCAGTATTTATTGCTAAAGATTTAACCTTTTCTATATAAACCTTATCAACATCTTCACCTATCATCTTTAAAAGACCTTTATTTAAAGCTTCTTCTTCAGACATAGTTTTAATCATGCTAAAATCAGATACTTTTGCTACATAATCAATAACTTCCTTTGCAGGCTTATCTGTTAATTGACATCCAAATTGGTCATATGCTTTATATCCGTTGTATATTTTAGGGTTATGAGATGCTGTTATAACTATACCACCATCACATTTTAATTCTCTTACAGCAAAAGATAACATTGGTGTTGGTCTTAAGCTTTCAAATAAATTAACCTTTATATTGTTTGCACATAAAGTTAATGCTGCTGCTTTTGCAAATTCTGGTGACATATTTCTTGAATCATATGCTATTGCTACTGATGGATTTTCAAAGCTTGCATTTAAGTAATCAGCAAATCCTTGAGTTGCTTGAGAAACAGTATAAATATTCATTCTATTGCTTCCTGCACCTATAACACCTCTAAGACCACCTGTACCAAATTCAAGGTCTTTATAGAATCTGTCTTCTATTTCCTTTTCATCTTTAATTGCTTTTAATTCATTCTTGATTTCATCACTTATGATTTCTGAATCAAGCCATGCTTGGTATTTTTCCTTGTATGACATTAATTGACACCCTCCTCAAAATATAACTCTGAGTTATATTATACAATAACTTCACAGTTTTACAATAATAACATACTAATATTTATAATTATACATCATTTTTCTTAAAAAAGATAGCAATACATTTAAAATCTACTTATTTTCAGACCTTTTTGATATTATTACTATAATTATTGATACTATTAATACAATGGTAACTCCAAGGCCACCTTCCATTCCAAAAGTTCCTCCATTTATAAGTTTTCCACTCTCTAATGAAGTAAATGAAAATAATGAGTTTTCAGTTTCTAATCCACTTACCTGAAAACCATAAAAATTTCCTTGAACAAAATTCCATACTGAGTGAATTGCACATACTCCCCATATACTATTAGTTTTTATAAAATATAATGAGGCAAAAGCACCAAATAAAATTATATTTATAACAGCAAGAAAACTCACCCCTGGATTTAACATATGAAGAACTGAAAAGAATACAGAATTTATTATTATTGCTACTATTATAGGTACTTTATTAGTTAAAGATACAAAGAAATATCCTCTAAAGGTTACCTCTTCACACATTCCTTGAACTAAAAATCCACCTAAAAAAATTATTATAATTCCTATACTTGAAAAACCATTAAATCCATTAAATTTTAAACTTCCTGTTATATAAGCAATTAATACTGCTAACGAAAATATAATAAATCCTATAATCATTCCTTTAAAATATTCTTTTAAGGCTTTTTCTTTGTTAAAGCCCATAGAAAATAAAGAGCGCTTTTCAATAAACCTACAATATATTATTACAACTAAAGTTGAGATTCCTGTAAAATACAAACTCATTATTAAAATATTCGTTGGAGTATTTAAAATTAAATCCATGGCTTTATCTATGGAAACCATATCATCTTTTAGAAAGTCCTGCACTACATAAATAGCTGGTATAATAGCTGCAACTATTTGAGAAATTAAAAAAATAAGTAGAAATAATAAACATTGTACTACTGCATTAGGTTTAAATTTTGCTTTCTCTGCTTCCTTCATAAAAGCTGTTTTTTTCTTTAACATATCCATAAAATCACTCCCTTTTATTTCATTTTATCATATTATTATCTTTTGTCATAAAAAAATTAATGTTATACTTTTATTATATTAAAATCTGAGCAACTTAAATAATACATAACTTATTTTTTCATAAAAAAAGACTGCTAATTATTTATTAGCAGTTTTTTTTAATTAATTTTTATTTTTCAATTTCTGAAAAATCTAAAGTAGCAAAGTAATCTTCTGGTGTTTCTGCTCTTCTTATAAGCTTAACAGAACCATCTTCTTTTAATAAAAGTTCTGCTGACTTTAATTTTCCATTATAGTTATACCCCATTGCAAATCCATGAGCTCCTGTATCATGAATTACAAGATAATCTCCAATATCTATCTTTGGAAGCATTCTATCTACTGCAAATTTATCATTATTTTCACAAAGTGAACCTGTTATATCATATTTGTGGTCACATGGTTCATTTTCTTTTCCTAAAACAGTTATATGATGATAAGCTCCATACATAGCAGGTCTCATTAAGTTTACTGCACAAGCATCTACTCCTATATATTCTTTATAGATGTGCTTTTCATGAATAGCCTTTGTAACTAAATGACCATAAGGTGCAAGCATAAATCTTCCAAGTTCTGTGTATATAGATACATCTCCCATTCCTGCTGGAACTAATACTTCTTCAAAAGCCTTTCTTACCCCTTCTCCAATAATCATTATGTCATTTGGTTCTTTATCCTCAGTATATGGAATACCAACTCCTCCTGAAAGATTAATAAATCCTATATGAACTCCTGTTTTTTCTTTTAATTCTACTGCAAGTTCAAAAAGAATCTTTGCAAGAGTTGGATAATATTCATTTGATACTGTATTACTTGCAAGAAATGCATGAATACCAAATTCTTCTACTCCAAGTTCTTTTAATCTCTTATAAGCTTCAATCATTTGGTCCTTTGTCATTCCATATTTTGAATCCCCTGGATTATCCATAATGTCTGTTCCAAGTTCAAATACTCCACCTGGGTTAAATCTACATGATATTACCTTTGGAATGTCTGCAACTTCTTTTAAAAAGTCAATATGAGTTATATCATCTAAATTTATTGTAGCATTTATCTTTCTTGCATATTGGAAATCTTCAGCTGGTGTATCATTTGAAGAAAACATTATATCTCTATTTTTAAATCCACATTTTTCTGACATCATAAGTTCAGTTAATGAAGAACAATCTGTTCCACATCCTTCTTCTTGAAGAACCTTTAATATATATGGATTTGGTGTAGCTTTAACTGCAAAATATTCTCTAAATCCCTTATTCCATGAAAAAGCTTTTCTAAGCTTTCTAGCATTTTCTCTTATTCCCTTTTCATCATAAATGTGAAATGGTGTTGGATATTTTTTCACAATTTCTTCTACTTGTTCTTTTGTTACAAATGGTTTTTTTTGCATTTTTTATCTTCTCCCCTTTTCTATATCTATTAATTTTATCTCATTAGTTAAAGACTCTTTAAAAAGCTCAACTAAATTGTTATTACTTGAATACAAACATGTAGAGTTTAATTCCCCTGTTAAAACATGTTTTGAATCTACAATAAGTCTTATTTGTTCTTTTCTTCTACTTGAATGATATATTATAGCCCCTTCAAACTCAAAAGGATAATCTGTTATTATAACTATCTTTATTCCTTTTTCCTTTAAAGTTTTAAGTTCTTTTTCTACAAGTTTAAGTTTTTCTATAGATAAAGATAAATACACTCTTTCTTTTGCTTCTATAAGCATATTAGCTAGCTTATCTATTATATGCTTTTCTCCCTTTATTGTTATATACCCTGAACTCTCTTCTTTTTTAGTAGGAAATTTTAAAATAATTTCATCTTTTACTTTTTCTAAAAATCTTATTTTATTACTGCAAAATTCCTCTATGTTAACTGGAGTATATAAAACAGCATTGCCTTCAATTATGTATGCAGCTCCCTTATCTACTAAACTTGCTAAAGCATTGTATGTATTAGAACGAGATATACCTGTTCTTTTTGAAACCTCATAACCACTTAATTCTCCTTCAGAAGAAAGCAAAATATATATAGTAGCCTCTTGTCTTGTAAGATTAAAATTCATAAGTAATTCTATTAAGTCCATTAAAAAAGCTCCTCAATTTAAGTGTTCCTATCTAGGAATACTATACTCTAATTGAGAGGCTTTGTCAACTATATTTATTATTTTAATTTTGTTCCTTCAGAATTTTGTTCTATTTTTTCTTCCTTCATAAGTCCACCTAATGCCATTTTAAAATAATTTTTTGATGTGTGGAAAGTTTCTTTTATAAGTTCTGCTGGTGTTTTGTCATTAAAAGGCATAAAACCATTATTCTCTTTTAAGTAATCTAATATTTTTTCTTTTAATTCATCTCTTGCTTCTAATCTTCTCTTTCTTGGAGTAACTCCTATTACTCCATCTTCATATATTCTTTTTACTCTTACCTTTAAAACATCTCCAGGATATATATTTTCATAATGCTCATTTCCAAGTATTATTCCTTGATATTTTCCATCTATTGCAACTCTTATTGTTTTTTCTCCTCCTAACCCATAGGCTATTGCATTAACTTCTTGTCCGACTTCATATCCTTCTCCAACAGGTATATAAGAATCTACATAAGTTGTAGCTGCTAATCTATTTGTTTTATCAAGATATGCATATAAAAGATATTTCTTTCCTTTTAAAAGTTTAAATTTTTGTTCCTTTAATGGTATAAAAATATCTCTTTCAAGTCCCATATTAGCAAAAGCTCCAAAGGAACTTTGTCCTACAATTTCTAAATAAGCTACTTCTCCTAAAGTTATTAATGGTTTTTTTAATGTAGCTATTGGTCTATCTTTACTATCTCTATATACAAATACTTCTATGGTTTCTCCTTCTTTTATTTCTTCTCCATTTAAAGAACCATTTGGAATAAGAACATCATTACCTTCTCTGTCTATAAGATAATATCCAAATTCCACCTTTCTATCTACTTTTAATTCATTGTATTCTCCAATAAAAATCATTTAACTTAATACCTACCTTTATTATATATTAATTTAATTTTATCATTACTATTTGTTCTTGTCATTAATTCACTATCTTAAAGACTATAATAAATTATAACTAACTTTTGAGGTGATTTTTTTGGGCAAAAATAAATACTATTATGGTATTCCCCATTGTCATACATCTTATTCTACTGGAAGAGGAACACCTTTAGATGCTTTTGAATATGGCAAAGAAAATGATTTAGATTTTATGGTTATAACAGACCATAACTCATTTTTAGATAAAAACATACCTAATGAAAAGAAAGAAATTTCAAGATGGGCTTTTACAAAAAATATAGCAGAAAAATTTAGGAAAAAAAATGATGATTTTCTTTCTCTTATTGGTTTTGAAACTAAAACCTCTCCTTATGGAGATTTTAACATAATAAATCCATCTACTTTTTTTACAGGTACTGTTAGAAATTTAAATCTTCTTCTTTTATGGATGATAAATAACCCTGATTCTTTTATTACTATTAATCACCCTCATAGAAGTATAACACTTTTAGATTATAATGAATATTTAAATAAATTAATCACCTCTATTGAAGTAGGAAATGGAACTTATCCAAATAAATATATAAGATATGATAAATATTTTTATACCCTTTTAGATAAGGGTTGGAAGCTTGGTGCTATAAATGGACAGGATAATCATAGAATGAACTTTGGAGATAGCGAAAATCTTACAGTTATTATTGCCCAAGAACTTTCAAAAGCTTCATTAATAAAAGCCTTTAGAGAAAGAAGAACCTTTTCTACAGAATCAAGAAGTCTTAAAATGTTTTTTAAAATTAATGACTATTTTATGGGAGATGAAATTACAAAGCCTTTAAAAAAATTAAGATTTATAATTTTTGCAGAAGATTTAAAAAGAAAAATTTTTTCTATTGAAATATTATCAAATGGTGGTAAAACAATAAAAAAATTATCTGATATAAATTTAAATTCTATAAAATATATTTATGAGCAAGAAGTAAATGAAAAAGAAAACTGGTATGTAATAAAAATTAATGAGGAAGGAAATAGAATTGCTATAAGTTCTCCTATATTTATAAAAAAATAAACTGCTTTTTATGCAGTTTATTTTTTATTATTCTTTACTCTATTTGGCTTTGGCTTAGATTTTATAACAATTTTCTTTTCCTTAGGCTTTGGTCCACCTGTTTGATGTATTTCTAAGAACCATAAAAAAGCTACAATCACTAAAATTGAAATTATTGAATTTATCCAAAAGTTTAAATTTATTTTCATAAGAGGAAGAATAAATTCAATTAATAGTAAAACTATTGAAATAGCCAAAGGTATAAATTTATTAATTCGTATTTTAGGAAATACAAAAGTTTTACAAAGAAATGTTGCTAAAATAAGAAGTATAAATACTCCTAAAAATTTTAAAATTCCAAATACAATACTCATAAATCATTCCCTCCTAACAAACTATAAGAATAATATTAAGTTAATTTAAGACTTTTTTCAAGTAAAAAATACACACCACAAATTGCCACTTTAAAAATAACTTCTTTTTTGTTAGAATTATATAATAATATAATAATTTTTTGAGGTGATATTATGGCTATAAATCCTAACCTCCAATTAGATGACCTTGATCTTCAAATTTTAGGATTATTAATAAAGGACTGTAGAACTCCTTATTTAGAAATTGCTAGAATATGTCATGTAAGTGGTGGTACTATTCATGTTCGTATGAAAAAAATGGAGGACATGGGTATCTTAAAAGGCTCTAGAATTTTACTAGACTTATCTAAACTTGGATATGATATTTGTTGCTTTGTAGGAATTTATGTTGATAAAACATCTTCCTTCAATTCTGTTTTCAAATATATGAGTGAAATTCCAGAAATCGTTGAACTCCATCTTACTACTGGAGATTATTCAATGTTTGCAAAGGTTATATGTAAAAACATGTCAGACTTACAAACTACTTTATTAGATAAAATAAATAATATATCTGGAGTTCAAAGAACAGATACTTTTATTTCTTTATCTCAACCTATTGATAGAAATATAACTTTATAATTAATTTATTTAAAATACATAAATTAATACTTCTTGAGAAATACTATTATATGTAATCTTTAAAAAAGGAGTGTTTTATTTATGAAATTATTAGATACTATTGTGCTTGCTCTAATTATAATTGGAGCTATTAATTGGGGGCTAATTGGGTTTTTTAAATTTGATTTAGTTGCTTCATTATTTGGAGAACTTTCTGCACTTAGCAGAATTGTTTATGGCATTATTGGTTTATGTGGCTTATATGCTATTTCATTCTTTGCTAAGGATCAATTTTTATCAAAAGACTAATAACTAAAGGCCTAGTAATTTTGCTAGGCTTTATTTTTTACCTAATCTTATGAATTTAATGCCATTTTTGTAAATGGTTACTGAAATTTAATATATTTTAATTTTATATTAATATAAAATTAAGAATTATACATTATACTAATAACTACATACAAAAGGAGGGATTTTATATGTTTTCTTATTTTATATTATATTTTTCATTTTATTCTTTTATGGGATGGATAGGAGAAGTTATATATGCTTACAAAAATCAAAAAAAATTTGTAAATCGAGGTTTTCTACATGGTCCTTTTTGTCCTATGTATGGAGCTTGTATGATAACAATAGTAATGTTATGTAGGACATTTGCAAATTTAAATTCCCTTCAATTCTTTATAGTTGCTACTATTTTAACTGCAATTATTGAATATCTTACAGGATTTACTCTTGAAAAGTTATTTAATCAAAAATGGTGGGATTACACAGAAGACCCCTTTAATCTTCATGGTAGAATATGCCTTCACTTTTCTTTAATGTTTGGTATTTTAAGTACAATAGGAGTAAAATTTGTACATCCTATTATTGTATTTATTTTTAATAATTTAAATTCTAACTTTTTATTATTTTTATTTTACTTTTTAACAATTTATCTTTTTATAGATTTTATATATACCCTATTTTCATTAATAGAAAAAGATAAAAGAGCTACCAATTAACTTAGTAGCTCTTTTAATTTATAGTTTTTTTATTTCTTCAAATAATTGTAAGGCAGCATTTTTAGGACCATTTTTTTCTTGTCCTTTAACTCCTAATGCTGTTTTTATTTGACCAACTTTAACTCCTGCTTTGTTAAACATTATATCAAAATATTTTTTAATTAATATATCTGTTTCTTTTTCTTTTTGAGCAGGTCCAAAAGGATTTGCAAAGAAAGATTCAACTAATCCTTTTTCTGTAGTTGTTCCCTTTGCCATTCTAGCTCCAGCTCTAAATACTTTTATTGCCTCTTCTGGAGTTTCAAAGTATTCTAAAGATTTTCCATCTTCAACCTTTGAATAGTTATTTGCATAGAAGAAAAAGTCTACTTTATGTCCTTGTATTACCTTTTTATATGGAGTTATAGGCATAATAAGTCTTGCATTAACCTTATCTGGATTCATAAATATACTTCTATCCATTTCTTTAAATGCATACCCTTGATCTAAATCATCAAGTCTTACAAAAGCTCCTATTTCTGTTCCATAACCATATATCTTATCATTTTTAATTTTAAATGTTCCCATATCATCAAAAATTACTGTCATTTCAGAAATATAATCTTCACTTAATGCTCTAAAAGCTTCTATACTTTCAGATTTTCCTGCTCCACTATCTCCCATAATTACAACATTAGCTGTTTTTCCATTATTTAAAACTATATTTACCATAGCCCCATGTATTGGAAGGTATCCTTTATCTATCATTCTTAAATTATGAAGGGTTAAACTCATTTTCTTTATATATCCAAAATAATCAACTTCATCTGAATGATTAATATATCCTAACATAATATCATTTTCTTTATCATGATAAAATACAGTTTTTAAATCATTGTCATCATCAGAGGCTCCAAATACATATACTAAATCTGGCTTTCTTCCTCTACATTCTTCTTTTCTAGCCATTTCAAAAAGGTTACATAAACTTACTCCATGAGACATATAATCTTTATGGAAATAAATATATGCAAGAGATTCCCCAACCTTAGCTGGATAACAGAACCAATGGTCTCCATTTATATTACAATAATTTAATGGATTCTTATAGACTTCAGTAAACATACCATCTCTTGTAGATTTTTTAGGGTATGTTATAAATGGTGTTTCAATTAACATAGAATCTATAAAAGGAATATCCTCTAAAACTTCATATCCCTTTGGAATAGGCCATACTACTGGAGTTATCATAATACATGCATTTCCTCCAGCTGGTATTTGTCTAAATACCTTTGGTGGATTACCTATAATATGTTTTTCTACTTTTCTATATAATTTTAATATTAAATTTGAAAATTCCGCATTTGCTTCAGTAAAGCTTACAGCACCAATTCCTTCTTCTATTTTTCCACCATCAACTAATGTATATCTTTCTAGTTTTCTCCAAAATAAATATAATTCTTCTACTACTTCTATTAATTCATCTCTATTTAAAACTAATTTTTCATACTTAGGGCTACCCTTTGCAATTTCCTTTACACCCATAACAGTTAAATATTTAAAAACTTTTGCTAAATGTTCTCTTATTTCTGCAATATCATCTGTTTCTAAAGATGTTTTTAAAAACTTAAAAGTTGTAGTGTTTTTCTTTTTTATACTTTTAATATAAACATCTATTACCTTTCTAAAAGCTTCACTTTCTAATAAAGTTTCAAATGTTTTACAATACTTATTTGTAAAATTTATAATGATTTTATCATCACTCATTGAGAATTCTTTTCTCATTTTCCTGCCCCCTTGTGATTTTTTTATTTTTTAAAATTGCATTTTTGCCCCAAAATGCAATTCTATTTTGTATTATATCATAAAAAATGCAATTTAGGAACCTTCATTTTTTCATTTTTAATATTATATGCTCTTTTTTTCTATTTCCTTTTCAAGAGAAATTACTTTTTCATAAACAATTTCAGTTATATTTTTTTCTTCATCTCTTGTTAAATTTTCAGTTTCTATTGGTTCTCCAAAAATAATATCAATTCTTCCTGGTATAAACTTTTTATTATCCTCAAAGCAAGCTGATGTACCTTTTATAACAAATGGAACTATTGGAACTTTAGGTTTTGTTGCTATTTTTCCACTTCCTTTTTTAAATTCATGTATTTTTCCATCTTTACTTCTTGTTCCTTCTGGAAATACAGCAAAAGTATATCCTTCTTTTACATTCTCTACAGCCTTATTTATAGCCCTTATTCCCTCTCTAGGATTTTCTCTATCTAATGCAACACTATTTATATGAGAAATCCAATATCCTACAACTGGAACTTTAAGAAGTTCTTTCTTAGCTACAAAATCTATAGTTCTACCTGCTGAGTTTCTTAAAACTGGAATATCTAATATACTTTGATGATTCCCCATAAATACACATGTTCCTTTTGGTATATTTTCTTTTCCTTTAACATGAATATCCATACCTACAACTTTTATTGTTACTCTACTAAATTGAGCAAAAACTTCTTGTCCAAACCTCCAAGCTGCTTCCTTTCCCTTAAATTTGTTTAAATAATTCCAACCTATTCCCTTTATTCTTATCCATGCCATAAATAAGCCATAATATAAATACTTAAATATCATTTTCTTTTCTCCTTGTTGGTATTTTTTTCTTAATTATAAACTTTCATTAATTTATATGCAAATTTATTGATTAAAATTTTAAATTTTGGATATAATATGAAAACAAGAGGTGGTTTTTTGAAAAAATTATTTATTATACTATGCATTTGTTTTTCTACTTTTATATCTTGTTCTTCTGCTTCTAGTAATACTCCTTTAGAAAATACTATGGAAGTTCATTATATAAATGTAGGTCAAGGTGATTCTATTCTTGTAAGGGTAAACAATAAAAATATGCTCATAGATTCTGGTCCTAAAGATAACAGACAAAATTTATTAAACTATTTAAACTCTCTTGATATAAATACTATAGATTACCTTATTGCAACTCACCCTCATGAAGACCACATTGGAAATATGAATGCCATTATAAAAAAATATACTGTAAATAAATTTTTTTCTCCTAAAGTATCCACCTCTTCAAAAACCTTTGAATTAATGATAGAAAGTTTAAAAAATAAAGATATGAAAATAAATATTTTAAATACTAATACAAACTCTTTAGATTTAGGGGAAAATACTAAAATAACTGTTCTATCTCCCCTAGAAGATGAAAATTTCGATAACTTAAATAATTACTCTGCTATGATTAAAATTGAATATGGAGAAACTTCCTTTCTTTTTACAGGAGATTGTGAAAAACTTATTGAAAATAATGTATTATCTAGAAGTAAAAATTTACTTAAATCTCATGTGTTAAAACTTGGTCATCATGGTTCATCTACCTCAAGTAGTGAAGAATTTTTATGTGCTGTAAATCCTTCTCTTGCAATTATTACCTCTGGAAAAGATAATAGTTTTGGACATCCTCACTTAGAAACATTAAATCTTTTAGAAAAACATGATATAAATTTTTTTAATACTGCTTATGATAATACAATAATTCTTATTTCTGATGGTAATAAAATATTTAAAAAAAGTGATTAATTATATAAGATTTTTGTAAACTAAAAAAACTGTATCATTAAAATTTAATATCTATTTAATGATACAGTTTTTATTTACTTTTTTATAATATTTTCTTTATCTTCATAAATATTTATAAGAGAATCTTTTATTTCTACCTCTTCTAAAGATTTTTTCTTTTCTATTGACATATCCTTTTCTTTAGTAAATAGTTCTTCCTCTTCTATATCTTCAATAGATTTTATTTCAGCTATTTCTTCTTCTTCATAGTCCATATATTTATTCCAATTCATATATATATGAAAAAGATTAACCACATCTTGTTCATTATATAATAATATTTTTTCTACTTTATCTTTTGGCATTCTTTTAATATAATCTTTGTCTTTCATAATTTTATGGAAGGTTTTAGCTAAATTAGAGCCACTTATAACTTCACTTTCTCTTATTATGTCAAATTGTTTTTCTAAGTTTTTTAATCCTATAGACTTTTTTCTTACTTTTTCATATTCTTTTTGAATATCTATAGAATCATAATTTTCTTCAAAATTATAATCTATTTTATATTTTTCAAACAAATAATTTATTACAGTAAAATCATTGTTACCTGAAAAGGTTACTATAGCTTTTTTACCTTTATTTTTCATATTAATAAAGTAACTTTTAGATAGGTTTAAAATACCTATAGCTTCATATCTATTTTCTATCATATACTGAGTAACTTTTAATGCTGATTTTTTTTTGTCAAATTCGCAAGCTCCAAAAACCCCTACACATTTAGGCTTTTTATATACATAATGCTCTAAATCAAAAAATATTAAGTCCTCTGGTAAATATTCAATTTCTTCTCTATGAATCATAAATTCATTATTTATATCTTTTATTTTTATGGTATTTTCTCTTATTATCACTGTACCACTCTTTTCCTATCTAATTTGTAAGTTCTATGTATTTTCATAATAACAACAATTTAAACCATTATATCAAATTCATTACCTAAAAACAATATTGCTAACCTTTTAACTCATGGTAATTAGTTATCTTTTGATGTTTCTTCATTTGTCTTATCTTTTTTTAGTTTATCATTTTCTTCAAAGTTTGTATAATCTTTATTTAATTTTTCTAATATACCTTTATTTTTATTTATAAATTTTATTTCCTTATCTTTATAAATATTTGTTATTGTTGCCATTGTTGGAGATGCTAATATCATTCCAATAACTCCAAAAAAGCCTCCTCCAATAAGTATACCAAAAATTATAGTAACAGGATTTAAACTTAACTTCTTTCCTACAACTCTAGCTTCTAAATACCAAGCATCAAATTGTTGAAGAGCTAAAAGGTAGATAAATGTAATTAATGCTATTTTCCAAGATACAAATATTCCAAAAAATGCACCTACTATTTCTCCTACTAAAGGTCCAAAGTAAGGAATCATATTAGTTATTCCTACAATTAATGCTAATAAATATGGATAAGGTGCTTTAATTATTAAAAGCCCTATAAAAGCTAATATGCCTATTATAAGAGAATCTACAGCCTTAGCACCAACATAACACCCAATATTTTTATTATATTCTCTTCCTTTATTAATTATCCTTAATGCCCAGTTTTCTTTAAAAATCATACATAGAATAATTTTTCCTTTTTCTATAAAACTTTCTTTATAGTACAAAACATATATGGAAATTAAGCTTCCAAAAATAATTTTTATTAAGTTAGTTGCTATACTAAATATAGAACTTAAAGAACTTTCTAAAATACTACTAATAACACTTCCAACACTACTTGGAACATTTGATAAATAATTTGAAAGTCCTATATCATTAATAATTTCTTTTAATCTTGGATTTTTATAAGCTTCCATAACCCAACCTTGAATTTTAGTTACATAACTTGGAATTTCATCAATAATAGAACCAATACTATCTACTAAAGAAGGAACTAAAAATACCATACATATTGTTAATAGTCCAAATATTATAAGATAGGTACAAAAAACAGATATGCCTCTACTTAGCTTAAGTTTTTTCTCAAAAATTTTCATTACAGGATTTAATATATATGCAAATACTAAAGCATAAATAAAAGGAGTAATAATAGATATTAAATCATCAAAAAAATTAAAGAAAATTTTATAATTGTCTATTAATTTATATCCTATAAGACCTATAAGAGCAAATATTAAAATATCTCTATATTTTATATTCCTATTAAAAAACATTCTCTCCTCCTTATTTAATAAAACTAGTTAAAAAAGAGGTCCTTATTATTTTGAATTTTAATTCTTTATAATAAGGACTTATTTCTTTATTACATCTTTTCTACTACATCTATACCTAATAATGCTAAACCATTTTTTATAACCTGACTGCTTGCTTCAACTAATTTTAATCTTGTTGCCTTTAAAACTTCATCTTCTAAATTTAATACAGAATGTGCATTGTAGAATCTATTAAATCCTTTTGCTACTTCTATAACATATCTTGTTAATATAGATGGTTCAAGCTTATCTAATGCAAGTAATATATACTTATTAAAGCTTTCTAATGTTTTTATAAGTTCAAATTCTTCCTTAGAATTTAATTTACTATAATCTACAGTAGCACTAACATTTTCTGCTCTTCTAAGTATGCTCTTAGCTCTTGCATAAGCATATTGTACATAAGGACCTGTTTCTCCTTCTGTTGATAATATTTCATTCCAGTCAAATACAATATCCTTTTCTCTTGAATTTTTTAGATAAGTAAATATTACAGCACCTACACCTATTTTTTTAGCTACTTCTTCTTTATTTTCTATGCTTTCATTATCTTTAATAATATCTGCTGTTTTTGTAATTGATTGATTTAATAAATCATCTAATAATACAATTTCACCATTTCTTGTAGATAATTTTCTATCTGCAAATTTAACAAGGCCAAAACCTACATGAATACAATCTTTTGCCCAGTCCTTTCCTGCAAGTTCTAATACCTTAAATACTTGTTTAAAATGTAGTGCTTGAGGAGTTCCTACAACATAAATACTCTTGTAAAAATCATAAGTTTTCTTTCTGTATAAAGCAGCTGCTAAATCTCTTGTAGCATATATAGATGCTCCATCACCTTTTAATATTATACAAGGAGGCATATTGTAATCTTCAAGCATTACAACTTGAGCCCCATTACTTTCAACAAGTAAATTCTTTTCCTTAAGCATATCTATAACAACATCCATCTTATCATTATAGAAAGCTTCTCCTGCTAATGAATCAAATTTTACTCCTAAAATATCATAAACTCTCTGAAATTCCTTTAAACTTAAATCTCTAAATCTCTTCCATAAAGCATGAGCTTCTTCATCTCCACTTTCAAGGGCTTTAAAATATGCTCTTCCTTCATCTTCTAATGAAGGGTCTTTTTCTGCTTCTTTATGGAATTTTACATATATTCTTAAAAGTTCATCAATAGGATTTTGTTCTAAAGCTTCTTCATCAACCCATCTTTTATATGCAGATATAAGCTTACCAAACTGAGTTCCCCAGTCACCTAAATGATTTATACCTACAGTATTATACCCTTCTGCCTTAAACATCTTATATAATGCATTTCCTATTGCTGTTGTAAATAAGTGTCCTACATGGAATGGCTTTGCTATATTAGGTGAAGAATATTCAACACATACAGTTTTTCCTTCCCCAATATTTGATTTTCCATAATCATCTTTTTCTTTTAATATTTTTTCTATTGTATTTTTTGAAAACTCTTTTTTATCTACAAAGAAATTTATATATGGCCCAAGGTTTTCAATTTTTTCAAAGCCTTCAGAATTTAATTCGTTTTTTAAATCTTCAGCTATCATATTTGGTGCTTTTCTCATAATCTTTGATAGTTGAAAACATGGAAAAGCATAATCTCCCATTTCAGGCTTTGGTGGTATTTCTATAAGTTGTTCTATTTTTTCTACTTCTAAATGAACTTTTGAATTTATTAATTCTGCAATTTTCTTTTTATAATCCATTTTTTCCTCCTTAAATATATTAATATAAAATTATTTTAATGTTGCTATTAAAAACATTATTTTCATTCCTAAACCTGTAAATTTAGTTTCATATTCAGTCATTAAATTTTCTTTAAAATCAGAGTTATGTAAGTCATAGGTAACAAAGTCAAGATTAAAACCACATTCTTTAAAATATTCTTGAGAATCGTTAAATAAATCTGTGTCATCTGTTTTAAACCATATTTGTGACCCTTTTTTAAGGAACTTTTTATACTCTGTTAAAAATCTTGTATGAGTTAATCTTCTTTTATTGTGTCTATCCTTTGGCCATGGATTACAGAAGTTTATATATATTTTTTCTATTTCATTTTTATCAAAAATTTCTGCTATAAAAGAAATATTTAAAGCTGTTATTCTAACATTTTTAAGTTCAGCTTCTTCAATTTTTCTTTTAGCAAATATTAATACTTCATCTTTTAAATCTACAGAAACATAATTTATATTTGGATTTAAGGCTGCCTTTTGCACCATAAATCCTCCTCTTCCACATCCTAATTCAAGATGAATAGGATTATCATTTCCAAATTCTTCTTTCCATCTTCCTTTAAGCTCCCTTGGCTCTTTTATAAAAAGAGGGCTTTCTTCAAGTTCCGGTCTTGCATACCATTTTTTTCTTAATCTCATTGTCATCCTCCTTGTATTAGTAAAAATATTATATCACAAAAAAAGGCTCTCTCCACAAGAAGACAACCTTTTTATTATTTATTTCTTTGTACTTTTTAAACTTTTTATTTTTAAAATTGAATCATTTAGGCTACATACAATTGAATCATTCATAGCAATAAATTTTCCTTCATATTCTACTACTTCGTTTGTAGTTAAATTAGTTACTTTTCCTTCAAGCTTATTATTTACTAAAATATCACCTGAACCTGAATTATCTCCTTTAACTATGTACAAATCACTTATTTCCTTTGGCTCTGGTAAAGTTGTCTTTTCCCATTCTTTAGTTGAAACTTTATCTTCTCCATAAATAATTTCAGTTATTTTATCTTCTGAATTTTTTATTCCTGCATATATAACTCCATTATTAGTTAATCCTAATATTGTTGTTTTAGCTGGATTATCAAAATCAATAATTGTCATTTGGTCATTACTATATCTATAATATTGCTGTTTAATTCTATCTTCATAAATTAATGCATCTTTAGCGTAAAATACATTAATGCATCCTAAAGAAGCAACTCTATCATCTAATTTTTCAATATCATCATTAATGTCAATTCTATAAATAGTAGCATTATTTCCTCCTCTACTTACAGGTACATAAGTAACAGAAGATTTTGTAGAATTTGCTATATTTTCAACTAACATTCCCTCTTTGTAATTGCACACTTCATGAACTTCTCTAGTAGTATTAGATGAAGGATTGTGGGCTATTATATTAATAACCTCTGTTCCATTATCATTATATTTTCTTTCAGCTATAAGAAGTATATTTTTATCAGTTTGCCAATCATAACATAATATAGAAATGTTTTTATCATCAACTATACCATAGGATTTTTTTCCTGTAGTAGTATTTACAACATTTATTTTTCCATTTGACATATAAGCTACAAACTTGCCATCATAAGAAAGTTCAAAATCTTCTGCTTCTTCTGGCATTGTAACCTCAGTTACTTTTTCAGGTTTTTCTTCTGTATCTTCTTTTCTATAAGTTATTTTTGTAGTTTCTACAAAAATAACTTTTTCAAAATATAATAAAACCATAGATTGTAACATTAGAGAAAGCATTGCCCATACTAAAACCCTTTTAAATATTTTCATTTTTGTACCTCTTTCTTATTTAACTATTATAGCTGTTGGAATTGGTCTTTCCCCATATACATATGTTGGATTATTTATAACCTCTCCCTTATAATACATAGTTGTTGATTTTCCACCATCTAATGGTATTGCTATTACACAACCTAATTCTATCATAACATCTTGAGCTTCTGATAATGTTGCTGCAAGTTTATTATTATATCTTGAATCTAATACTACTAAAACAATTTCTCCATCAGCCTTTTGACCTATTAATGTTCTTGATACCATACCATCTTGGTCTGACACATTAAGTTTTTCGCCATTTAAAACTACTGGGCCTTTAAAGCTTACAGCTTCTGCAGTTCCCCTTGCAAGTAGTTCTTCTGTAGTATATAATCCACCAAAAAGATATCCATTTTTATCTATAGCAGTTACATATGAGGCTTTTCCTGCTAAGTCATCATAAACTACTTTTCCATTACTTATTATTACTCCTGAAGGAGTTCCACCATTTGCAGACCATTTTGAAGTATCTGCTTCATCTGTAAAGGCCCCTCCATTTATAGCTGCAACAGCTTCATTATTTTCTGCAATTACTGAAGTTTCTTCTCCAACTGGATTATCACTATTAAGAGTTGAGGTATATCCAATTTTTACTCTTGTTGGATCATTTATTACTAGTGCATAACCGGTATAATTATTACCATCAAAAGTTAGTTTTTCTATTCCTTCATCATTTAATTTTTTAATTTGTACTGAAGATGTATCCATTTCATTTGGTATTTGTGCTGTATTTCCTTCACTCTTATTTCCAATTATCCCTTCTATTTGACTATCTGATAAGAATGAAGTTGCAAGCCACTGGTAATGCATAGAATTCATAGCTGTTCCCACAAAAATCTTTCTTGAGTTTTCAAAGGGACCATAATATAACACAAATAAGCCTGTTAAAGCTGTAAATACAATCTCAAATACTATAAATCCAAAAAATAATTTTATACTAAATTTTCTTTTTTTACTACTTATTTTATTTCTTCTACTATTTCCTCTATTACTTCTTTTATTATTTTGAGATTTATTATTCCTGGCAGTTAAATTTTTTTTATTATTACTTTTTTCCATCATCTACCTCACATTTTTTATATTAATAGAAGGATTTTTCTTAGTTAACTTTTTTTATTATATAATTTATACATGATTATTTCAAGGAATGTGACATTATTTTAATTTTTTCTTTATATTTTCTTAGCTTGCAATTATATTATTTACTTTTTTATTTTTACTTAGTATAATTTATTCATATATATTTATTACAGATATATACATTTTTTATAAAGGAGGTTTTATATAGTTATTTAAAATATACTCAAACATAATCAAATGTAATATAACGTAATTGAGATAATTATGTTTTTGTAAAAATTATAAACCTAAAGAATTTGCAGAACTTTTAAATATATTTGTATTAACATTAGAAAGATAATGCTAGAAAAACTTTTGAATAATATTAAAATTATATGTAAATAATAATTTTAATTGAAAATGTAATTAAGGAGAATATAAAGGTTTTGAAAAGAGCATACAAAACAGAGATAAAGTTAGCAAAAAAACAAATTCAGAAAATTAATCAATCTATTAGTATATGCAGATAGCTTTACAATTCATACATGGCAAAAAATAAAGAATTGTATGAGTTATATAAACAAGACTTAATCCCTAAAGAAAAAGCATTTATGTCTGCTAATGATTTTGATAAGTATATTAATAATGAAGTTAAAGTATTAGAAGAATATAAATGGATAAATAATTGTGGAGCTAAAGCAAGAAAAAAAGCTATACAAAATGCTGAAACTGCTTACAAAAGATTTTTTAATGGGCAAAGTAAGTTTCCAAGATTTAAAAAGAAAAATAAATCTGATGTGAAAGTATATTTTCCCAAGAATAATAAAGGTGACTTTAAAATAGAACGTCATAGAATAATGATACCTACATTAAAAAATGTAAGATTAAAAGAATATGGATATATAAAAGTAGGTGCAAAAGTTATTAGTGGAACAGTATCTAAAAAAGCTGATAGATATTATGTATCAGTTGTTATTGATGTTCATATGCCCATTGTTTCTAAAAATACAAATGAAGGAATAGGTATAGATTTAGGTTTAAAGGATTTTGCAATATGTTCAAATGGTGAAAAATATAAAAATATAAATAAAACAGAAAAAATAAGAAAAATAGAAAAGAAATTAAAAAGAGAGAAGAAAAAACTCTCAAAAAAATATGAAAATTTAAAAAAGAAAGGAGTAACTGCTACTAAATCAAATATAAAAAAACAAATAGTTAAGGTACAAAAACTTCATCATAAATTAGACAATATAAGAACTGATTATGTTAACAAAACAATTTCAAATATAATAAACCAAAAACCAAAGTTTATTACTATTGAAGATTTAAATGTAAAAGGAATGATGAAGAATAAACATTTATCTAAAGCAGTAACTAATCAAAAATTTTATGAATTTAGAAGTAAATTAACAAATAAGTGCAATGCTTTAGGAATTGAATTAAGAATTGTAGATAGATTTTATCCTTCAAGTAAACTATGCCACTTATGTGGTTCTATGAAAAAAGACTTAAAATTAAAAGATAGAATTTATAAATGTAATTGTGGATATATTGAAGATAGAGATTATAATGCAAGTCTTAATTTAAGAGATTGTTTAACTTATAAAATAGCACAATAAAAGCTATTGTAAGTATGTACCCATGGCTAGTGGGGAATTTACGACTGTGAAGTATTATACCAAATGTAAGTAGCTTTGAATTTATTCATTGCCAAAACAGATACGTTGAAACAGTAAAATTCTTAAAATGTTTATATTTGATTACATTTTAAGTAGCAGGTTTTTATTTTGGAAGAAAAGGAAATGGGATTTTTAAAAAAATTCTTAAATAGTCTATGTAATTTTAAGAGCTATAATACATTTTTAGCACAAACTACAGGTAAAGCAGTTTTATATATGCTTATATTATCTGCCCTTTTAGGTATTATAAGTTGTGTTTCATTTGCATCATATATTAATTCATACTTACCACCTTTAAAGGAAGAATTAGAAAAAAATATTCCAGATTTTGAATTTAATAATGGTAAACTTACTTTTGAAGAAGATATGCCAATAGTTATTAAAAATAAAGACGCAGATATAATAATTTATATTGATACAGAAAATACTATTGATGATTCAGTTTTAGATGACTATTCTAATGGATTTTTAATAACAAGTGATTCTATCACAACAAAGCAAGGCATAAAGACTCAATCTGTAAATTTAAGCTCCTTAACTGGAATGAATTTAAATAAAGATTCTTTTATAAAATATATACCAAATAAAATTCCAATATTTTTTACAATTATCTTTTATATTTTCTTTGTTTTATTCTCTTTCTTAGGAAATCTTATTGGCGCATTTATTATTTTAGGAATAGCAGGAACTATATTATCTAAAGTTATGAAAAAAGAGCTTAAATACTCTGAATCTTTTAAATTAGGATTATATGCTTTAACTGTTCCAATGTTACTTTCTACAATATGTACTTTATTAACCCTTGTAGGAATAAGAATTCCTTTCTCAGGTTATATTAGTTATGCTATTGCTATTATTTATTTAGGACTTGGAATAAAAGCTATAGATAAAAATACAATAGAAAAACTTGAAGAATTTGACCAATTATATTAAAAAATAAGAGTTGTTGCATAAAAAATTTATGCTTCAACTCTTATTTTTTAATACACTATTTATTTTTTAAATTATTTATCTCTTCTTTTAAAGCTTCAATTTCTTCTGTAAGCTTTTCAATTTTATCATTTACATCATTATTTTTGCTATTTGTATTTGTGCCACCATCTCCTCCATAAGGACCTTCAGCTTGTGATGCTCCATTTTCACTACAAAAAGGATTGGCTACATTTTTATATTTAGGATTATAATATCTTCCTGTTCCTCCTTGAAAATATTGTTGTTGAGCATTAAAGGTAAGCATTGCTTGACCTACAAGCTGAAACCAGTTTCCTAAGGAATTTTGCACATTAAAGGGTAAATTTCCTGCTATAGCATTTCCTAAAAGTTCACCTATTAAAACAAAAAGCTCTGGATTTAAATCTTGAAACCCCCCTGGTATATCTTCACATACTTCATTTGTTTCTTTATATCCAAAAAATCCAAAGAAATCATTAAAATCCATTAATCCCACCAAAAAGACCAAACAGTAGAATTCTTTAAGCTATTTTTTAAGGCGTTAATTACTTGAAATCCTTGCCATATAATATCACCACAATATAGATATTGTTCTATTGTAAGTTTTTCAAGTTCTTCTTCATCATTTACAGCCTCTGGTACAATAAATTGTATAGTATCACATCCTATACATACAGGATATGCCTTATATTTTTCATACCATCTTTTTGCTATTGCCATATGAGTTGTATTTTCTGGACATTCATTAAATCCCCCCATAGGAATATAAGCAAAAATTTCATAAGGTTTAGTTGTAGGAACTTTAGCTATAAATACATTTTCATTTTTTTCTCCAGTATATATTGAATTACATTCTATATGCTCATCCACTTCTTCCTCTTCAAAGTCAATTAAACCATCTTCTTTATAGGACTTTTCTCTTTCTTTAAAGTACTTTTCAACATCCACCTTTTTATATTCTTCAAGACAATCCTTTATAAAACCTTGAAAAGAGCCAAATTCCTCTTTTGCAAATTTAATATTCTCCTCCATAAGGCCATTTTCATCCTCTATAATTATTATAGGAGTATATCCTTTCTTTTCGCCATCTTCTTTCATAATTTTAAATAATTCCATAACCTTTTTTTTATCGTTTTCAATTTTTATACATTCGAAAGGGTATAATTTTGAAATTTCCATAATAATCTCTCCTCTCATGAAAAAGTTTACTTATTCATTATATCACATTTTCTAAAATATACCTACTTATTCATTTTCACAACTTCTTAAAAGTATTTTTATTATTATTTATATATATAAAAGTATTAATTATTACTTTCTAACTAAAGGAATAGACTAAAAAAAGAGGCATAAATTTTTTTAAATGCCTCTTTTAAAAAATTAATTTTATATATAATTTTTTACATTAACAACCTTTCCTTCTTTTATATATACCCTTGGAATTCTTTGTTTAAGCATGCAAGTAATTTCATAGTTTATAGTTCCCATAATTTCTGCAAAATCATCTGCATTAAACTTTAAGTTTCCTTCTTCACCAAGAAGTATTACTTCATCTCCTACTTTTACCTCATGAATATCTGTTACATCTATCATACATTGGTCCATGCATATTCTTCCTACAACAGGGGCAAATTTACCATTTATTATTACTTTTGCTTTTCCTGATAAAAGTCTTGAATATCCATCTGCATATCCTATTGGAATTGTTGCAATTTTGCTTTTTCTTTTTGTTATAAATGTTCTTCCATAACTTATTGAAGTTCCTTCTTCTACTTCTTTAACATGAGAAACTGTTGTCTTTAATGTTAAAATAGGTTTTATATCTAACTTTTCTTTATTAACTTCATTTGAAGGATAATATCCATAAAGTATTATTCCAGCTCTTACTGCATCTAAATATGTTTCAGGCATATCCATTATAGCACCACTATTTGAAACATGTTTTAGTGGAATATTAATATTTCTTTTTTCTAATTCACTTATAAAGTTTTTTATCTTTTTAAATTGTTCCTTTGTATAAGTTTTATCATATTCATCAGCAGTTGAAAAATGAGTAAATATTCCTATAATATCAATTCCCTTAAGAGATGCTATTTTCTCTACTGCTTTAATACTTTCTTCATTTGGAATAAATCCTATTCTTCCCATACCTGTATCTAATGCTATATGTATTTTGGCTTTCTTACCAAGCCCTTTTGCTATATTTGATAATTTCTCTGCATATTCTAAGTTATATACTGTTTGTTCTATATCATTATTTATAAGTTCTTCACTTAATTCTAATGGGGTATATCCAAGTATCATAATTGGAGCAGTTATATTATTTTTTCTAAGTTCAATACCTTCTGTTAATATAGCAACTGCAAGTCTTGTAGCTCCATTTTCAAGAAAAACTGGTGCTAAATCATCTGCTCCATGTCCATAACAATCAGCTTTAACTACTGCTATAACTTCTTTATCTTTAACAAGACTTTTTATATTTTTCATATTATAAGCAGCTTTATCTAAATCTATTTCAGCCCATACAGGTCTCATTATCTTTTCCATTATTTTATACACCTCATATTTTTGTAAATCTCTAAGTTTTTAAATATCTTACTATATTTTTATTATAAAAAAGTTACAAAAAAAACAAAAGAACCACTATAACTTTATTTTTTTTAAACTGTGGTATAACCTAATTTATAAATTCAAATTTCCAATTATAATATCCCGTCTTTTCATCCTTTTCATATTTTAAATAAGCTGAAAAAATTGTTCCCTTTTTACTTCTAAGATTTCTAAATCCAACCTTTCCATTTTTAAGAAGAATCTCTACCATTTCTTTAGTTACCTTTTTTCCTAAAGAATTTATAAATTTATCGTCTTTCCATATTGAAAATTTACATCCATTTTTCCAATTTACACATCCAAAGGCTTTTTCTCCTTCAATAACATCATTTCCACATACAGGACATTTTCCTAAGCTTTCACTTCCTTCTGGAAGTTTAACTTTAAAATTTTTAAGCATAGAAGTATCTTTTTTTATATCATCTATTGCCTTCTTTGTAAAATCCTCTATCATTTTTAAGAATTCATCTTTTTTAAATTTTCCTTTTTCTATATCTGATAAAGTCTTTTCAAGTCTTCCTGTATATTCTAAATCAAAAAGCTCTTTTACTGGAAATATTTCAACTATAGTTCTTCCAAGCTCTGTTGTTGTAAGGCTTTTTCCCTTTGATTTTATATATCCTATATCTTTAAGTCTTTTTATAGTTTCTGCCCTTGTAGCTGGTGTTCCTATACTAAATCCACTTAATATTGATGCCATCATTTCTTCTGAATCTTCTTCATCCTTAAAGCTTTTTCCACAGGTTTCCATAACTCTTAAAAGAGTTTTTTCTGTATGAAGTTTTGGTGGTTTTTTAGTTACTGCATTTACTTTACTATCTACTACATAAACAATATCATCCTTGTTTACCATAGGTAAAATAGTATCCTTGCTTTCCATTTTCTCAACAACTTTCCAGCCTTCAACTAATTGTACCTTTCCTCTTGATATAAATATTCCTTTTATATTTTCATCATTTACTTTTAAGGTAAGCTTTGTTTCTTCATATTCTGCAACAGGCATAAACTGCATAATAAATCTATTTTTAACTGCATCATAAACTATTTGTTCATCCTTAGTTAATCCTGAAGGCTTTAAATAGGTAGGAGTTATTGCACTATGGCTTTCTACCTTTGAATTATCAAAAATTCTTTTAGTTGTAACAAAATTAATTTTATCTTCATAAGAAAGGCCTACTTTTAAAGTATCTAAAACCTTTCTTGCTCTATCTTTTAAACTTTCTTCTAAAGCTATACTTCCTGTTCTAGGATAGGTTATAAACTTTTTTTCATATAAAGATTGAGCAACCTTTAAGACCTTATCAGAAGTCCAACCTTTATATTTACTTGTTATATATCCTTGAAGATTAGAAAGATTAAATAAAAATGGAGGATATTCTTTTTTCTTTTCTACTTGCTTTTCTATAATATTTCCTAACTTTTCTTTTAATAAATCATTTAAAGCATCAAGAACACTTTTATCTTCAAATTTTTCATTATTATTTTCATAATAAGTACCTTCAAACTCTTTATTATCTGAAGTTTTAAAAGTAGCTAAAAGTTTATAATAGGTAGTTGCTTTAAAATTTTCAATTTCTTTATCTCTATCATAAATTATTTTTAAAGTTGGAAGAAGAACTCTTCCTATATTTAAAATCTTTTTATCATTAGGTTTATACCTTAAAGTTGCAACAGATGTAAGATTTATACCAATAATCCAGTCTGCTAACTGCCTTCCTATTCCAGCATCTTGAAGACATTTCATTTCTGAATTATCTTTTAAATTATCCATACCCTTTTTTACTTCATCAGGAGTCCATTCATTAAGAAGTAATCTATAAATAGGCTTTTTAACATCTAAGTACATAAATATTTCTAAAGAAATTACTTCTCCTTCTCTATCTTGGTCTGTTGCAGAAATAACTCCATCTACATCTTCTCTATTTATTAAGTTTTTTATAATATTTATTTGTTTTTCTACTCCACTATCTGAAACATTTCTATTTACATTATCACATTTAACTTTATATTTAAATTCTTCAGGTATAAAAGGAAAATTCTCCATTCTCCAAGACTTTAATCTTTCATCATAGTCTCTTGCAGCATAAAGTTGAAAAAGATGGCCAAAGGCCCAAGTAATTAAATAATCTTTTCCTTCAAAAAATCCATCCTTTTTTGTTTTTATGTTAAAAGCCTCTGCAATATTTTTTGCTACAGAAGGTTTTTCTGCAATTATAACCTTTTTCATATAAAAATTCCTTTCAAAAAAATAATTTATAGATAAATATCTGAAAACTCTGTTTCTACCTTTTCACTCATAAGGTCTATATCAAAAGCTTCCTCTTCTTCTAAGACCTCATCATGATAGGCCTTTGGGAGAGTTATAATAAACTCAGTTCCAACTTCTTCATTACATTCAACTCTTATTGTTCCCCCTTGAAGCTTTAATAATTCCTTGCATAAAAATAATCCTAATCCACTTCCCTCTTTTTCTCTATTTAGGGATTTGTTAAGTTTTGTAAATCTATCAAAAATATATGGAAGTATTTCTTTATCTATCATATATCCTTTATTTCTTACATGAATAAATACTTCATCTTCTTTAGTATCAACAAATACTAAAATTTCTTCATTTTCTTTTCCATACTTAACACTATTAGATAAAAGATTAAGCATTATTCTTTCAATAGCATCTTTATCACATCTTACAGGAATTTCTTCTTCTTCTGCATCAAATATTAATGTATTATGTATTTTATCAGTCCAAGATACACAAGCTAAGGTTATGTTTTCAACTACAGAAACAATATTATATCCCTTTATATTAAGATTAAGATATCCTTCTGAAATTTTATTAGCATCAATAAAATTATTAATTGTTCTAATAAGTCTTAAACAATTTTGCTTTATAGCCATATTATTTTTCTTAGTTGCTAATATATTATTATTATTTAAGTAATATTCATTTAGTTGAAGGGCAGAAAATATAAGATTTATTGGTGTTCTAAGTTCATGGGATATATTAGAATAAAATTCATTTTTTAATATTTCTTCTTTTAAATACTCCTCATATTCCATTTTAGTTTTCATATTCATATTTATTTCAGTAACATCTTTTATATATATAAGTTTACTTAAATCATCTACTTTTAATAAAGTAATATCATATTCTCTATTATCTTTTTTAAAGTTTTTCACCTTAAAAATTCTTGAATCTTTTTCATCTTTATTTTCTAAAGCATCATTTAGTTTAATTGCAAGAGTTCTATCTTTAGAAAGTTTTTGTAAAACAAAATAAATATTTTTTCCTAAAGCTTCTTTTTCACTTTTTAAACCTAATAACTTAATTGCTTCTCTATTTATATAATAAAGTTTCTCAAAGTAAAATATTACCATTCCATCTTTTATAGATTCAATTAGTTCTCCATATTTTTTTTCACTTTTTTCAATAAGATTTTTATATTCTGTTAAAGATTTATTTCTACTATTTAAAATATGGTTTAAATTTTTTTGTTCTTTTTGAGCATTTTCAAGTTTAATCTTAACTTCATTATGGTCTTTAAAGAACATAAATTTTACTATTCCTTCATAAATAACAAAGTATGCTGTATATTTTATTATAGCTGCTTCTACTACTAAGTTAAGTCCAAAACTATCTCCACATATATAAAGGTCTTGATAAAATAATAAAAATGTTAAATATACTGTTATATATTGTTTCCCCTCTTTACTTAGTATAGTTTTATCAAATACTATACTTATCATAAGAATTAAAAATATAATAGGTATAACTGCCATTTTTAAAATATTTAAAATTGTATCATCAAAATTAAATATATTAACTATAAAGACTATATAAGATGTGGCAATAACTAAAAGAGTAGTAAAAGTATAGCAAATACCTGATATAATTCTACTTCCTCCTACTTTAGTTAAAAGCATTGCTACTCCTATTACTATATATTCCATATAGTATATCCAATAATTTAATAAATCTTCAAATTCAATGTCTAAATACTCTCCTAATTTATTTTTTATAATAACTTTCATAAAAATAACTAAACTTAATGGAAGAAAAGCTATGCCAAAGTTTTTATAAAAGGATTTATATTCTTTTTGCATTCCTGAAATAACAACTATTGACCCTGCAATAGATGCACAAAATATTTCTACTATCTCAAAAAATATTTCTGTATTGTTTTTAGAAAAATATAAATATATAGCATATGCTACAAAAAGAGGAATTGCTTGTATAGATTCTTTAGAAATATTCTCTTTAATATTCTTCATAATCCATTTTCTCCTTTTTAAATGTCATTTTTATAGTTGTTCCTTCATTTATTACACTATCAATAACTATTGTTCCATTTTGTTTTTCTACAAGAGTCTTTACCACAAATAATCCTATACCAGTTCCCTTTGTTGAAGCATTTTCATTATTTTTTCCCATTGAATATCTATTAAAAGCATTTTCAATAAATGTTTTTTCCATTCCTACTCCATCATCTCTTACTATAAGGTCTACCACTTCCCCTTTATCCTCTAATATTACTTCTATTGTTCCATCTGGTTTTGTAAATTTTATTGCATTAGAAATAAGATTTAATATTATACGTTGCATAAATTCATCATCTAAATTAACATAAATTTCTTCTTCATTTGTATCAAAAATTAAATGTATCTCCTTACTTTCAGCATAATCTACTAAAGAAGTTACAACATCTTCTGCTACATCTACAATATTTTTTACTCTTAAATTAGGAGTTAAATAGTCTGCATATATTCTACTTGTATCTATAATGTTATTGGTAAGTCTTATTAAGGATATACAATTTTGTTTTGAAATATTATTATACTTTCTTACCATTTCATAATTGTTATTTTCTATGTACATTTTTATAACTTGAGTTGCAGAATAAATAACATTTATAGGAGTTTTTAAATCATGAGATATATTAGATAAAAAGTCACTTTTTAATTTTTCATCTAATTTTTTATTTTCCATAGTTTCTTTCATTTTAGCTGCTTTTATTGCAGAAGTTACATCATTAAAAATAACTATTCTTTCTTCCTCATCATCTAATATATGTACTACTTCCATATCTACATATGTATCAGAATTAATTATTCCTCTAAATATAGGATTAGTAGTTTTTATTTTATCATCAATAAATGGATTATTTTCTATTTTTAAAAAGGAAAATAGTTTTCTATTTATAATATCCCTTATATTTTTTTCATTTATCATTTCACAAAAACTTGAATTTGCAAAAACTATTCTTTCACTATTTTCATTTATTATTACTAATGGAATTGGAACATTTGTAAAGAAATTTCTAAGTATACTTTCTTTATTAAGCATAACCTTTTGAGTAAATTCTAATTCTCTATTTCTTGAAAATATTCTTTTATTAAGTTTATCAAGTTCCATATTTCTTTCATATAAGTCTCTAAATATTACATTATAAGGAATCTTTAATAAATGCTCTGACACTACACTACACCCTGTTGTAATTGCACAAAATTCAAGACCTTCAAAAACATATGTTAAATAAATTTTTTCATTTCCTTTTAAAATAAGTGTAAACATATATAAAAGAACTACAATTAAAATTAATATATTATAAACTGTTACATAATTAATTTTTTTATCTCTAAAAAGGTCATAGGCTCTAAGACCTACTATATTATTTAACAAGACAAGGGTAGTTATAACATTAATAACATTCATCATTCCTAAAGGATAACCATTTATTACCGAATTATGATTTGCATATATTAACCCTAAACCTATTAATATAAGTGCTATGGAATATTTTTTATCTTTATTTATATAATTAACCTGAAAAGCAAGCAAAATGGCTAATATATAATACTTAATACTTTGCATTGTATATTCTCCTCCTGCTTTGAAAAAACTAAAACTCAATTCGGGTTTGTCTGGCAAAATTCCTATTAAACAATAGCAAATAACAAACATGTTAAATAAACTACATACCTTAAAAAAGCCATGGGTATATATGCTTTTAGTGAATTTTACTATAAGTAAAATATAACTTGATTCTATAAGAAAAATTATTCCAATTATATCTTCTCCTAAATCATTTATATTTTTTAAAGAAAACTTAACCACTAAGAAGGCAATTAAAGATATTAAAAATGTTTCTATATATTTTTTTCTTTCTATGTATAAAATATCATTATATTCCTCAAAATTTTCCACTCCAAAATCCCCCTTACATAATACCTATTTTACATTAAATAATTAATATTGTGAAGGTTTAAGCTAGAAAGGATTTTTTAAATTTACTAAATAATACAAAAAGAAAAAGTATGAATTATTCTAAATAAAATAATTCATACTTAAAATTAAACTGTTTATTTATCAGCAAAACTACTTTCTTTCCATCTATCTGATATTTTCTTTGTGCCTTTATTTATTACTCCTTTTAAAGCTACTCCTATTACTAAGAATACAATTAAAAATACAAATAACATTATAATATCTTTTAATAATATTCCTTTATTAATACCTGCTGCAAGTTCTCTCATAATTCCTACTGAATACTTAAATGGAAGGAAAGGATTAATAATTTGGAAGAACTTTGGCATTACTTCTACTGGGAAAGTTCCTCCTGAAGCAGCACTTTGAAGTACAAGAAATATTATTCCTATTGCCTTTCCTAAATTTCCAAAAACAGAAACTAAAGTATATACTATTATTGTAAATACAATACTTATAAAAATACTTGAAATTACAAATAATACTGGATGAATTAAATATACTCCAAGCATAAATATGTCTCCTAAAGTAACAACTAAAGCTTGAACTATTCCTATAGTAATAAATAACATAAGTTTTCCAAAGTATTCTTCAATAGGCTTTATTTCTTCTCCATCATCAAACTTCTTAGTTTTTACATTAAATATAGCTACTAATAAGTATCCTCCAACCCATATTGAAAGACTTGTAAAGAAAGGTGATAATTCTGAACCAAAGTTTGGAATAGGATATAATGTATTTTTTTCAATTTCTACAGGGTCACCTAAAAATGATGATGTTGTTTTCCAATCATTTATAAGAAGGTCTAATACTTCATCTATTTTTTCTTCATCATTTACAGAATCTATTTTCTCAACTACTTGGCTTAGTTTTGTTTTAACTTCTGGAAGTATTTTTTTAACTTCTTGAAGCTTATCTTTTCCAAGTTCTATACCACTTCCTAAAGTACCTACAATATTATTTATTTGAGGCATAGCACTATCTATCTTTTTTAATGCTGTTAAACCATTATCTGAAATATTATTTATCTTTGTTATTCCTGATTGAATTTCAGGTAAAATTACATTATTAAAATCAGAATTTAAAGATAATACTTTATTATTTACTTCTCCAATTTTTGATTTTACTTCATTAAAAAACTCTTTAGTAAGAAGACCATTATTATCTGTTTCATTAAGTACCTTATCTATAACTTTTATAGTGTCATTAAGTTTAATATGTGTTTCATTAAATCTATTTGATATTTCAGTTAATTTATTACTATTTATTATGTTATTTATATAATCTATAATATTTTTTATTCCTTGAACCTTTGTATCAATATTTTCTAGGGATGTTTTTGAGAAAGTTATTATTTGTTTTAATTGTTCCTCTGAAGTTTCATCATAATTAATAGAATTAACTAAATCATAAATATCTTGAGAAACACTTCCACAAACATTTAAATCTTGTTCTATTACTGGAGCTAATTCATTTATTGTACTTTGTATTTTGTTTAAATAATCTTCTCCCTTTGTTAATATATCCTCACTTTTAGTTATAGTATCATTTAAAGTTGGTAGTAATTCATTTATTTTATTTACTAAATCTTCTCCAGTTATTAATCCATCAGAAGCCTTGTTTATAATATCTTCTATCTCTGGCATTTTTTCATTTAATTTATATATTAAATCAACAAGTTTTTCTACATCTGGTTTAGCTTCTAAAGCTTTTATTCCAAGTTCATTTGCAATTTTAAAAATTATCCCATCTACTGTTTCTACCACTTCACTTGAAATTTGCTCTTGAATACTTGTAACTCCTTTATCTGTTATTTTAGGAGCTATTGGATTTATTTTTTGATTAAGGGTATATTTTAATTTAGGCTTTACTATATCACCTGTTGTCATAGTTAATAAATCTTTTGTAAAATCTTTTGGAATTTCTATACTTGCATAATAAGTTTCATTTTCAAGTCCATCTTTAGCTTCTTTTTCACTTACAAAATTCCATCCAAGAGCAGTATTTTCTTTTAAAGAATCTACAACTTGCTCTCCTAAATTAATTTTTTTATCTTCAAGAGTTCCACCTTTATCATTATTTATTACTGCTATTTGTATACCATTTGTATTTCCATAAGGATCCCAGTCTGCTTTAATATTAAACCATGCATAAAGGGCTGGAAGTATAGTAAGTGCTATTGCTATAATTAATGCTACCCAATTTGTAAAAATACTTTTCATATCTCTTTTATATATCTTTAATATATTTTTCATAGCTCTTAACTCAACTCCTTTATATTATAATCCACTTTCCTCAAATTTTTCTCCAAAATAATCTTTACCATTTAATAGCTTTTTAATAACTACTCCTATTAATAAAAATACTACAAAATAAATTGATAGGTATAAAATATCTTTTATTAAAAGTTCTAAAGTAATTCCTCCTATAGCTTCTCTCATAGCTCCAATAGAATATTTAAATGGAACCCATTTGTATAAATCTTGGAAGAACTTAGGTAATACTTGTATAGGATATAATCCTCCACCTGCTGCTATTTGTACTACTAGAAGCACAAATGAAACTGCTTCTCCTATTTTTCCTATACCAGCTGTTAAAGAATAAGTTATAGTATTGAACACTAAGCTTATAAACATTGAAATTAACATAAATAATACTGCTTCTGTACTATATACTTTTAATATGTATATTTCTCCTAATATAAGAAGTATAGCTTGTAATAATCCTATTGTTATAAAAGTAAGATATTTACCAAAGAATTTTTCTACCTCAGTAAATTCTTTATCTGAACCATCTTCAAAGGCTTTAACCTTAACAGTAGTTAAAGCTACTAATAATAAAGAACCAACCCATAATGCAAGACTTGAATAAAATGGTGCTGTTTCTGAACCATAGTTATCAATTGGATATAATATATCTTTTTCTACTTCTATTGGACTTGATAAAAAGCTACTTTCATCTTCTCCATTTAATGTTATTAAATTAAGTATTTTATCAAAGGTTTTTCCATCATCTAATTCCTTTACCTTACTTGTAAAATCATCAAGTTTTTCTTTAATTGTTGGTAATTTTTCTTTAATTTCTGGAAGTTCCTCTACTCCTAAATTTGAGCCATCATTTATTAATGAAATTATACTTTTTAAATCAGGAACACAATCTTTAATACCATTTAAAAGAGTTGTGCCATTATTTAACAAGCCACCTATATCACTTATTCCTTGATTAATGGCTGGAAGTATAATTTTAGGATAATCTTTATTTGCCTTATTTACTAAATCTCTAGTATCACTTACAGCTTTTTTTATGGAATTTAATCTTTCTTTTGATAAAGTTTTGCCACTTTCTATATCACTTATTCCTTTGTCTATTAAATCTATTGCCTTTGTGCTTTTTATGCTTATATTTTCAAAAGTAGTTATTACTGAAGAAATTTTTTCATTATTTACTACATTATTAATTGATTTTAATAATGAGTTTAAAGATACTAATGAAGTATTAACCTTTTCTAATCTTTCTTTTGAATCTGCTAATACATTTTTTATATTTTCTGATGTTTCTTCAGAATTTATAGGTTCAAGTAAGTTATTTGCTGAATCTAAAATATTAACTGAAAATGCTAAACCTTGTTCTATTGAAGGAGTTATACTTTCCACTCCTTTTTGTATTTGTGATAAATACTCATTTCCTTTATTTAATATATTGTCACATTCATTTAATGTACTTTCAAGTTCTGGTATAATTTCATTACTTTTTTTAACAATTTCATCTATTTTAGAAGAACCATCATCTACCTTATCTAAAAGCTGAACTAACTCAGGCATACTATCATCTACTTTATAAAGTATATCCACAAACTTTCTTATTTTTTCTTTTGAATTTTCAGCTTCTGTTCCTATGTTGTTAACTATTTTAAATATTATTCCATCTACTGTTTCTACAACTTGATTTCCAACTTGAGTTTTTATTGTACTTGCACCAGTATTTGTAATTATAGCTGCTACCCCATTAAGTTTTTGATTTGCAGAATATATTATTTTTGGTTTTTCTATATTGTCTGTAGTAATTGATAATAACTTTTCTGTAAAATCTTCTGGAATTAAAAGTGTAGCATAGTACTTTCCATTTTCTAATCCTTCTTCTGCTTCTTCTTTACTTATAAAATTCCATCCAAGGGCATCATTTTTTTTCATAGAATCTATTATTTGCTCTCCTGCATTAAATTCTTTTCCATTAAAGCTTCCACCCTTATCTTCATTAACAACTCCAACTTGAATTCCTCCTGTACTTTCATAAGGAGCCCAAGCTGCTTTAATATTAAACCATGCATATAGACATGGTAATATTATAAGAGCTATAGCCATGGCTAAAGCCACTTTGTTTTTAAAAATCTCTTTAATATCTCTTTTATAAATTTTCAAAACATTCTTCATCTGACCACACCTTCATTTTTAATACTAAGACTATTATATCACAAAGTGACCAAAAGTCATTTTATTTATTAAAATTTTATAGAAAAAATTTAGGAGTCTTAAAATTAACTCCTAAATTTATTATTATAATTACCACTTCTTTTTATTTTTTAATAATGATGATACATCTAACTGTTCTTTTTCTTCTTTCTTTTTTTGTTTTTTCTTTTTATCTTTAGGAATTATATCATCTTTCTCTTTTTCATTACTTATATTAGTATACTCTTTTTCTTCTTTTTTATTTTCTTCATCTTTACTTTTTTCTTTTTTATTATTTTGTGAAGAATTTTTTACTTTCTTAAAGTACTTTGAAAAATCTAAATTAAGCCTTCTATAAACTATATCTAAGAAAAATAATACTAAAGCAAAAATTAAAAATATATTACTTAAATTTATTTTTTTATAAGCTTCTTTAAGTTCTCCTTTAAAGACATCCTTAGAATTATTTATAAACTTTCCATTAACCTCACTTACTAAAGTTTTAATTTTGTCTTTATTTTTATTAAATTTATATTCATCAGAATATTGAAGAGAAAAAGCACCTGTATAATTATTTATAATCTCTCCATCCTTTTCTTCCCTTACATTAAAATTATAAAAACCTATTTCATCTAACTTTACTTTTCCTGTATACTTTCCTGGTTCTTCTTCAATAAGTTCTATTTCTCCATTACTTCCTGATTCACTATTATAAATTGCTTTTATTTTTGAACCTTCTAAATTTGAATCACTATAAAATTCTATTAATGCTTCATTTCCCTCTTGAGATATAGAAAGTTTTCCTTCATCACTTAATTCTGGAATAGTCCAATAGATAGCATTTTTTATAAGTTGTGCTCCCTTATTCCAGGTTAGATAATCACTACTCCACTGTCCATTAATATCAGAAGTCCAGCTTACAGTTTTTCCAATTCCATATCTATAAGATGCAAGTATTGGCTCATGATGATTTGAAGTAAGAATTTCTGTTGCATTTTCCTTTATTGAAGTTCCTATATATCCTTTTAAATCAGGAATTCCTTCTTTAGTATTAATTCCACTTAAAATTTCACTATTACTTGAAATTGAAGGAGTAAATTCTTCATTTATTATATAAGTTCCTGCAGATAATAATACTTCCCTTGCAAATATTCTTGGAATATCTGTATATTTATCTGTATGATAATACCTTCCACTCCCTTGATTTGCTAGTGTCTGTAATAAACTTTCATTTGCATCTTCACCTACTGAAACAGTTGATAATGTAATGCCTTCATTTTTTATATCATTTACAAGAGAAGTATAGTTACTTAAAGAAAAGCTATCTTCTCCATCTGTTAATAAAATTATATGTTTTATTTTTCCTTTGCTATTTAACTGTGCTTTATAGCCTTGTTCTAATGCAGGATAAATTGAAGTTCCCCCACCTACAGTTATTCCTCCAATCATTTCCTTTATATTTTTTATATCACCTACGCTTTGCATTTCTACTACATTTTGATAAGTATCATCAAAGGCAATTACATTTATTTCATCACTTTCTCTTAAAGAATCTAATGCATTCATAGCAGCTTCCTTAGCTAAAGTAAGTTTACTTACCTCTCCATTTCCACTAGACATACTTCCAGATTTATCAATAATTAAGCTTATGCTTATAGGTGGTACTTCATTTTTTCCCTTCTTATCCATATTTATAGGAAGTATTTTTTCTAAAGAAGTATTTTTATATCCTCCTAATGCATAAGAATTTTCTCCTCCAAAGGTTACAACTCCTCCACCATAATCTTTTACATAACTTTCTATATTATCCATAAAACCTGAATTTAAATCATCTTTATGAACATCACATAAAACTATTGTTTTATACTCAAGAAGTTCATTTAAATTTCTAGGTGCTGAATTTGGAGAAACAATATTATAATTACAACTTGTATTTTTTAATATTTCTATAACTCCTAAAGCTGAATTTTCTTTTCCTTGAATTACAAGTATATTAGGAGGGGCTATAACATTTGTAAAACAGCTATATTCATTATTAATTCCATTTGTATCTTCATCAGTTTCAATTAAAACTCTATAATTTTTAAATCCTCCTGTAGTTTGAACATCTTTAAATACAAAAGTATTAGTTCCTTTTTGAATTTCAACTTCCTCTTCTGCTTTTTTATCCCTTCCAGAAAATAAAGTAAGCTTTCCTTTGGTTTGTACATTAGATTCAATTGTTGTAGTAACTGTAAATTCTTCTCCTATAGAAATATTATCAGGTACTTTAACACTTTCTACATATACTTCATTTCCACTTTCATTTGAAACTTTATATACCTTTAAATCTATATTTTCCTTATTTAAAAGTACTACACTATTTAATAAATCACCTTTATTTTCTTCTCCATCAGTAATTAATACAATTCTTTTTGAGGCATTTTTATCAAATAAAGAAAAGGAAGTATTTATTGCCTCTTCAATATTTGTAGCACTTTTTAAAGGGGCAGACTTTATTCCACTATATTCTTTTTTATTATCCATAACCTTATCAATAGATGCATTATCTCCAAAAACAACTACTCCAGCTTTATTGTTTTTAGGCATTTCTTCTAAAGCTTTATCAATAAACTCTATTCCCTTTTCTTTAAAATTAGACATACTATCTGACACATCTAAAATAAAAATTGTAGATATATTCTTTCCCTTTATTGAAAGGGTTATATCTGCCATAGCACAAACTATAAAAATAATTACAAGTATTCTACTTATAAGATTTACTAAATTTCTTCTTTTTAAATTTTTAAATTTTTTTAGAACAATATACATAAAAACTAAAATAATAGGTATTAGAATAAATGCATATGCCCTTGAAACTTCTATATCCATAACTCTCACCTAATTTCCTTTTAAGTATAATATCCATTCTAAAATTAAAAATCCTAGTGCTGTTAATAAAATTAATGGACTTAAAGAAAATCCCCTTCTTAAAATTTTATTTTGCTTTTTTACATTTTCACTTGATAAAGTTTTTTCACCATCTGTTACACTTTCTTCAACAGGATAATTTATAGAAAATAACTCTTCTTTTTCTTCATTTTCTGTAGTTTCCTTCACTTTATATAACCCTAAATTTGTTAAGCTATCATAAGAGTCTCCCTTTTCCACTTCAGTTATTGATTTATCAGGATTTATAACCTTTATTTCCTTACTTGTTGTACTTCCTTTTATGGTTATTTCATCTCCAGATACAAATTTATTTTTATATAAAATTCCTGAATTTATCATTTTCTCTTCAAGTTCATACATAAATAAAGGAAATTCCTTTTTTAAAGCAATATCACTATTATGAATGTCAAAACCTATTGCCCCTATTATTCTCTCATCTTTTTCTCCTACAAAAGATATAACATCCTCTTCTTCTCCTGCTGTTAATAAAGCTTTTCCATAGTAAGGCATATCTATTTTTTTATATTTTGAAAGAGTAAAACTTATATTTTTAAGATAATTTGGCATTTCTTCACTTACAGAAGTTCCTAAAGCTACTTTATCAACTTCTTCTACATTAAAAAATTCATTAGATTCTGGATTTATAAATAATATAGACCCTGACTTAGGGATAGATTTCATTTTTTTATTATCATATATATATAAATCATAATCTTCATTAGGAATATTTTCTGAATCATTAGTTTTATAAAGAGAAATATTTTCTAAACTATTTAAACTCTTTTCTAAAAACACATTTTTTTCAGTTATTAAAAGCACCTTTTTTTCTTTTTCTTCAGAAATAACATCATAATAAACATTATCTAGAGCTATTAAATCTTTTTTAGAAAGTTCTCCTTTTAAATATTTATAATTAAAACTATCATATTCATAATTTAAAGTAGTACTTTCTCCTTTTTTAAGAGTAATACTTTTTACATCTAATAAATTTTCCTCTCCATATAAAGAAAAATCTCCAGTATAATCAGAATCACCAAAGTTTTTTATTGTAGCTATTATATTTATTTTTCTTTCATTAAATTTATGAGCTATATTTGTAACAGCTACATTTTCTCCCTTGTTTCCTAAAGAAATTACCTTTCCATTTATATCGTCTTTAAGGGTTATTTCTTTATCTGTTATAACTAAAACCTCATAACTTTCAAGACCTTCCCCTAATGCCCTTACATAAGAAAATATATTAGTTATATCTCCTGTTCCATATTTTTGAGTAATATCTTTAAAGTGATTTACAACATCATAATCATTTTCTCCATTATAAGAAATTATATAACTTTCATTTTCCTCTTTAGAATTTTTTATATATTCTTCTGCTAAGTTTTTTCCTTCTTCAAGTCTTGTTTTTTCTCCATCATATAATGCACTCATACTTGCTGTATTATCAATTACAACAATTATATTTTTATATGTCTTTTGCCCAAATTTTAAATAAGGGCTCATAAGTGCAAGTATTATTAAAGCTAAAATAAGTATTTGAAGAAACATCATAATGTTAATTTTAAGTTTCTCCCAAGGAGTATTTGCAGAAGTATTTTTATAAGCTTCCATCCATAAAAGAGAAGAAGAAATTTCTTTTTCTTTGTATTTTCTTTTTAATATATAAAGTAGTACAACCATTGGAATTGTTATACTAAAAAACAATGGCCATAAATTTACTATTCCCAAAAGCTTTTCCCCCTTCTAATTTATAACTCTTTTCTTTCCAAGTTCTCCTAAAATTATTTCTTCAAGGCTCATATTAGTATTTGAAAAAATAACCTTTCCACCATATTTTTTAGCTAAGGTTTCTAAATTTTTATTGAATTTTTTCAAAGTTTTTTTATATTCTTCTATTACCTTATAATTTAAATTAAGCTTTATTTCTTCCTTAGTTTCCTTATCTAATAAAGTTACTTCTTCCTCTATTTTAGGATTTATTTCTTCTTCACAAAGAACTTGAATAAGTATTATTTCTTGTTTTTTATAAGCTAAATACTTTAATGCCTTTTCAAGACTTTCTATTCCATCATTACATAAAAAATCTGAAACAATAATAGAAACTCCTTTAGAGTTTATTTTTCTTTTAGTTATAGCTTCTGAAAGCTTTGTTTTTCCATTAAACTCTATGTTTTCAAGCTCCTTTAATATATTTTGAAATACCTTTTTCCCAGTTCCTCCTTTAATTTCATAAAGGCTATCTTCTTCTAAAATATTAACATTTACTCTATCTAAATTATTTAAAGCTATATAACTTAAAGCACCTACTATTTGAAGAGCTTTTATTTTTTTATTTTTCTCTCCATAATCCATTGAGGCACTTTTATCTAAAAATATATTAAATATACCTTCCCTTTCTTCCATAAATACCTTTATAAATAATTTATCAAACCTTCCATAAGCATTCCAATCAACTCTTCTAAAATCATCCCCTGGAACATATTCTCTAAAGTCAGAAAACTCTACTGACATTCCCTTTGCATGAGATTTTCTTCCGCCTTGAAGACCTTTTGTTATTCTTAAATTAATATTTAAATGTATCTTTTGTAATTTCTTAAAAAAATCATCATTAAAAATTTTTTCTTCCATATATACTACACTACCCTTAAATCCTCTAGGATTTTTTCAATTATATATTCCTCTGTTATCCCTTCTGTTATGCCTTCAAAATTTAAAATTATTCTATGTCTTAAAACAGGATAGGCAATATATTTTATATCATCAAAAGAAACATTATATCTTCCTTCCATTACAGCTTTAACCTTTGCTCCACTAATTAATCCTTGAGCTGCTCTTGGACTTGCTCCTACCTCTACATATTTTTTAGAAAGTTCATGACCTCCCTTTACTTCAGGGTGAGTTGCTAAAATTATTTTTAAAGCATATTCTTTAACAGCATCAGCCATTGGTATTTCTTTTATAGTTTCCTTCATTTCAAGTATTTCTTTATCATTTAAAACAGAGTTTATTTTTTCCTCTTCTTTTCCTAAAGTTAAATCCATTATTTTACTCAATTCATCTAAACTTGGAAAATCTACCTTAACCTTAAATTGAAATCTGTCAAGCTGAGCTTCTGGAAGGGGATAAGTTCCTTCTTGTTCAATTGGATTTTGAGTTGCTAAAACCATAAAAGGCTTTGGCATATTATATGTTATCTTTCCAACAGTTACACTTTTTTCTCCCATAGCCTCTAAAAGAGCAGATTGAGTTTTTGGTGTTGCTCTATTTATTTCATCTGCTAAAAGAAGATTAGTAAAAACAGGTCCTTCTTCAAACTTAAATTTTGTTGAATCATTTTCTTTAACAATTAAATTAGTTCCCACAACATCTGCTGGCATTAAGTCTGGAGTAAATTGTATTCTTGAAAATTTTAAATTTAAAACTTTAGAAATTGTTTTTACCAATTGAGTTTTCCCAAGACCTGGCATACCCTCTAAAAGCACATTTCCTCCTGAAAAAATAGCTATTAACACATTATCTATTATTTCTTTTTGCCCAATTATTCCTTTTCCGATTTCTTCTTTGCATTCTTTAATTTTTAATGCTGTATTTTCTATATCCATGGATTTCCTCCTTAATTTAAACCATCAAAATAATCTTTTACAATATTCTTCATATTCTCTGGAATAGAAGAACCCTCCATTCCTTCTAGTTCTTCTTTACTATAATCTCCAATTACTTCATTATAATCTTTCTTTTCTCCTGAAAAATTTAATCCTTTTTCTGTTTCAACTACTTTTGAAGAAGCATTATCATTTTTATTTCCTGTTAAATTTTCATCAGAGCCTACTTCTCTTCCTGGTATGTAAACCTCTTCTCCTTTATTTGCCTTTGAAGTATTTTCTGTTCCATTTTTACTTCCAGTATTCCATCCTGTTCCAGAACCACTACCATTATTTCCTGAGCCATTTCCTGAGCCATTTCCTGAACCATTTCCTGAACCATTTCCTGAACCATTACCACTTCCACTAGAATTGTTTCCTGATTGTGAAGTATTATTTCCTTGTGAGCTACTTCCCTTATTTGAACTATTACCTTGAGATTTATTTTGAAGAGAAGATAAGCTTTTAGCTAATTCTGAAGAATCTATTTCTCCATTCATAACCCCTTCACTAGCTTGATTCATTAAAGCTTGAAGTTCTTCATCAGTTAAGCTTGAAGCAAGATTTTTTAAAGATTCTGCTAACTCTATTTTTTCCTCTTCCCTCATATTTTCAAGAGAACTATTTAACTCATTAAGTTGATTTTCTAAAGCTTCTTTATCTCCTGAATTTAAGGCTTCTGATATTTTTTCTCCCTCTTCTGTTTTATTTAAAGCTTCATTAACCTTATTTAAATCATTAATAGCATCATTTTGTTGCTTTTTTATACTCTCTTCTAAAAGCTCTTTATATAAATTTTCTAAAGCTTTCTTTCCATCTTCAGATTTAACTTCTTCTTTTAAAGTTTCAATCTTTTTATTTAATCTTTCTAAAAATTTGTTCATATCTTTATTAGTTTCAATATCTTTTAATTCCTCTTTACTATCTTGAAGAATTTTTTCTAATTTTTCTTTTTCTTCTTTAGATAAACTATCTGTTTTTTCAATTTCCTTTTTTTCCTTTTCTATTTTACTTACTATTTCACTTTTTCCTTTTTCAAAACCTCTTAACTCCTTAGCCTTTGTTTTTGCAGTAGAAGGTATTAAGAAAACTCCAGTGCATATAATAATTAAAGCCCCTATTTTAAAAAGCTTTTTTCTGTCTATCTTTATTGGAAATTTCTCTTTATAATTAAAGCTTTCTAATTTTTCTATTGTATCTTCCTTTTGTGCTGTTGCTAAATGAGAGTTATTATTAAAAAGATCTAAGGAAGTTATTACCCTTTCTTTTAATCCTTTAGAATCAATAATAAGTGCTATTTCCTTTTTATTAGGAAGCTTTAAAATTCCATATATAAAGCTTCCTAAAATAATTAACATAGAAAAAATAACTATAATCTTATAACATTCTTTAAAAGGTATAAAAACAGAAATTGATAATAAAATAAAACTAATAACTCCACATAATAAAATTCCAAATAGTATTTTATCTATAAGAAAATTATATTTTATTCTCTTTCCATATTTTTTTATAAATGAACTTATTTTTTTATCTAAATCCATAACTTATCACCTTTTTTTCTTTTTATTAAGAGGATTTAATTTATATGCTGCAAGCTTTACAAAGATAGCACTAAATATTAATTGAAATGCCATTGATATTATATATCCATTTTTCGTCATATACTCTACTGTATCCCCAAACATAAAGTTTTCACCCCCTAATTGACTTCCCAGAAGGCTTATAAATCCAAAAGTAGGACTTATAAAAGATATTATTGGTAATTTCACATCTGAATATGAAATAGTTCCATAATCTTTAAATAGCATATATACTAATGTTATTATAACTATTCCAATAAATATAAATAACACTGAAAAATATGTTACAACTGTTGAAGCTCTTGAAGTTTTTATTACTGTTGAAATAAATACACCTAAAGCACCTACAAATATTGTTGCTATTATAAAAAATAAATTTAGTAAAAGTATATTTTTTAAATCTATTCCTCCTATTAAAAGAGTTAATGAATATACTGGAATTGAACATATTATAAGAAGAATAACTCTACTTACAGAAGCATAAAGTTTTCCTAAAACAATTGATAAAGGTGTCATTCTTGTAGATAAAAGTACATCTAATGTTTGCTTTTCCCTTTCTCCACAGATTGCTGTAGAAACTAATGCTGGAACAATAAATAAAAGTAAAATTGCTTGAATTATTGCAAGCTCTACATATATTTCTGGAACACTTTGAAGATTTAATCCTGCTGAGTAATATGAATTTATTACAGAAGACTTAAAAATCACAAGTGAAATAAGAGATAAAAAGCCAACATAAAATAATAAGACTAATGTAAATTTTATACTTCTTGTAGCTAATTTTGATTCATTTTTTAATACTGGATTTATTTTCATTTACTTCTCCTCCTGTTCATTTGTAATTTTCATAAATACCTCTTCAAGGCTATGTTGTTGCTTATTAAAAGAAATTACTGGTACATTATTTACAACTAAATTTTTTAAAAGTTCTACAGATTCCTCATCACTTCCATTAAAATAAGCAATTACTTTATTTTCTTCATAATATACCCTTTCAACTTTAGGATTTTCTTTAAGAATTTTTACTACTTTTTCTGGCTCTTTTAAAACATTTATAATAATAGGATAATTACCACTAACTCTATTCATTATTTCATCTACTTTTCCTTGACACACCATATGCCCTTTTTCTATTATTCCAATATCAGTACATATTTCTCCAAGTTCAGAAAGTATATGTGAACTTACTAATATAGTTTTCCCCATACATTTAAGATTTTTTAATATATTTTTCATTTCAAACCTTGCCTTTGGGTCCATACCTGAAGCTGGCTCATCTAATATTAAAAGCTTAGGATTATGAATTAAACATCTAGCTAAACATAGTCTTTGCTTCATTCCTCTTGAAAGACCATCAACATAGGAGTCATATTTATCTGTTAAGTTAACTAATTCTAAAAGTTCCTTAGAAAGTTTTTTTAAAGTATCTCCTGTAATTCCATAAATAGATGCAAAAAACTCTAAATACTCCCAAGTCTTTAAATTATCATATACACCAAAAAAGTCTGGCATATATCCTATTTCATCTTTAATTTTTTTATTGTCTTTTATTGCATCAATTCCATTTACATAAACTTCTCCCCTATCTGGTGATAAAAGTCCTGTTACTATTTTCATAGTTGTACTTTTTCCAGCTCCATTAGGTCCTATAAATCCAAATATTTCTCCCTTTTCTATTTCTAAATTTAAATCATCAAGGGCTTTAAATTTTCCATAACTTTTTTCTAAGTTCTTAATTTTTAGCATTCTTTACAACCCCCTCAATAGCTATTGTAGGATAATAAGCATCAATTTCATCATCACACTCTAACTTCATATCAAGCTTATTATTTTCATTTAAATAGTCTTTAGGATTATTTAACTTAAGCCCCTCTTCTAAATTGCTAACTTCTTCAAACTCATTTTTAGCAAAATTAAATATATAAACTTCACCTTTAAATGTTTCTCCATAATAGTTATTATCATAATCTTTATATCCTAAAGTAATTTTATTTACATCTATATTAGAATCTATAGTATATTCTAAATACCATTCTCCTTTACCAGTAATCATATCTTGTCCAATATAATAGTCTCCTGTAGAAGATGATATAATTTCTGGTGTGAAATATCCAAAAGGAAGTGAACAATTTCCATTTTCATCTGCAATATTTACATCACAATTTTGTACTACTACTGTTGTATCAAACTTTGATATCTTTCTTTTTCCAAAATCAAATTTATAATCCATAGGTATTTCTGTTATTGCAATTATTTTTATATTATTTGTATCATAGATTCCATCTTCTGTTAATGAATTTAAGATAGTTCTTTCTCTTCCATTTAATTCATTATCATTGTCTATATATCCATACATTCTATTATATGAACTCTTCTTTAAACTACCATCTTCAAATTCAACTTCTTCTCCAGCTTTTATTTCTCCATATGTCAATATTTCATTTTGTGATATTATTATTAATTTCTTAATATCATTTCCTAATGTATTTTTTATATTTCCACTAATTTCTCCATTATTATAAGATAAATTTGTTTCAATATCTGGTAAAGTTTTATCTACATTATCTACTTTAAATGTCTTCATAGTTAAAGCTGATAAATCTTTATAATTATAAGATACATTATTTCCACTATATAAAATTTCAGTTCTCATTTTACTCTTTTTATTTTCTTCAGTATCAACTGAAGAATAGTAATAGTTATCATCACTTACAACTTCTAAAGTTCCTTCCTCTGGATTTTTAACTAATAAGTCCTTATTATATTTAGAAGTAATTCCTACATAAGATGTAGTACTACTTTCACCACCATCTTTCTCTTTTGTTATAAAGGTAACTTGATTTAAAACCACATCTTTAACTCTTGTTTTAATTCCCATTACAAAAAACAAAATAGAAAATAAAACTGCTACTGTAGGTATTGCTATCCATAAATATTCTCTTTTCTTTAATTTTTTAAATACAAAATATAAGATAACTCCTACTAAAAGTGCATATATTAAAAATATTACTCCAAGTGTTGATGTTGAATACATATTGTTTGCAGGAATTTGACTTGCAAGTTCTATTTTATTATAGTTATAATCACTGCTATTTGAAGAATTTGAATTTTTTTCGCTAAAATCATCACTTAAAGTATCTTTCCAATAATATTTTAATGTTTCATCTGAAGCTATATTAGAATTTCCAAAATCATAAGCTGCTACATATAAATTTCCAAGGCCTATTTTCTTTTTATATATAATAGGAGTTTCATCTTTTAATACTTCTGTTTCTCCTTGAAAATCTAAATCTGCTAAAGTATAACCATTAGTATCTTTAGTTCCTTTACTAGTTATATCAAAAAACTTTTTATTTATATTTCCTATTGTTTTTGAAGAATTCTCTCCTGTACCAATTATTAAAGTACCACCTTTATCTACCCAAGATTTTAAACTTAAATAGTCCTCTTCTGTAAGATTTGATGTATTGTAATTATTTATACAAATAACATCTAATGATTGAAGATTATTAGTATTTGAAATAATATCTTTATTTAAAGAAACATTTTTTATATCATCTGCTTGAAAATTTCTGTATGAATTAGTTGTTTTTAAAACTTTATAGCTATTACTTGTAGGCATTTGATAATTTCTATTTTCTTCATCTATATTTATATCTTTTAATAAATTTCCATTATAATCATCAGTTAAAATTCCCATAAAAATTGAATAATCATTAATTCTTCCGCTTCCTATTGTCACTTTTTCTTCACTTAAAACAGAATTATCTTCATTAAAAAGCACATCTAAAGATGAAGTATCCCCTGAAAGATTTACAGGAATAGTTACTGTTCTTTTTTCATTTGCTTCTAAATTAACCTCTACAACATAAGAATCATAATATTCATAACTAACTTGTTTTCTAACTTCAACACTACCTTCTATATTTCTTCCTGTTGTATTTTCTAACTTAACATTAATTGGTAAATTAACCCCTTTAAATTTTCCTTCAATTCCATAAGTAACTTCTAGTTTAACCTTTTCATCTGCCCTATATTCCTGTGGAATAAATGTAACTAAAAGAAACATTATTATTACAGAAGAAATAATTTTAAAAATTTTCATAACGCTCCCCCTTTGTTTTACATAATATAGAAATTATTTTCATTATTATGTTACCATATTTTCTTTTAAAATTCTCTCTTTATCTTTATTATTAAGGAAATATTAAAGTTTTTATAAACTTTCCTAAGAAAAAGCTTAAACCCTAAAATAAAAAAACTGCTACACTAAAAATATAATGTAACAGTTTTTTTATTTTATTATTCATATAAAAATTTGTAAAATTTATAATATACTTCTATTTTATCTACATATTTTTTTGTTTCAGCAAAGGGTATATAATCAAGATTTTCTCTATCTTTTGAATATTCCGTATTGCTAAGCCATTCATTAACATTTCCCCTACCTGCATTATAGGCAGCAAGTACTAATGTTTCATTATTGTTAAACTCTTTATTTAAATCATTTAAATACCAACAACTCATCATAATATTATATTCTTCATCATAAAGTTTACTTTCATCATAATCTTTTAAAGACATCCACTTTGCAATATCACTACCTGTTTCTTCTGTTATTTGCATAAGGCCTACTGCATTTCTATTAGACTTTGCATTAGGGTCAAAGTTACTTTCTGCCTTCATAACGGATAAAACAAAATAAGGGTCTAAATTATATTCTTCTGAATATTTCATTACATAATCTTCATATTTAATTGGGAAAATATACTTCTCTACTCCAAAAAATACTCCTAATATAATAATTATAAGTAAAATTAGAAAGGTTATAAGCCGTCTAAGTTTCATTTTTTTCTCCTTTTACAACATTTCTTTAAAAAACTCTATAATTCCTTCAACTTGTTTTTGAGTATTAGATAAATCCCCATTATTATCTATAATAATATTTGCAAATTTCTTTTTCTCTTCAAGCTGCATTTGTGAATCAATTCTACTATTTACATTTTCATTAGATAATCTATCTCTTGATTTTACTCTTTGAACTTGTATTTTAGGGTCTACATACACCAAAATAACATAATCCATATCCTTATGCAAGCCATTTTCTATTAATGTTGGTGCATCTAAAACAATAATTTTTTCTCCATTTTCCTCATATCTTTTTAATGCTTCATATATTTCTTTTTTAATATAAGGTATTATTATTCCTTCATATTTTATTCTTTCTTGAGGGAATCTAAATATATGATTTCCAAATTCCTTTCTTCTAAATTCTCCTCTCCAATCAAAAAAAGCATCTCCAAATTCAATTCTTATTTTTTGAAGTATTTCTGGATAAATCTCTAAAACACTTCTTGCAACTAAATCTGCATCTAAAACTTTAATTCCTGCTGCCATTAACATTTTAGATACAGTGCTTTTCCCTGTTCCAATTCCTCCAGTTAACCCTATCTTTATCAAAATAACGCCTCCTTACTTTGCTTCATACCAAGTAGAGCCTTCATTTATATCAACTTCCATAGGCACTTTAAGCTTAACTGCATTTTCCATTTCTTCTTTAACTAAAGCCCTAACCTTTTCTTCTTCATTTTCCTTAACATTAAGTATAAGTTCATCATGAACTTGAAGTATAAGTTTACTTTTAAGCTTTTCTTTATTTAATCTATTATACACCTTAACCATAGCAATTTTTATAATATCTGCTGCACTTCCTTGAATTGGTGCATTCATTGCTAATCTATCTCCTAATGCTTTAACTATTTTATTTGAAGATTTTATTTCTGGTATAAATCTTCTTCTATTTAAAATTGTTAAAACATATCCATCTTCTTTAGCCTTTTCTACTGTTTCATTTAAATAAGATTTTATATTAGGATATCTATCAAAATATATTGCCATATATTCTGCTGCTTCTTTTTTAGATATTTTTAAATCCTGTGCTAAAGAAAAATCACTCATTCCATAAATAATACCAAAGTTAACAGCCTTTGCTCTGCTTCTCATAACAGGCGTAACCTCTTCAAAAGGAGTGTTAAATACTTCTGATGCAGTTTTTCTATGAATATCACTATGATGTTTAAAAGCATTAATCATGTTTTCATCATTTGCCATATGAGCAAGAACTCTAAGTTCAATTTGAGAATAGTCACAAGATAATATTATATCTCCCTTTTCCTTTGGAATAAATACCTTTCTTATCTCTCTTCCCATTTCATATTTTATAGGTATATTTTGAAGATTAGGCTCTGTACTTGATAATCTTCCTGTAGTTGTTACTGTTTGATTAAAACTAGAATGTATAGCTCCATCTGAATCTATAACATTTTTTAAACCTTCAACATAGGTTGAATTTAGCTTTGTTATTTGTCTATAATAAATTACCTTTTCAATTATAGGATGCTTATCTTTAAGCTGTTCTAAAACCTCTGCATTAGTTGAATAACCTGTTTTTGTTTTCTTTATAACAGGAAGGTCAAGCTTTTCAAATAATATTTTTCCAAGTTGTTTTGGAGAACTTATATTAAATTCTTCTTCTGCAAGATTATAAATTTCTTTTTGTGTTTTATCTATTTCAGTTGTAAATTTATTTTGTAATTCATCTAACATTAACTTGTCAATATTAAATCCTTCTTTTTCCATAGCTGATAAAACATAAACTAAAGGAAGTTCTATTGTATAATAAAGTTCATCCATATTATCTTTACTAATAAGCTCTTTAAGCTTTAAGTATAATGGTTTTATATAAAAAGAAAGATTAAAAAAATTATCTTCTTCAACATCCTCTAATAAATATCTTGATATAAGAGAATTAAGTTCATACTTTCCTTTAGAAGAATCTAATAAATAGGCAGCTATTGCTGTATCAAATTCTAAGCCTTTAAGCTCTATGTTTTCTTTACTTAATATTGTTATTAAAGCCTTTGAATCATGAATAACCTTTTTAATATTTTCATTTTCCATAAAACTTTTTATTATCTTTAAAGCTTCTTCTTTATTTTCCTCTATAATTTCATCTATACATATTTCCTTTGCTTGATTTTCTTGGCCTAAAAATATTTTATCTATTCTTATTTTAGAAAATATTGGAGAATCTAAAACTGTATATGTAAAAAAGGCTTCATCTTTTATTTCTTCTAAAGTTTTTTTTAAAGCTTCTAAAGTATTTATTGTTTCTTTGTTTATTGAAATTTCTTTTTTCTCATCTTCTCCTATAATCTTATAAAGAAGTTTCTTCATTTCTAATTTCATAAGCTGTTCTTTTAATGCTTCTTTATTAAAATTCTCATTACTTTTTATATCCTCTAAATTTATATCTATAGGCACTTCTGTTATTATAGTTGCAAGTTTTTTAGAAAATAATGCTTGCTCTCTATATTCTTCTAGGTTTTCTTTAAGTCTTTTTCCGTTTACATTTTCTACATTATTTAACACTTCTTCTATTGAGCCATAGGTTTGAATAAGCTTAAAGGCTGTTTTTTCTCCAATTCCTGGTACCCCTGGTATATTATCAGATTTATCTCCCATAAGACCTTTAACATCTATAAATTGTTTTGGAGTTATTTTATATTCATGAATAAATGCTTGTTTATTATACTCTTCAGTTTCAGTTACTCCCTTTTTAGTTATTATTACATTTATATTTTCTGAAACAAGTTGAAGGGCATCTTTATCCCCTGTTACAACATAAACTTCAATTCCTTCTTTTTCACAAAGATTTGCAACTGTTCCTATTATATCATCTGCTTCAAATCCGTCTATTTCATATATTTCAATTGCTAAATTTTTTAATATATCTTTTATTATAGGAAATTGCATTGCAAGTTCTGCTGGCATTTTCTTTCTTCCAGCTTTATAATCAGAATATTCCTTATGTCTAAAAGTTGGAGCTTTTCTATCAAAGGCTGCAACTATATAGTCTGGCTTTATCTCTTCCTTCATCTTTAAAAGCATATTCATAAAGCCATAAATAGCACTTGTGCTTATTCCTTCACTAGTTGTAAGAGGAGGAAGGGCATAAAATGCTCTATTCATAAGTGAATTTGAATCTAATATAAGTAATTTTTCCATAAAGTTCTCCTTTATCTATTTGAAAGTATAATATTATTGTATCACAAAAGTTAATAAATATATTCAATTAAGGAAATAATAATTTTTTAGAGAAACAAATTTTTCTTTACTATATTCTTCAAATATTATATCCTTATATTTAATTACTATTCAAAAACTAATTGCTAAATAATTAAATACATAAAAAACTGTTCCATTAAAAACTTTTACTACAATATATAGCATTTTTTTATTTTACAATGTATATTGTTATTAGATTTTTTGTAACAGTCCTAATTATATTTTTTAAAGGATGATTTAAATGACATTTATAATAATAGTATTAATATTATTAATTTTTCTTTATTATGAAAACAATAAAATTGATATATCAAATTATAAAATAACTTCAAATAAAATTAAAAATGAGGATTTAAAAATACTTCATTTATCTGATTTACATTGTAAAAGCTTTGGTAAAAATCAAAAATATTTAATTAAAAAAATAAAGAATTTAAATCCTGATATTATAGTTTTTACTGGAGATTTAATAAGCCGTAGAGTAGATAAAGAAAAATATATAAATTCCTATTTACTTTTAGAGGAACTTTCTAAAACATTTCCTATTTATTTCACTACAGGAAATCATGAATATAAAAGTAAGGCTTTAAAAGAAGTTCAAGAAAAATTAACTTCTTTTGGAGTGCATGTTTTAATTAATAACTATGAAAAATTCACAATAAAAAACACTGAAATTTTTATATTTGGTTTTGATGATACTAGTAATTTTAATGAAAGCTTTAATAAAACCTTTAATACTTTAGATAATATAAAAGATAAACTAAAAAGCTCCCAATTAAATATTTTATTATGCCATAGACCAAATTTTTTCAAAAAACAATCAAGTTATGGCTTTGATTTAATATTTTCTGGTCATGCCCATGGTGGGCAATTTAGAATACCCTTTACTCACCAAGGAATACTTATGCCAGACCAAGGATTTTTTCCAAAACTTACAGAAGGCTTTCACAAAGATAAAAATTCAACCCTTATAATAAGTAGAGGCCTTGGAAACAGCGGCTTCCCCTTTAGACTATTCAACCACCCAGAAATAGTAGTTGTAACCTTAAATAATAGAACAAAATTTAAAAAATCTTAGGGCATTATGTTATTCAGCTGTTCCGGTGGGCAAGCTCCAAGTCACTGCTTCATAAAATAATGCCCTAAGATTTTAATAAATATAATTTATGTTATTAATCATCTAAAAAATTTATAAAAAGTAGCTATTACACATTTTAGTGTAATAGCTATTTTTTTCACATTATGTTTAATTAAAATTATTTGTTTATTCAAATATTAGTTCTCTTATTTTATGAAGGCGCGACTTGGAGCCTGTCGACGGAGCGACTGAATAACATAAGAAAACTAATATTTTTAAAACAATCTAAAGTTATTATAGCATTTCTTCTAGTGTTTTTCTTACTGCTTTTATAAAGTCTTGGCTGTTTACTACTGTTGGGTTTTCAAAGGTTGTAAGTATTGCTAAGTCTTTAGTCATTGTACCATCTTCAATTGTTTTTATAGATGCTTTTTCTAATTTGTCAGCAAATTCCATTAACTCTTTGTTTCCATCAAGTTCTCCTCTCTTTCTAAGAGCTCCTGACCATGCAAATATAGTTGCCATTGAGTTTGTTGAAGTTTCTTCACCCTTTAGGTGTTTGTAGTAATGTCTTTGAACTGTTCCATGAGCTGCTTCATATTCATAGTTTCCTTCTGGAGAAACTAAGACAGAAGTCATCATTGCTAAAGAACCAAAAGCAGTAGCAACCATATCACTCATAACATCTCCATCATAGTTCTTACAAGCCCAAATATATCCACCTTCAGATTTAACAACTCTAGCTACAGCATCATCAATTAAAGTATAGAAATATTCTATTCCTGCTTCCTTAAATTTATCAGCATATTCAGTATCAAAAATTTCTTGGAATATATCTTTAAAAGTATGGTCATATTTCTTAGATATAGTATCTTTTGTAGCAAACCATAAATCTTGCTTTGTATCTAAAGCAAAATTAAAACAGCTTCTTGCAAAACTTTCTATTGATGGAGTTAAGTTATGCATACCTAAAGCAACACCAGCACTCTTGAAGTTATGTACAAGTTCTCTTGTTTCTGTTCCATCTTCAGCTGTAAATACTAATTCACATTTTCCTGGTCCTGGTACTTTCATTTCAACATCTCTATAAATATCTCCATAAGCATGTCTAGCTATTGTAATTGGCTTTTTCCAGTTACTTACACATGGCTTAATAGAATTTACTGTTATAGGAGCTCTAAATACTGTTCCATCTAATATAGCTCTTATAGTTCCATTTGGACTTTTCCACATTTCCTTTAAATTATATTCAGTCATTCTTGCTGCATTTGGAGTTATTGTAGCACACTTTACACCAACACCATATTTCTTTATAGCATTTGCAGAATCAATTGTTACTTGGTCATTTGTTTCATTTCTATATTCTAGACCTAAATCATAATACTCTGTATTTAATTCTATAAAAGGTTCTAATAGCTCCTCCTTTATCATCTTCCAAAGAATTCTAGTCATTTCATCTCCATCCATTTCAACTAATGGAGTGGTCATTTTTATTTTTGCCAATTTTATTGCCCCCTTATAAATAATTTTAAAATTATTATACAATAGAGTTTGTTCATTATCAAATGTTAGACTTAAAGTAATCCATTTTTATTTTATTTAAAGCTTTACAATTTATTTTTATATTTATTTTTTTTCAAAATATTTATTATTTAAATTCACCATAACAAAAAAAATTTTCTAAAACTTAAATCTTTACTATATTTTCATATTTTATTGTATTATAAAAGCAGAGATACACTAAACTTTATCTCTGCTATAAAAATATTATTTATCATCCTTGTTTTTAACTTCTGTAAAGTCAACATCTATTACATTACTTTCATCTACATCATAATCTTCAAAAGATTCTGAAGTAGAATTATTTGTATCATCTTTAATATTAAATGTATCATTTATAGTATCATTAAAATTATCTACTACCTTATTCATTTTATGGCGTAAATATAATATTACTCCTCCAAGTACTAACCCAGCTATTATTACAAGTGCCAATAAAACAGGTGCTAACTTAACTGCAACATATATGGCTAGTATCCAAAATAAAAAATATCCTATTACACTCCATATGTTTTTATTCATTCCTCTACCTACTTTCAATTTTATATTTTATAAATTAGAACGAAATTACTCTTTTTTTGTTAGAAAAATTGTACTATATTTTATTTCATAATTCAACATTTTACTTAAATTCTTTATTTAATATTAATATATATTCCTTTTTTTTTAATTTAAGCTGTAACTATAAATATAACTGCAATATGACATACAGAAACAATTACTGCTGATAATAAGCAATCAACAATTTTTAAAGACTTTTTGTCTGTAAAATATAAAATTAAATTTGTTAACCAATCTGTTATAAAAGCTAAACTTACAAATAACATATTTAAGTTGTTACTAATTCCTTCTGCATAGTAGGAAGATAAAAGTATAAATATTATACCAACTATAAAAATTATAACATTAGGTATAATTAAACCTAAGTATTTTTTCATCACAAATACCCCTTTTTCTCAAAATTTAATATATTTCACTATATTAGGATAATTCATTATATCAAATTTATTTATATTTTTCTATAAAGTTCTATTAACAAAAAAAAATTTCTTTCATAAAAATTTATGAAAGAAATTTTTTAATTATTGTCCTGCTAAATATGCATCTAAAAGATTTGTAAAACCATCATCTTTTAATACTCCACATACAACTCCAACTATTTCAAAGCTTGATGTTTTACCATCTTCTCCTCTAAGTTTAGCTAACTTTTCTTTAATATCTACCATAAGCATGTTTAAATCTGATTCATTTAAAGTGGATCTATCTAAATCGCGTGATGCTCCACGTATACTGTTGTATATCTTGCTTTCGTCAAATTCTTGTATTCTTCCATCTTTTTTTATTATTTTCATTTAAACCACCACCTTATGCTTATATTATACGTTTACTTTTAATTATTCACAATAGAAAAAGTAGTTAAAAATGAAAATTTTAATAGAAAAACTTAAATTATACGACCAGCTTTCTTATTTCCTGTTTTAGCCTTTCCTTGTATCTCAGGAACTGTAGGACTATTTTTTTCAAATTTAGGTTTATGATTACTTTCTGTTCCATGAGGCTCACTTGGATTTGGTCTTCTCATTCCCGCTTTTGCCATAACTTATCATCTCCATTTAATAAACTTTCATTTATTATTATTTTAATATTTTCTTATTTTATACCTAGTTTTTATATTTAAATTCAGTAAAAATGAAACTATTTTTTAAATATATTCAACAATATTGATAATAATTGTTTTTAAGTCAAACATAACTCCATCTTCCACTAGTTAAATACCTCTATGCTCATCATAAATAGCTTTAAACTCTCTCATTTAGTCTCATATATGTTTCTTTATTCTACATTAATATAGTGTTTAGCTACCTTAAACCATAAACACCCTTAAAAACGATGAAAGAGCCTCCACTTTTTATAGCTTTAGCTCTAGTTCTTTATTTTTTATTTTCCTTGTATAAATCTACTAATAGTACTATATTAGTAGCTGCCAAATTCAAAGCATATGTCACAAATTGTTCAGGCACATAAACTACTTCATTACCTTGTCCATGTCCACCATTCCTATTTCTTAGAGTAGGTAAACCACTTTCTAAAGTTGTCTTTATTGAACTTATAGCTTTATCTAGCCCTTCAAAATGAGTTTTCAATGATGTTGGGATAAAATCATTTTTACAAAGTATCTGAATCAATTTATTAGCAGTATCTTTATCTTTATTATATTCATACTCTTCTTTTTCACAAATTGTCTTCATTGTACTTTCAAAAGCTTTACTTGCATAAAGAATTGAATTTTTATATTCATTTTTTCTGTAATAATCATGTGCTTTTAAGAATTCTTCATTTGCTCCAGAAAAATTTTCATCATATAATAATTGAAGTGCCGGTTTAATAACTTCACTATAAATAAATTTATTATCTATTCTTATTATTATACCTTTAACAAATTGGTATCCTACAGCATTTTCTTTAAATCTATAATTTAACTCTTTTATAGCCTCTGTTCCTTTCTGACGTCTTCCAAATTCTTGTGCCAAAGGATCAAGTTTTTTACCTATTTGTTCTACGAATTTAAATGATAATTCAATAATATCAATTACCGCCTCTGTTTCTTTACTATGTAATAAAAAATTCAAGCATTCATCTTTAGAAGATCTAAAATATTCATTTAACAATTCAAGAACACCTAATTCTTTACGCATACAATCTCTTATAAGCATCCAAATTTCTAAATCATTACCTATTGAATCATTTAAAATATGTACAATTTGTACTCTTAATTTTTCAGGTATCTCATCATATTGATATACATCAGTTATTTCTCCTTGTTGTTTCTTCATTCTCTTTGAAAATAGTTCTACTATCATCCATTTCCCCCTTAATATATATAATATTTTAAACTTCTTTCTTAAATATTCTAAATGAAAAATGTTTTTATTCAACTAATCTATTTATTTTTTATATTAAGATAATGAATTGGTTGCTTTATCTCAATCCTTAAAGTATCTTTAGGCAAATCAAGTAGTTTTTCAATTTCTCTTGATTCTAGTGTGAAATTATATTGAGATGATAATTCATATAAAAACTCTTCTGCAGTTAATACTTTGTCCCTTAATAGCATTTGAACTGCTGTTCTTAATAATGATGGTTTAGATGTTGTCAATTCATCATCCAATGGTTCATGTTTTTTTATACCTCTTTTTTGCATACTACGCATTAGTTGAGAATATGTCATATTATCTATTAACCTAAGATTATATGATCTACGTATCATAGCTGATATTGATACTTTCCACTTCTTTTTTAATTCTATATAAAAAGCTATATTGTCTGCATACACCCCTACATCACTTACAAAAGCATTTTTAGGTAATAAAAATGCAGATGCAAAAGCATTAGCCTCAGCTTCTTTTTCTTTAAATTCGTCTTTTGTTAATGTTTCAATATCTTCACTCCATTCATGAAGTAAAATATGCCCAAGCTCATGTGCAATATCAAAATGTACTCTAGAAGCTGTACTCTTATTCTTAGAGTATCCAATAATATATTTGTCAATACCATCAATATTTATCAACTGACTAAACGCATCAATATCATTTGTATCACTATCAAATTCATTCACCAATATACCATGTTGTTCTACTAAATACACTATATTATCAATAGGTTTCTCTCCTAAATTCCATAACCTTCTTAAATTTTCAGCAGCCTCTTCTGGATTGTTAAAGCTCTCATTAGGTAAATTAGTTTCTGGAAATTCAATATATTCATTTAAATACTTAAAGATCTTTGCTATAAAATCCACTTTAATTTCTTGTTGATTCCTATATCTTTTGTTTGTTGTTAATAAAGCTCTAAAATATGTAGAACCTACTTTTATATCTATATTGTCACGTTCCATAAAAAATTTTTTAGGAAATCCTAATACATTACTCATTTTAATAATTGTTGGAATTTCTGGATTTCTAAGTTTATTATTTTCATACATAGAAACAGTTTGCCTCTGTAAATCTAATTTTTCTGCTAATTCAGCAACTGCCATTCCTCTATATATCCTTGCTATTTTAAGCCTCTCTCCATTAAACTCACTTTTACTTTTCATTTTTCTTCCTCCCAACAATCATATCTATTAATCTGTTTCATCTTTTGTATTATTCATATCAACATATTTTTTCTTTTTTTCTTTCTTATATTCAGAGTTATTTGTTTGACCAATCTTATCCTTAGCCTTTTGTTTATATCGTAATCCAAGTGTTGGATTATTAGCTTGTTCATTAGCTTCCTTGACTTCATGCATAACTACACTTTCATGCATTTCAATATATTCATTCCAACTTTCTTCTTCAACTATTCCTAAATCACCATTTATGATACAACATCTAACAGATTCTAATTCATGACTTTTCCCTTGAAATAAAACAATAACATGATTACTTATTATATTTTTTGGAGTTAATAAGTCAGTTAATACTTTATCTACTATCTTCTTAATTGCATCTTCACTGTAATAGTTTTGTTCCTTGAATAAAGATAGTTGTTGTTCTCTTGCTTTTAAACCTGTATTAAATGTATCAGCAATAGCTTGAATATAATGTATAGTTTTTCTTTTAGGAACTTCTTTTTTAAGTGAATTAAAACGTTCCTCTCTCATTAATGTATATAAAATTCCAGATCTTTTATCAACAATAAATTTCATTTCCCATCTTCCACGTTTTGTGGTTCTAACAATATAATCTTCACTTTCTAAATTTTTTTCTAAATTCCTATTTATAAAATCCCATATTCGATTAGGGTCACCATTATGAGTATCAAGTTCATTATTTTTTCTGTCTAATATTATGTCATCACCAATTGCATCTTGAATACTTTTAATTATTCCCTTCTTTAATTCTATAGGTATATCATTTAAAATTTTAGAATGTTCCACTAACCATCCCTCCTTAAATTAAATTTATTTTCTATAATTAAGTATAGAACTTTTTTTAAAAAATGTAAAGTGTAAAAAACTTTTTTTGTTTTTTGTCTTTTATAAGCGGTATATTTTTAATTATAGACATTTTATATTAATTTAGCTTTAATTTTTTTAATTAAGTCTACTGACTCAAAATAAAAACTAGGTCGTTAACATCTAGAATATTATATTATTATATACTTATATTAAAATGTTCTGTTATTGTAGTATAACACTGTAAGAGAAAATAGAATGTTTATTGTAATTATAATAATTGTCACATTTTACTTTTTTAGTAGCATGTTTTGAACTATCCTATACTATTTATTAAACTACTAAACATACAAAGGTTACTTTTCTATATATTCAATTTAATCATATCTATATTCTTTTAGTAAATCCTTGAAAAGCAAAAAGACACTTCCAATATCAATACATATTATGTATATCAACATTGAAAGTGTCTTTAAATAAATTTTTATATTATTCTTCCCAACCTTCAGGGAATTCTGCATTGTGGTAAACTTCTTGAACGTCATCATCATCATCAAGTAAGTCTAACATCTTTTGGAACTTCTTAGCATCTTCTTCATTAATTGCAGTATATGTATCTGGTATCATTTTTACTGATGCTTCTAAGAATTCTATTCCTTGAGCTTCTAGTGCTTCTCTAACTGTTCCAAAGTCTTCTGGAGTAGTTGTTATTACAAATACTTCATCTTCATCACTGTTAAAGTCTTCTGCTCCTGCATCTAGAGCTATCATCATCATTTCTTCTTCGTCTTTGTCATCTTTTTCTATAACTATTTCACCTTTTTCTTGGAACATAAAGCTTACGCATCCTGCATTACCCATGTTTCCGCCACCTTTAGTGAAAGCACTTCTTACATTTCCTGCTGATCTATTTTTGTTATCAGTAAGAGTTTCAACAATTACAGCTACACCACTAGGGCCATAACCTTCATATACAATTGTTTCATAGTTAACTGAATTAAGATCACCTTCAGCTTTTTTTATAGCTCTTTGAATGTTATCATTAGGCATATTTGCTGCCTTAGCTTTTGCTATAACATCTCTTAATTTAGAGTTAGTATCTGGATTTGCGCCACCATTTTTAATAGCTATTGCTAACTCTTTTCCTATTTTTGTAAATATTTTTCCTCTTTTTGCATCCGCTTTTCCTTTTTTAGCTTGGATATTATGCCATTTTGAGTGTCCTGACATGCCTATTCCTCCATTTCTATTTTTAATTAAACCTATAAAATTATATCACAAATTTCCTTATATTTAAATTACTTTAAACAAAATATTTCCTTCTTTAAAGTAATTTTCTTCCTTATCTTCTGTAATTATAGCTTTTCCATTAGTAGAATTTATTATTTCATTTTTCATATTTTCTACCATACTACTTTCAGCAGTAATATGAATCTCTACACTATCTGTATAATCTACATTATCAATATGCCATAAATTTTGATTACAAAGATATTGAACCTTTCCAAATAAATCATAATCAAGCTTTATATGAAGTTTAATGCCTTTTACCTTTTCAATTACTCCAGCACTTTTTATAGCAATAGAAGCTCCTTGAGTATATGCCCTTGTTAGCCCTCCAGTTCCTAATAAAATGCCTCCAAAATATCTTGTTACAACAACTGCACAATCAGTTATTCCTTGTTTTTTCATAACTTCTAATATAGGAATTCCTGCTGTTCCTTGAGGTTCTCCATCATCTGAATACCTTTGTATACTCATATTTTCACCAACTATATAAGCCCAACAGTTATGTCTTGCTTGTTTATGTTTATTTTTTATTTCTGCCACAAATTCCTTTGCCGTTGCATAAAACTTATAAAAAGTTATAAATATATAAATTTTACTTTGTTTCCTTCTTCATAAAGCTCTATTTTGAAATAGTAAATTACTATATCTACT
>UQBY01000001.1 GCA_900539375.1 uncultured Clostridium sp. | reverse complement strand
AAGTACAGCATAAAAAAGTTTGACTTTTTGTGTCCAAGATATTGACATAAGACCATTTTTATATAATAGCATCTTAACCTTCTCCCTCCTAAATATTAACTATAAAACATTATTATTCTATTTTAACAAAATCTCTTATAATTTACTATAAATTAAACGCAAATTTTTCTAAATATGTAATAATTAAAATCTTTTATGCTTTTTATTAAAGTGCTATAATTTATATAAAAAAAGATAGGTGATAATGTTTATGAAAATATTTGTATATGCAATGCGTGAGTATGATGAGTTAAAGTATTTTGAGGAATATAAAAAATCTTTAGGTTTTGAATATTCTTATACTACAGAATATCCTTCTTTAGAAAATGCTGAACTTGCTAAGGGTTATGATGGAATAAATATTATAACAAATCATATAAATAAAGAATTACTTGATAAATATAAAGCTTTAGGAATAAAATATATTGCAACTCGTACTATTGGTTATGAACATATTGATACAAAGTATGCAAAAAGTATTGGGATTAAGGTTTGTAATGTAACTTATTCTCCAAATAGTGTTGCAAATTACACCATTATGATGATGTTAATGGCTTGTAGAAAAATGTCTTACATATTAAATAAAGCTAACATTCAAGATTTTAGTCTTCATGGTAAAATTGGAAAGGAAATTTCTTGTTGCACCATAGGAATAATAGGTACAGGGAAAATAGGTTCAACTGTAATAAAGCATTTATCTTCTTTTGGATGTAAAATTTTAGCCTATGACATTTATCCAAAGAAAGAAATAAGTGATTTTGCAACTTATACTGATTTAGATACAATTTATAAAAATTCTCATATTATTTCCCTACATGCACCTGCTACTTGTGAAAATTATCATATGATAAATAAAGATGCTTTTAATATTATGAAAGATGATGTAATAATTATTAATGCAGCAAGAGGAAGTTTAATAGATACTAAAGCCCTTATTGATGCTTTAAAAAATAAAAAGGTAGGTTTTGCAGCCCTTGACACTATTGAATATGAAAAAGGATTATATTATTTTAATCTTGAAAAAGAAATAATATCTAATGATGATAGGGCAATATTATTATCCTTTCCTAATGTAATTTTATCTCCTCATATGGCATTTTATACTGAAGAAGCTGTATCTGATATGGTAGGAAATTCTGTTAAAGGATTAATTAAATTTGAAAATAATGAGCCTAATGAATTTGAGGTAGAATATTAAAAAAATTTTAGAGGATAGAAAAACTATCCTCTAATTTTTTTATTCTTCAAATTTCTTTCCAGTTATTAATTCAAAAGCTTCTTTGTATTTATCTACTGTTTTTTCAACAACTTCATCTGGTAGGTGATAATCACTGTTTGGATTTTGTTTTAACCAATCTCTTACATATTGCTTATCAAAAGAAGGTTGTCCTTGTCCACTCTTATATCCTTCTAATGGCCAGAATCTAGAGCTATCTGGTGTTAACATTTCATCACCTAAAATTACATTACCATTTTCATCTAATCCAAATTCAAATTTAGTATCAGCTATTATTATTCCTTTGCTTAGGGCATATTCAGCACACTTTTTATATAAAGCAATTGTACAATCCTTTATTTGCTTAGCATAACTTTCACCTTTACCTGGATATAACTTTTCAAGGATTTCAACACTTTGTTCAAATGATATGTGTTCATCATGGTCTCCTAAATCAGCCTTAGTTGTTGGAGTGTATATTGGTTCTGGAAGCTTATCTGATTCCTTTAATCCTTCTGGAAGCTTTATATTACATACAGTTCCATTTTTCTTGTAACTTTCCCATCCACTACCTGTTATGTATCCTCTAACAATACATTCAACTGGAAGCATTTCTAGCTTTTTGCACATCATGCTATTTCCATCAAATCTTTCACTTTGGAAAAATTCTGGCATATCTTTAACATCTACTGAAAGCATATGGTTAGGTACTATATCCTTTGTAAAGTCAAACCAAAACTTTGACATTTGAGTTAAGATAGCACCTTTTTTATGTACAATATTCTTTAAAATTACATCAAAAGCTGAAATTCTGTCTGTAGCAACAATAATCATGCTATCTCCATTATCATATACTTCACGTACTTTTCCTTCTTTAACTGGTTTAAATTCTTTCATTAATAACAAACTCCTTTTTTTAAATAAATTTAATTTATCCATATAATTATACAATATATTTCTCTAATATACACATTATTAATGAAAATTTTATTTTATTACAAATAATAAATATTTATCTATTTAATAATGATACCCATGAATCTTTAGCTATATTATATCTAGTTTCTTTTATAAGTTTATAATGCTTAAATCCACACTTTTCTTGAACTCGCTTTGATTGAACATTATTAATAAAATGACAACAAATAATAAAATCTAATTTTATTTCATTAAATAAATAATCTATCACTGCTTTAACTGCTTCTGGCATTAACCCTTTGCCCCAATAATCTTTTGATAAAACATATCCTAATTCCCTGCCATATTGGTTGTTAAATTCCGGTAATTGATTTTCATCATATTCTTCAATTCCAACTGAGCCTATAACTTTTCCATTATACTCAATGGCAAATGTTTTTTTCTCATCTATAAACATTTTTAAGATATTTTTTGATTCCTCCAAGTTTTTATGGGGTAACCATCCAGCCATTTGTCCAACACCATCAACAGATGCATATTCATTAAAATCTTGTAAATCTGTATATTCCCATGGTCTTAATATTAATCTTTCTGTTTTTATTATAGTTTTTGATATATCAATTTTTTTGTTCATATTTATTCACCAAAGCTTTCAACTTATATATTCTTAACATTATTTAATTTTAGATTGTTTTAAAAACTTTTTGTAAAAAATAAAACCTAAAAGAGATGTAAGTAGTTCTGTAATTGGAAATGTAAGCCAAAAATAATTAAGTCCTAATTTTGAAAATAAAAAACCTAAAGGCACAAAAAGTATTAATGTTCTAACAATAGTTAAAATAGAACTTTTTATTCCATAACCTATTGCTTGAAAAAATACTGGAAATATTAATGATGTTACCATTGGTATAAAGCTAATTCCTATTATTCTAAATCCTACTGTTCCAATTTCTATTACCTTTAAATCACTTGTAAAGGTTGAAAGCATTTGAGATGGTATTAACTCAAAACATAATGTACCAATAAACATAAGGCTCATCCCAACAATTATAGATGTTGAAAGGGTCTTTTTATATCTTTCTTCATTTTTAGCTGCATAATTATAGCTTATAATTGGAACAATACAAGTTTGTAATGCTCCAAGAGGAATAAAGAAAAATGTTTGCCATTTATAATATAAACCTAAGGCAGTAACTGCTTGGTCAGAAAAGCCTGCTAAAATTAAATTAAGCCCTAAAATATAAAATGTATAAGCAGATTGCATTAATATATTAGGAATTCCAAGTTTATATATTCTCTTAATTCCATTTAAGTATTTGTTTATCTTTGGAGACTTTCTATATCCTTTTTTCATTACAACTAAAGCTGCAACAGCTTGTCCTATAACAGTTGCAATTGCTGCACCTTCAAGACCAAATTCTTTTACTCCAAACATTCCAAAAATTAAAATAGGGTCAAGAATAATGTTTGTAATTGCCCCTATAATTTGTGCAATCATTGGAGTTTTCATATCTCCATGGGCTTGTAAAATCTTACTCCATACACTTTCTAAAAATAAACCACTACTAAATACACAAACTATTCTTCCATAACTAATTACATCCTTTATAACAATTTCAGAATCAGTTGACATTTTTGCATAACTTGGCATAATAAAATAACATACAATTGCAAAAATAAGCCATAAAACTAAAGCTAAAGGAGTTCCAATTCCTGCTGACTCATCAGCTTTTTCCCTTTTCTTAATTCCAAGATAATGTGCCATGTTAGTGTTAATTCCAACTCCTGTACCAACTGCAAAGGCAATCATTAATAATTGTATTGGATAAATAATAGATAAAGCTGTAAGTCCACTTTCAGAATATTTGCCAATAAACAAGCTATCTACAATATTATATAAGGCCTGTATTAATTGAGCTAACATTACTGGAGGGGCTATTTTAAGCAAAATTTTTCCTATCTTTTCTTCTCCATAAAAATTATCACTTAACTCCATTTTTCATTTCTCCTAATTGTTTCTTATAATTCCAAATAGGATTGTACTTCCAATTATTATATATATCAATTAAAAATCTCTAATTGACATACTAAAATAGCCTAATATATTAATTTTCCTCTAAATATTTATCTCTCATCTCTTCTTTTTCTTTAAGTTTATCTAATTCTTCTTTACTTTGCTCTGTTAGTACAGAATTCATCATGCTTCCATCATATTTTCCTACTGTTACACAATTATCACTTTTAGATAATTCTTTAAAGGTCTTTTTTAGTTTAGAATCTATATCTTTCTCCATTTTATATGTTTTATCTAAAGTTTGTACAATATCCCCTTGTATTGTTATAGTTTCTCTTGTTATTGCTGAATTTTCACATAAAAATATTCTATAAGATACATTATCTTCATTAATCTTTGATGTAGTTTCTACATAACTTGTCTCTTTTAATACTGAATATATTTTTTCCATATCATCTTTATTACTTATTTTTATTCCATTATCTTTAGTATAAAAATAAATACTATTAATATCAAAATTTTTTGAGTATTCTAAAATATCACTTTTTACTATATTAGATTCTTTCTCATTAGATTTTGAAGTTTTAGAAGTTTCACATCCAATAATATTAAATAACATTCCAATAGATATAAAAGCTAATATTAATTTTTTCTTCATAGAAAACACTCCTTTTTCTATAATTGTAACACATTTCTATTTAGCTTTCAATATTTTTCTTTATTCCCAATTTTTCCATTCTTCTGGTTTATAACCTACTGTAGCTTTTTTTCCATTTCTAACTATTGGAGTTTTTATTAGTTTTTGATTTTCAAATACCTTTTCTTCCCTTGCACTTTCTACTAAATATTTTACAAGGGCAAGAAGGTCTTTATCCTTGCAGTTTTCATCAATCATATTTTCATATCCTTTAACAGCTTGTTTTACGCTATTAAATTCACCTCTACTCATTGGTTTTTGAGTTATATCTATAAGTTGATATTTTATTCTTCTTTCTTTAAAGTATCTTTCTGCTTTTTTAGTATCAAAGCATTTAGGTTTTCCAAATATTTGTATATTCAAAGAAATACTCCTTTCTAAAATCTTATTAATTCTTTATTAAGCTTATTTGATTTTTAATAATTTTAAATAGCTTTAAGCCCCCCTGTAACTGAATCCATAACAAAACCATAAATCTTTATATTTTTAGGAATAAGAGGATGATTTTTTAAGAATTCAACATTTTCATGTACTGAATCCTCTACAGAGTCAAAACCGCTAAGCCAAGATTCAAAATCTACTCCACAGTATTTCATCATATCTATATTTTCTTTTGAAACACCATTTTTTATCATATGTTCTATCATATAATAACTATTTATATGTTGAACTCCACAGTCTGTGTGCCCAATTACCATAATTTCTTCAACACCAAGTTCAAATATTGAAATAAGAATACTTCTTATAACACTTCCAAAAGGGTGAGAAATAGTTCCCCCTGCATTTTTTATTATTTTAACATCACCATTTTTAATTCCAAGGGCTGCTGGTAAAAGTTCTGTAAGTCTTGTATCCATACAAGATAAAATAGCAATTTTCTTATCTGGATATTTACTTGTTATATATTTTTCATATTTCTTTTCTTTTACAAAGTTCTTATTATATTCAAGTATATCTTCTATCATATTTATCCTTCCTTTTAAAAAAATTATAATACCATAAGTAATGTTCCTGCTCCAATTAATACACAACCAACAATAGATTTTGCTGTAAACTCTTCATGTAAAAATACAAATGCTAAAATTAATGTAATTACTACACTAAGTTTATCAATTGGAACTACCTTTGAAGCATTTCCCATTTGTAATGCTTTATAATAACAAAGCCAAGATGCACCAGTAGCTATTCCTGATAAAATTAAAAATATCCAACTCTTTTTTCCTATATCACAAATTTCACCTTGAGTATTAGTTAAAAAGACCATTCCCCAAGACATAACTAATACAACTGTTGTTCTTATTGCAGTAGCAAGATTTGAATTTACACCATCAATACCTACCTTTGCAAGAATTGATGTTAAAGCTGCAAATACAGATGACAAAATAGCAAATAACAACCACATATTTTTTCCCTCAATTCTTTTAAACTTATAAGTTCAATTTATCAAATAGTTTTTTCTATGTCAATAAATAGCTAACTTCAAAATTATTTTTTGCTAATTACATTATAATATCTTAATATTGAATCTATAGTTTTTTCTAAATTTTCTTTAGCTTTAAATCTTGATGTAGAATAATCTTCTGCCCTTTGGTTTATTGAAAATATACAACTTACTCCCTTATCATAGGCTTTTTCTGCTCCTTCTCCTATAGAGCCTGTTATAACTATTACAGGTATATTTTGTTTTTTAGCTCTTTTTGATATTCCTATTACTACTTTTCCATTTAAACTTTGGCTATCAATTTGTCCTTCTCCAGTAAAAATCATGTCAGTATTTTTAATTAAGTTATCAAAGTCTATTAAATCTAGTATTATTTCTATTCCTGATTTTAACTCTCCATTAAAGAAGGCACAAACTCCTGCCCCAAAGGCACCTGCTGCTCCTGAGCCTTTTATCTTTGATACATCTTTATTTAGATTTTTCTTTATTTTTTCAGACAATATTCTTAAATTATTATCTAACATTTTTACCATATTTTTCTCTGCACCTTTTTGAGGAGCAAATACAAAGGCTGCACCATTTTTTCCATACATAGGATTATCTATATCACACATTGCAGTAACTTTGCAGTTTTTAAGTTTATCTAAAGTTTTACTTATATCTATATACTCTACTTCATTTAAATTTTTTCCAACAGGAATAAATTCCTTTCCATTTTTATCTTTAAAAACTGTTCCTAAAGCAGCTGCTGCTCCTACTCCAGAGTCATTTGTTGAGCTTCCCCCAAGACCTATAAATATTTCATTACAGCCATTTTCTACAGCATGGTTTATAATTTCCCCAACTCCATAGGTAGAGGTTATTGAAGGATTTTCTCTTCCTTCTGCCTTTGTAAGTCCTACAACTTGGGCTACTTCTATAATTGCCTTATTTTTTATTCTTCCATAATAAACCTCACTTATTTCACCAAAAGCATTTTTTACCTTTAAACTTACCTTTTCTGCCTTTAATGAATATATAAAAGTATCTACAGTTCCTTCTCCCCCATCTGCTATTGGAATCATTATAGCATTACACTTTGGGAAAAATTTTTCTACATTTTCTTTTATAATACTACAAACCTCTATAGAAGAAAGACTTCCTTTAAAAGAATCTGGAATAATAACACACTTTTTCATTTTTCTAACCACCTATCTTTTCTAAAAGATTATATAAAAATTCTTCAACTAATTTTGTTTTTGAAGGCAAAAAAGGAAGGGCTCCAACATTAACTTTTTCAATGCTTTTATAAAATTTATTATTTTTATATCCTTCTTCATCTGAAAAGGGAAATAATACATAAGCACCTAAAGGAGATTTTTCAATTGCATCTTTATATCTATGCATTGTATTTATATCCTCTTCCTTAGGTCCTATACTTTTATATTTCTTTATATATTCTTTGCTATAATCTATTTTATATTTTGCATCAAAAATAAATTGAAACTCTTCTCCATTTTTATTTATATATAAAATATTATCTGGTTTTTGATTTACTGTTTCAGAAATTACCTTTTGGTTATAAACTATTTTAAAATTTTCATATACTAAAGTAGATTTAATTCCCTTTTTTAAAGTTATAGTAATTCCATCATTATTTATTTTTATAAAATCATAACTTATTAAGTTATATTTTTTTCTAAGTATTGAATTAAGTTTTATAAAACACCAATATTCATATAAAAGAGGAAGCTCCTTTATTGATATAGAAAAAATGTCACTTTTTATACTTAAACCCTTTTTTAAAATCAAATAATATTTATAAACTTCTTTATATCCACTAGCCCTATTAAAGACTAAAGAAGAATTACTTTCTTTATACTCTTCTTTAATATTTTTTAAAAAACTATTATTTATCTTTTTTAATATTTCCTTTTTTATTAAACTTAACCTCTCTATAGCTTCTTTATGAAAACTATAAGAAGCCTTTTTATAAATTTTAATAAAATTATTAATTTTATCTATAATACTTAAAAGCATAAACTTAAGAAATCTATTTTCATTTGTATCATAGGTAATAGTTTTTTTAACTTGTAAAGCTTTTGTAGGAATATATTTTCCATTAATATTTTTCATAACATAAGGTCTTTTCTCTAGCCATTTTACTGTTTCTATTTTACCTTTTTTTAGTTCATTATATTTATAAATACTACTTTCTTTAACAAGATTATGGTTAAAATTATATAAAATAATGTCTATTGCCTTTAAAAGATTTTTAGAAATTTCATTTAAAATGCTAAAAAATTCTGTAAAACTTTTGTTATTTATGTTTTTTAATTCTCCACCTAAATAAGTTCTAGCTAAAAAGCCATAGGATAAATTATAAATTTCTTTATTAATATCCTCTAATAAAGCTTTATAATCCTCCTTATAAGTTAATTTACTTGGAAAAACCTGAAGGCTTATTTTTAAATGCTTTTTATTATTTACTAAAACATATAAATCAGAATAACCAATATCACCTTTAAAATTAATAACTCCACTTAGAATTTTGCCAGATTTTCCTGTCTTTGTTACCTTATTTCTTATAAAATAATTTTCATGGTAAAACTCTATTTTAGAACTATTTTTTCCTTCAATTACTATCTCATAATTTTTATATTCCTTAAAACATATATTTTTATTAAAATCTGAATAAATAATGCCCTTTGAAACTACTTTTAATGCTTCTTCATCTAAAATTTCAAAGGAATCTTTATCTCCTTTAATAGAAAAATAAACCTCATCTGTTTCTATAAAAATAATCTCTTCTTTAACACTGCCAGAAGGTTGTAAATCCATCTTTTAAAAACCTCCTAATCATATTTTTAAGCTTTTCACTAGTTAACTTATAAAAAATATTAATATTTTCAAGGTCCTTTTCCTCTAAATTCACATCTAAATTAGTATTATTTAATAAATTAAATAGTTTTATAAGAATTTCTAAAGTTTCAATGTCACTTCCACTTATTTTAGGTAATATTTTCTGCACTATAGAATAATCTAAGGCCTTATTAAAATCCATAATATTGTCTTTTAGGGCATATATTGTATAAAATACAATCTCATCTCTAACTCTAAAACCAAATTGCTGATTATATGGCTTTAAAATATTATTTATATTTACTAACTTTTCAATAACCTTAAGGGCAATATCTTTATACTCCCTGCAGTCAGCTATTTTTAAAAAGTCTGATTTTAAAAAATTATTATAATAAACTTTATTCTCTACTTTATTTAAAGAAAATTCTTCAAAATTATAAGATAAATCAATGTTATTAAATTCAATAGTATTAGCTCTATCTAACACCTTTTTACTAAAAGGAAAGGTAGTTTCATCCATATTTACAGTACCTATTATATAAAGATTATCAGGAATATAAATATCTTTATACTTTTCAAAAGCTTCCTTATCCTTTCCAAACTGCTCTTTACTAAAAAACTTTTCTGTAACTATTTTAAAATTAGAATCCCTTCTTCTAGTTTCCATTAAAGACAAAATATCACTAAAATAATACTCAACTCTAGCAAGATTCATTTCATCTAAACAAATAAAATAAGGAAATTTAGGATTTTTTATAGCACTATACGCTATTGAAGTAATTATACCTAAAATAAAATTACCCTCAATATTTCTATAACCTAATAAATCAGTTGAATCAGACCACTCTGGCTTTACTGGTATCATTTTAAACCTATTATTTTTACTATTTGCCCCTAATGCCTCTGCAAAAAGCTTAACCATTTTACTTTTACCAGTTCCAGATATACCAGATAAAATTACAAAAGGTTTAGTTTTTAGACATAAATAAAAATTCTTAATTAAATCCTCACTATACTCAAAACCTTTACTTTCAATAAATTTATGTATATAATCTATTTCTTTATTTACATCCTTTGTATCTATAAAATTCTCTTTAATTTCTTCACATTCTTTATAAGTAATATCTTCATCATCTAATATTTTTGTTTTATTTGGTATTAACTTTATAATAAACTCATCTAAATTTTCACCCTTATAAAAATCCAAAAACTCCTCATACTTCTTTGGAATAAACCTAGGCCTTTTTTCATTTTCATAAATATATTTTATTATATAATCATAACTTGTAGATAAGGAGCTTCTTAATAATTTATGTAAAGACTTTTCAGAATAAAGAAATTCTAAAACTACACCCTTTCTTCCTTTAGAACTTGATTTTCTAATAATTGCACCAAACTCTTTTTCCTCTACAAACAACTTAACCCTTACAAAACCAAAACCTTCAATAGGCTTAGACAAATGCTTTAAAAACCTTTCATGATACCTTTTAGGAATAATAATACCAGTAGAAAAAGCCCTATAATCTACCCTTTTTCTACCTAAAAAATTATCTTCACCCTTTTTTACATCATAAACCCAAGAACTTAAACTCTTTTCTTCAACTTCCATAACTTTTTCCTCTGTATTATTTACTAAATATAATTAATCTTATTTTATCATATTTAGTAAATAAACTATACAATTAAAACAAAAGAAATTTTTAACATTTCTTGTTAATTTGTATTTACTTTTCATAAATTAAAAAATAGGGTGTAACAATTCATAACACCCTATTTCAATGCTTTTCTTTATCTATTCATTTTCTTCTTTAATATCTTTTGCTGATAATACTTCTTCAAAACTTTTAGCTAAATGGTTTACTACTGGAACTGAACTAAAACTATCATAAGTAATATTAAGATTTCTTAACATATGAGTAAAATAAACAAAACTTCCAATATCATCTTCTTTATTTAATTTTACTGGCACTATTTCTAAAGAGGCTGGCACTTTAAATTCTTTACTTAAATGTTCCATTTTAGTTTCAAAACTTTTTATATGTTTATAAGTGGTAGTTTTACCTTCATTAGAATAAAATACACTATTTATTATTTGTTTTACTCCACTTAAAAAATAAACGTCATCTTCATTATTTATTCCAACACATACTGGTATATCTAAATTATTTTTAACTCTCATAATTCTTACATCTTCATATTCTGTATAAACTTTATTTACACTTAAATTCTTATCTTGAAAATCTTTTAATATTGAATTTAATCTATTTGATGTATCAACTAATAATAAAGAATCATTTTCATTAGCATCATTTAATATACTTCTAAAGAATTTATTTATCTCTTCATCTTCACATTTTTTTCTATTTACTTTATTACTTCCTAAGAATAAAATGGCTTCACTATACTCCATCCAATCATTAATTGGAGTTTTTACATAAATTCCTTTTTCTCCTGTTCTTATACTTACTGCTACTGGAAAAGCTAATGTATCTCTGCTTTTATTATAGTTAGTACTAAGTAAGTTAAATCCTATAATTTCAAGTTCTTCTGGCGTTCCTTTAAGATTTGGAATTGAACCATTCATTATTCCTAATTGCCTAAACAACTCTAAAAATATATTATTTACAATTGAATCTACTTTTCCTTGTGCTTCTTTGAATTTTTTTGGATTCTCTGCCTTTTCTAATAACTCTATATTATCTGTATTTATAAATTGATTAAATCTATTAGTTTTATATAATCCTTTTCTTATAGCAAATTTTGGATCTTTATTTTTATATTTATTCTTATTATACATTTCTACTATAGTAATAGTTAAATTTTTATTTACTGGTAAAAATTTGATTACTTCATTAACCTTTGAATTAATATCTTCCATAGGTTCTATTAAATCTCCAGCCATTATAGCTTTCATATTTATTTTTAATCCATTAAATTCTATATTCATTTCATCTCTTTTATTATCTTTTTTAAACTCTTCTTCTTTATCAATAGCCTCAAATAATTTTTTAAAAATAATATTAGGTGTATTTTTATTAATATAAAGAACTTCTAAAGTTAATTCTTTTTCTTTTGATGAAAGTTCTTCTAAAAATTTTTTTATTGAATGTTCTTTTATTTCTTTTGTATTATAAAGTCTTCTTTGAATTATTTCATAATTATTATTAGCTATAGGTTGTAAAAATTTAAACTTTTCTATTATTTGCTTATATACTTCATATCTTTCCTTAGGTGAAACTCCTTTTTTAACAGGATGATTTAATGTATTTTCATTATTATAACTAATAAGTAATGTATAATCTTTATTATTTCCAATATAATCTATAGAATTTTTTATTACTTCCTCTATTTCTGGAAGATATTCTATTGTTGCATCTTCTAATATTTCTTTTACATCCTCTGCCCATTCATAACATTTTTCTTTTGTATTTCTTTCTATTTTGTCACATCCTAAAGTAAAGCCATTAAATTTATTATCATTATACTTAATTAAAACACTAGTTTTTTCTTTCCAACTTATACTTTCTGCAAATTTTCCATTTGACCATCTTCTTATGCCTGTATCTATTAACAAAATAGGCTTTGAATATCCTATGATTGTTTTAACATTAAATGTTATTTTAATTGAATAATATGCTTTTTTATATTCTTTTATAGGTATAGATATTAATTCATTTTTATGTCTATAAAAGTTAAATATTTCATTTCCTATTATTATGTCCTCTTGCCTTTCTGCAATAGTTTGTGCAATGTAGTTACCTAAAACATCATAAATTGCACCATCTGGATTTGCTGTTTTGTTTTCATTTATATAAGTTTTTGATAAATCTAAATATTTTTCTTCAATTTTTATATCTTCATCTTTAAAATCATCTAATACTTTAATAAGTTTTTTCAATAAATCTTCTTTAAGTTTTCCTTTTTTTATAAATTCTATTGAACACCAACTTTTAATAAGTTTTAATATTTTTTTAGAATCTATAGGCTCTGTTGACATTATCCAGTCATTATAATTTTCTTTTTTTCCATTATAAACTTTATTTATTTTTATAATTCCTAATGGTAATGCCTCTATTGCTTCATTCAAACTTTCTATAGGTAATGTAACTTTTTCTCGTTCTTTTATAACTTTGTAAATATCAGTTAACTTTTCAAACCAACGTTTAGGAAAGCCAACTGAATAATATTTTATTTTTTCATCTATAGGTATTATTTCACCTGCTAATATTCTAAGATCTCTTTCTTTTTTCATACTTCAATCCCTCACATTCTTTTAATCCTTTATAAAATGGATAATATAATTTATTTGTTAATTCTCTTTCAATAACATTTTCACTTTCCATAAGTTTATCTAAAGTTTTTATTATTCCAACTAAAATAGAAGTTTTTTCAGTATCTTCTTCATTAATTATTGTATTAGGTGCAAATTTTGCATCACAAAAATGTACTCTAGCCTTACAGCCTCCCCTAATTAGTCTTCCAACTACTTGACATATGGTTACAAAAAGTGTCATACATAAAGCTTCCCTATCTTCATCATTTAATTGTTTGTATCCTAGTCTTTCGCTTTTTATTAATAGTTTTTGCATTAATTTTAAACTTTCATCCCTATTTGATTTAACCCAATTAATATGTTCTAATATATCCTTTGAATTTTTATCACTTAAATTTTCCATGCACCTACTATTAATTTTATTAACAATAATGTTCATATCATTAGGAATAGGCATTGGACGTACAAGAAAATAAACTGAACCTATTGCTGCTTTATTATTTTCGTTTAAAATATTATATCCTCTTTCTAAAGCCATTAATGGAGCTATAAGAATCTTTTTATCCATTGTTCCAAATTCTGTTACATCTCCTCTAGTTATATTTTCGCTAGATACTTCTTCTTCATTATCTCTAACTAATAAACATACTTCTTCTTTTTTTATATATCCATCATTTGTTAATACCACATCTAAAAATTTTTTAATTGCAGTTGCCTCTTTATAACTTCCTACAAGTAATAATATCTTTTTCCTATTTTCCTCTAGTTTATCTAATTCTTGTGCCAATTTAGATTTTTTTGTTCTTCCTGTTACTTTCACTAAACTTTTTACTATTGTTTCTATTTTTTCAACTCTTTTATTTAAATTTGAACCTGAAACTTCTATAGGTGAATTATTAATTGATACATATTCAAACATAAATTTACTTTCTTCTATTGCTTTTGCTTCATCTTCATGTCCATTTAATATTCCATCTACTTTGCTTTTAATATGATAAGAATAGGATTTTGGAGCCCAACTAGTACCAGATAATAATAAAACATTAGGTCCTTTTTCTTTATCTATATTTTCATATAAATTATGATAATTAGTTAAAAGCCATCTTCCTAAACCTCTACTTTTAAATAACACTAATCTTTTTAAATTATTGTTATTATCTGCTGTTATTTTTATACCAAATACATTACCCATAGGTGAAGTTGGAATAAATGGTAAATAGTCCTCTATTATTCTATACATTACAGTAGCATCTTCAGTAGTTATACTTTGTAATTCTGGAATAAACTCTAGTCCATTAACCATGTCTTTGAAGTTCTTTTCAAAGATAGTTAAAACAAATATAAAAACTATCATTAAAATATCATCATATGAAACATCCTTTTCATTAAAATACCACTTTTTAATTCTTTTAATTAACTTAGAGAAATCAAAATTTCCTGATAATATTTCTGTTCTTATATATTTGCCTTCATTATCTAACTTTTCTTCATCTATTTTTATAAAATTCTCCATAATATTAAACTTTGTATATTCTTTTAAGTTTTTAAATCTATCATGTAATGAATAAGCAGTTAAAAACATTCCATCTAACTTTTTTATTAAACTTTTATTATCATTTAATAGTTGAATTAAAATATTAGCACTTCTTTGAGTATTATTAAATATATCATGCCACTTTTGTAATTTTTTATTGCTAGCATTTGTTATTCTATTATTATAAAACCAAATTTCAACATCTCTTCCTAATTTATTTAAATAACTTTCTTTATTATCATCCATAATTATTAGATGTTCTGTAAAACCTTGCTCAAAATTTAATTGAATTTTATCACTTTCATCAAAAACTACTAAATCACAATTATAATATAGATATTCAGAAACTCTCACATTTTCTTCTACTATAGCAGGTGATATTTTTGTCTTTAAAAAAGCTGATGGTGTAGTAATATATATTTGTGCATCATTTAAACTTAAATCTATTTTATGAGAAGGACATATATTATAATATGGACATGCAAATTTTTCTTTAGATTTTTTGTTTTTTAAAATCTTCATACAAGGTTCTTTTCCTGCTTTAAAAGGTTCTATTATATCAGAAGAATCCCTTAAACCATCTAATATACAAGTTTCACTAAACCACTTGTTCCATGAAGTATTATATATATCATTAAAGTCCTCTTCTCTAATTGATGAGTATGCCTTATTTCTTTGTTCTTCTTTTCCTGAATATCCCCATATAGGTACTGCATTTATTCCCAAATTATCATAATAATCTAAAAGTTCAACTATTGCTTTTATACTATCTACTATAATTGCTGTTTTTCTTCCTTCTAAAGCTAATTTGCAAGATAATACCTCTACTAAAGTTGATTTTCCTGCTCCAACTCTTCCTACTAAATTAAATAAGCCATCAATAGTAATCTCTTCACTTGCTTCTATTGAATTATCTTTTAAAATATCAAAATTTATATTTTTAACTCTTTCTACATAATTCTTATTTTCTATTTTAGAATCTATAAACTTTGCTGTTTTTAATAAATCACTTTTTTTAATTGTAATACTTTCTCTTTTTAAAGGTCTTTTTATGCTTATTTTATTAAAAGTTTTCTTATCTTTTAATTTTATCTCCTTAAACTTTACTCTTTCAAATACTCCTTCTTCATAAAATTCTCCCACACCTTCTTTAAAAATCTTCATTTTATTATTAACAATATCAATTTCAGATCCAAATAATTCTTTTATCCTCTTTTTTCTTTCCTCTAATTTTTTAGAATAATTTACTTGAAAAAATACATCCTTATTTTCTTTTCTAAGACTATATAATAATTCATTAATATTTGTTATATTCATATAGGTTTCTATATAATAATCAAAGGCTTTAGAACCATAAAGTTCTGTTAAAAATCCCCTAGCCTTATTTATCAAATCAATCTCTTTTTCCATAAGACTAACATTTACTTGTTCATTTTTATGATAACCAGTTAATAAAGCCCAAGTTTTACTTATATCTTTGTTTTTAAAATTAATTTCTTCAAGTAAATATAAAAATACTTCAAGTTTAGCTACAATTTCAACTTCTTCTTTTTTTAAATTAGAAAGTTCTTCTTTATAATAATCAAGTAACTTCTTAAATCTTTCCTTATAATTTTTCACTATTAATTTTCTCCTTTATTCTTTTAATAAGATTTTCTTCAATAATATACTCAAAGCCTATTACCTCTTTACTAGCTAGGATATATTTATAATCTTTATTTAATCTACATCTTTTATTAGGTACTACTATAAAAGATTTTTCACAATTATTAGGTTCAAAATCTTTAATTTTATGAATTAAATTATAAGGATTTCCATAATCTTTAACATCTATTGCCCAACTACAATCTTTAAACTTAACTTCTAAATCATATTGATCAAAATTAGGATACAAAATAACTTCTAATCCCAATTTTTCTATTCTATTTTTTAAATTAAGTTCAGGAATTCCTGGTAAAGCTGTATAACGCATTACTCCTCTTTTCAATCTTAGCATATCTTTTTTATAAGTTTTTATTTTAGACTTTTCTACTCCAAGATTAGCTTTACAATAATCAGAAACACAATGCTTATCTTTATTTTTATTAATTATTGTCCATCCACAATAATTACAAACCTCAATATTATTATTATTTATATAGTGTATTGGAATTTCTTCATAAAACTCATATATTCTTGCATATACTTTCTTTAATTTTGAATTATAGCCACTATTTTTAAGTATAAATTTTTCTAACCTTTCTCTTGAAGATATAGGATTTTTCACTAAATAGCTTCTGAAATTTTTATAATCTTCTTCTTTTCCATAAGCTTTAAATTCATTTCTAATTTCTAATATGACTCTTTGCTCTAATTCACCCTCTATGTCTTCAGTATTAAGTGCAATTTCATAACAAAAATCTGTTGGTATTCCATCTTTAATAAAAACTTCATTTTTATAAATGCTATCTTCTTTATACCACTCGCCAATTTTTTTGGAAAATTTTGCAATCATATCAGTTCTATCTTCAACAATAATTCCACTTTCTCCAGCTAAAATATTAATTGCACGTTTTAGTTTTGAATTTAATTTAGAATAATTCTTTTCTTCCTTTTCATAAAGCTCTTTTAATCCTTTTGCTAAAAGATAGAAAACTACTCCCTCTTTATTATCTTCCATAAGCATCACCTCAATTACATTATAAAAAAGTAGATGTCAGTATAATTGACATCTACTAATTTTTTTATTCTTTTTCATATATTTTTTTCATTTTTTCAATTTCTTCTTTAATTTTTTCAATTAAATAGGATGGATGAATTACTTCAACTTCATTTCCTTGTTTTAATATCCACCTTACCAATCCTTTATTTATTCCAACTTTACTACTAAAAGTATAATAACTATCATCTTCTAGACATTTATGAATATCTACCTCATCTCCAAACTTTTCTATTACTGAATTTATTAAATTTTTATTTATTTTTAATTCTATTACTTCTGCCTTCTCCGACCCAAACATATCAAAATTTTTTAAGCCATAATTTTTAAAATCTATTTTTTGGTTATTCTTATGAGCTTCTTTTAATATTATTTTATATATTCTATCAATTCTATAATGTCTTTTTTCTTTATTTTCATTAAATCCTATTAAATAATATCTATCATTATAATAATAAATTCTTTTAGGAATAAAATTTATTACCCTTTTCTTTTCAATCATTTTTTTATTTATATCCCTAGTTACACTAGTAAAATCAATATATACTTTATCAGTTAATGCTTTATGTAATATAAATAAATTACATGAAACATTTATGCCCATAGTATCTATTTTTTCTACAATAATATTATTCTTTAAAATGAATTTATTATTTTGAGATATATTAGATAATATTTTTTCTCTTATTTCTTTTTTATCCTTACTATTAATAAATTTATTACTATAAATAGAATCTAAAATTATTCTGCATTCTTCAATTGAAAATTGACTTTCATAATAATAACACTTCCTATTTGAACTACATTTTGAAATTATAATTTTTTCTCCTGATTCTATTAGGCATTTTATATCTGCAATTATTGTATTTCTTGTAGCTTTGTATCCCTCTTCATTTAAATAATTTATCAATTCTTTAATGGTTAATTTATTGTTAATATCAGTTTTTTCTTTTAATATTTTAGCTACTAATAATGTTCTTTTCATACTCATTTTTACTTTATTAATTTTCCTTTAAAAAATTATACATATTAAAAAACCACCAGCCCTTTAAAGTTAGTGGTTTTCAAAAAAGTCTATCTATCTTTGTATTTATTAATTTGCATATAATGAATATCTATTTTTATTTATAACAACTTCTGCTGTATTTAATTGTCTTTCATTAAAACTTTCTACTCCAATGGCATCTAGAATATCTAATTTCATATTATTGCAAAAGTCTATTATGCTTTTAATTGTAAATTCTTTTTTATCACTTACAACCTTTACAGCTCCTGTTTTATTTGTCACCTTATTTACCCAACATAAAAAATTAATTTCTTCATTAACATTCATTTTCTAATCTCCCCTTCATTTTAACCCTTATTATTTTTAACCTTTACCCATAACTTCTAACTTTTTCAACTCAATGTTAATCACAAGTTACATATAAGGCTAATTTTTCTATAAATAGTAATTGATGATTACTATTATACACATTTTTCTATATATCGTCAAATAAAAACTTAATTTTTTATTTTCTATTAACTTTTCATATAAATTTCTTCATTCTATGACAAATTTATATAGAATAAAAAATTCTTATTTAAAGATAAATTGTACAATAAACATATACTGCAATGGATAAAAGCATTTGACGTTTCCATAAGTGCAAAACAAGTACTAAGAAAATAGATATAAGTTCTGGTATACCATGGTTCCCTGTTAAAAAGCTTACATTTTTTAAACAATAAACTACAAGTAAGCAAAATACAGCTGATGGAAGAACTTTTTTAAGATATTTAATGTATTTTGGTGTTGGTTTACCTGCTGGGGAAAGAATAAATTAGAATCTTATTAATGATATCATTGCAGTTGTATATATTCAAGAAGATAACATACTAAAAGCTTAACAAAAATTCTCAATATAAATGTGATATAATAAAAAAATAAATTTATAATTGAAAATGAAAGGAAATATAAAATGAATATTACAGTATATCTTGGAGCAAATGAAGGAAATGATCCTTCTTTAAAAGAGACAGTTAAAGAACTTGGAAAATGGATTGGTGAAAGTAAAAACACTCTTGTTTATGGTGGTTCAAAAACTGGACTAATGGGAGAAATAGCAGAAAGTGTTCTTAGTTCTGGTGGCAAAGTAATAGGAGTTGAGCCTGAATTTTTTGTAGATAAAGACCTTCAACTTAAGTCTTTAACAGAACTTATTATTACAAAAGACATAGGAGAACGAAAAAGAAAAATGATTGAACTTGGAGATGCATTTATTGCTTTTCCTGGTGGAACTGGCACCTTAGAAGAAATATCAGAAGTAATGTCTATGATATCACTAAAAAAACTTTATGCACCATGTATTTTATACAATTTAAATGGTTACTACAATGGCCTAAAATTATTATTAGAACACATGATTGAAATGGGGTTATCCTCAAAAGAAAGACAAAAAGGAATTTATTTTCTTGAAAACCTTCAAGAAATAAAAGAAATGTTATGTAAATAACTTAGTTTTCTACATAATAGAACTCCAATGTGAAAAGTAAGACTTAATAATGAAGAAATGTAGAAAGAAGAGGTTATTAAACCTCTTCAAAATACTATACTTAGCTAACTTTATTTTTAAGTCTTAATTTATCTGCAATAATTGCTATAAATTCTGAGTTTGTTGGTTTTCCTTTTTCTGTGTTTATAGTATATCCAAATAGTTTGTTTATTGCTTCAACTTGTCCTCTGCCCCATGCAACTTCTATTGCATGTCTTATTGCTCTTTCTACTCTTGAAGCTGTTGTATTGTATTTTTTAGCTATTGAAGGATATAACTCCTTTGTTACTGCTGATAAAAGCTCCATATCATTAACAACCATAGTTATTGCTTCTCTTAAGTACATATATCCTTTAATGTGAGCTGGAACTCCTATTTCGTGTATAATGTTTGTTATTTCTGTTTCTAAATCTTGAGGCTCACTCTTTTCTGGTGCTACTTGTTGAGATATTGTTTCTCTTGAAACCATTGTATTTTGTTGAGCAAGTCTATTTACTGATTGTTCAGAGCTTTCAGTACTATTGAACATATCTCTTATTCTCTTTATAAATACATCCATATCAAAAGGTTTTACAACATAATAGTCTGCTCCTAATTTTATAGCTTTTTGAGTAATTTTATCTTGTCCTACTGCTGAAAGAATAATTACTCTTGGCATTTTGTTTAAATTCATATTATTTAACTTTTCAAGAACTCCAAGACCATCTAAATGTGGCATTATTATATCTAGTATTACTAAATCTGGTTCCTTTTCTTGAATAAGGTCTAAAGCTTCTATTCCATCTTTTGCAATTCCTGTTACAACTATATCTCTTTGGTTTAATAAGTAGTCATTTAAAATGCTACAAAACTCTTTGTTATCATCTGCAATTAGTACAGATATTTTTGAATTTTCCATATACCTATCCCCTTTTCCTCTTATTTTCCACATATAAAGTGTATTCTAGTGGTGCTATTGTAATTGTTTGCTTATATTATACACTATTTCCAAAAAAAATTCGACAAAATTTAAATAAATTTCTTAATATTATTTGAAATTCAAAATAGAGTATAATATAGTCAATTTCTTTAGAAATATGAAATTAATTTCCTTCTTTTATTTCTTATTCCATTTATTGTAAATTATACTATAATTTTTTATATTCGTAAAGAGTTTTTTAGAAAAAAATATATCTTTAATATTTAAAATATTATTTTTATACAAAATCTAATTAATAATTTATATAATCTTTATATTTCTATGTAATAGCAAAAGTTTTAATTATTATTTTACTTTTTCTATAAGCAAACACAAAACAATAATTAAAACCCTCTAAACTAAATGAAATAAAATTCTTAAACTCCTTTCCTTTATTAAATTTTATATGGAATAAAATATATTAGGTTCATTATATTATTTCTTTAAGTTACTTCTCCATAAAATAAGGAACCTAATATTTAAGTATTTTTATAAAAGAGAATATTAAATTTCTCTATTCTAATATTCCAGCATCTTTTAACATCCAATCTATATAAACCCCATAGCCTACATCTGGTTTATTTATAAGAACATGAGTAACAGCTCCTACTATTTTATTATTTTGTATTATAGGACTTCCACTCATTCCTTGCACTATTCCACCAGTTTTTTCAAGTAGTTCTTGGTCTGTAACTTTTATTATCATACTTTTTGGTGTTGGCTCTTCTTGTTCAAAAAGTTTTACTATTTCAATTTCATATTCTTTAGGGCCATTTTCATCTATGGTAGTTATTATGCTTGCTTTACCTAATTGAATTTCATCTCTAAAACCAACTTTCATTGGAGAATTTTTATTATATTCATTTAAATTTTCTTTATTACAACCAAATATTCCACACTTAGTATTTTTTTCTATTGTTCCTATTGGATGATTTTCATCCATAAAAATTCCTCTAAGCTCACCTGGATTTCCTTTTTCACCTTTTTTTACACTAAGAATTGAAGATTCTAAAATATCTCCCTCTTCTATTGAAAAAAGCTTATTTGTATCTCCATCTGTTACAGGGTGACCTAATGCACCAAACTTTTTACTTTCTTCTTGGAAAAATGTAAGAGTTCCCACACCTGCTGTTGAATCTCTTATCCATATTCCTAATTTATATTCACCATTTTCTTCTTTTTTAGGAGTAACTTCCCTAGTTACTGTTTTATTATCCCTTGTTATTTCTAAAATTATTTTTTCATTTTTACATTCTTTTACCCTTGAAATAAATTCTGTGCAGCTTTTTACACTTTTATTATTAACCTTTGTTATTAAATCCCCTATTTCTATTCCATTTTCCTTTGCAGGACTTTCTTTTTCTTCCCCATTAGATTTAATTTTAGAATATCCTACAACTAAAACTCCATTACTTGAAAGCCTAACTCCTACACTATCTCCTCCTGGAGTTACATATATATCATTATTTTTTGTTTTATTAAGTGAAATTATATTAGATTTTTCACTTAACACACTTAAATTTTCTTTTTTACAAAGAGAAGTTTTACTAGCCATACATTCTTTAGACATAATAATCTTATCTTTAGAAACATTTTCTACATTCTTTAAAGTAAAAAGAGCACCTAGCATTAAAGTAAGAATCAACATTGGAGCAGTAAATACAGTAATTTTTTTTATTATATTTTTTCTCATTTTATCTCCTCCTTTTGTTTCTAACTTTAAATTTCCCACTAATATATTTTTATATGCTATTGTTTCTTTTCTATAAAAGACAAAAATTAAAAAAATAAAATCACATATGGTATGTGATTTTATTTTTTCCTTTTATTCAATTACTTATGTATTTTTATAAGCTTTTATTTCACTTTTTTTCTTTTCTGAAAGCTTTAGCATTTCTTTAACATTTTCATAAGTTGCTTTAGTTACTTCATTTCCTCCAAGCATAGTTGCTACTTGGTTAATTTTTTCATCTTTATTTAAAATTTTTATACTTGTATAGGTTTTGTTATCCTTTATACTTTTTGAAACAAAATAATGATAGTCTGATAAAATTGCTATTTGTGGAAGGTGAGTAATACATAAAACTTGATGGTTTAATGATACTTGATACATTTTTTCACCTATTCTTTGAGCAACTGCACCACTTACACCAGTATCTATTTCATCAAAGATTAATGTAGATATTCCATCTTTATCTGCAAAAACACATTTAAAGGCAAGCATTATTCTTGAAAGTTCACCACCAGATAAAACTTTTTCAAGTGGTTTTACAGGTTCTCCAGTATTTGTAGATATTAAAAAGCAAACCTCATCAAAGCCTCTTTCATTATAATTTTCACATAACTTAACCTGTATTTCCATAGTAGATTTTTCAAGTCCTACATAGGATAATTCCTTTAATAAGCTTGATTTTAATTTTTCACTAAATTCTTTTCTTATTTCATGAAGAGTATTTCCAATTTTTTTCATTTCACTTAATACTTTATTTTCTTCTTCTTCTAATTCTTTAAGTATTTCACTTGCATTAACAAGTTCATTATAATTTTCTTTAAGTTTATTTAAATACTCTATAACTTCTTCTATAGTATTTCCATATTTCTTTTTATAACCATTTATCTCATAAATTCTTCCATTTATTTTTTCAAGCTTATTTTCATCGTAAACTGTATCCTCTTGAATATCTCTAAGTTCCCTTGAAACTTCTTCTATATTATAATAAGCTTCTTCTATAATAGCCTTTTTTTCTCCAATTATTTGAGAATTTTTTTCTACAGAAGAAAGTTCAGAAATAACTTTAGATAAGGATTCTACAACTGAATTTCCATCTTCTCTATAATTAAGAAGTTCACAACTTACCTTTAAAGAATTATTTATTTTTTCTGCATTAGAAAGATAATTAAATTCTTCTTTAAGTTCTTCTTCCTCTCCTACTCTTAAATTTCCCTTTGTTATATCATCAATTTGAAATTTTGTATAATCAATAAGCTTTTCTCTATCTTCATTACCATTTATTTTTAAAATTTTACTTTTTATTTCACTAAGTCTTTCTTTTAATTCACTAAATTTTTTTAAAGGCTCTTTAATTTTATCTCCTATAAAGTTATCAAGATATATAATATGACTTCCTCTATCTAAAAGAGTTTGATTTTGATGCTGTCCATGTATATCTAAAATCTTTTCTCTTATTTTTTTTAATTGGGCTATAATAAGACTTCTTCCATTAACTTTAATAATACTTTTACCACTTAATGTATACTCTCTACTTATTATTATAATATCCTCATATTCAATATCTAATTCATCTAATTCCCCTTTAACAAGTTCATTATCTATTGAAAATACTGCTTCAACAAAGGTTTTTTCCTCTCCTGTTCTTATTAAAGACTTTGAAAATTTTCCTCCTAGGACATAATCAATTGCATCTATAAGAATAGATTTTCCTGCTCCTGTTTCACCAGATAAGATATTAAAACCCTCAGCAAATTCCACTTTTATCTCTTCAATTAAAGCAAAATTTTTAATATTTAATTGAATTAACATTTTTTCACCTCAAATTTTCTAGGAAATAAATTTTTTTATTATACTAACTAATTCTTCTGCAGAATCAGTACTTCTCATTAATACAAAAATTGTATTTTCCCCAGCAATAGTTCCTGCAATATCAGAAAAACCTGACCCATCAATAGCTTCTGCAACTGGCGCTGCACCTGCTGATACTGTTTTTACAACTACAAATTTATCTACCCTCTCTACAGATAAAGTAAGATTTGAAAGAATTGTTGTAAGTTTATCTGATATATTTAAAGATTTTATATTAGGAGCTTTATATATATACTTTCCATCTTCTCCTTGCATCTTTACAAGCTTTAAATTTTTAATATCCCTTGATACTGTGGCTTGAGTAACATCAAATCCATTTTCCTTTAAGGCTTCTGCAAGCTCCTCTTGAGTTTCAATATTCTTTTCTTCAATTATTTCTAAAATTTTAATATGTCTTTTTGATTTCAATATAAATCACCATCTTTATTCTCTAGAATTATTAAGGATTTTTGTTCTTAATACCTTAAAGTAATCATAATCATCAAATAAAAGCACTTGAACATGTTTTTCTGCTCTAGATACTTTTATATTTTCTCTTTGATTAATTTTTGTGGCTTTTTGCCCATCTATAGTTAAATATATTTCTTCTTCCCCATTTTCAGGAATTATCTCAACTGTGCTATCTCCACTTATTATCATAGGTTGCATACTTTTTGTATGAGGACATATAGGAGTTAAAGCTATTAAATCTAAATTAGGATATAAAAATGGTCCTCCTGCTGAAAAGGAATAAGCAGTAGAGCCTGTAGGTGTTGAAATTATAAGCCCATCACCTTTAAAAGTTGAATAAGCCTTTCCATCTATAAATATTTCAAACTTAACCATTCTAGATAATGTTCCCCTTGCAACTACCACATCATTTAATGCTATAATAGGCTCTTTATTTTCTTGTATACAATTTAAAAGCATTCTTTTTTCTAGTGAATATTCCTGATTTTTAAGCTTATTTAAAGCCTTATCAATTTCTGAAATGTCTATACTAGATAAAAAACCTAAATTTCCAATGTTTATACCAAAAATAGGAACTTCATAAGCTTTTTTACTAATTTCTCTTGCTACATTTAAAAGAGTGCCATCTCCACCTAATACTACAATTAAGTCTAATGGTTTATGTAAAATTAAATTCTTAGTTTCATATGAATTAAAAACTATTATTTCTTCTAAATCAAACTTTTCATTAAATTTATCTTTTACCATTTGTACTATTTTATTTTCATTGTCCTTAGAAGGATTTATAGCTATACCTATCCTCTTCATATTGTCCCCCACTTAAAGTCTAAATTTCTGTATGAGAAGCTTCTACTGTTTTATCTATATCTTCCATACTAAATGTACTTTCTTTATTTAAATCTTTTGTAAAATATACTAAATATTCAATATTTCCTTCTGGTCCTTTAATTGGTGAATAACTTATTCCTAAAACATTAAGATTTTTACTTAAAAGAAATTCAACAATATTTTTTACAACATCTTTATGAACATTTATATCACGTACAACACCTTTTTTGCCTACATTTTCTCTTCCTGCTTCAAATTGTGGCTTTATAAGGGCAACTACCTCTCCTGTTGGCTTTAAAAGGTTTATTACAGCTGGCATAATAGTTCTTAAAGATATAAAAGAAACATCTATTGATGCAAAATCTAAAAGCTCTTTAATATCTTCTGGTGTTACATATCTTATATTAGTTCTTTCCATACAAACAACTCTTTCATCACATCTAAGCTTCCAAGCAAATTGTCCATATCCTACATCAACTGAAAATACCTTTTTTGCTCCATTTTGAAGCATACAATCTGTAAAGCCACCTGTAGATGCTCCAATATCCATACATACTTTATTTTCTAAATTTATTGGATATACTTTCATTGCCTTTTCAAGTTTAAGTCCTCCACGGCTTACATATTTAAGCTTTTCTCCTCTATATTCAATTTGTGAATCAACAGAAACCTTTTCTCCTGCTTTATCAACTCTTTGGCCATTTACAAAAACTTCTCCTGCCATTATACAAGTTTTAGCTCTTTCCCTTGAAGTTATTATTCCTTTATTTACTAGTAACACATCTAGTCTTTCTTTTTTTTCTGACATTATTTCTCCTTTTCATAAGATAAATTTAAAGCTGTTTTTACAATTCCATCACTATCTAAAAAGTTTTCTTTATAAATAATATCAACAGAAGCCTGCTCAATAAATTTATCTTCATAGGCTAATATTTTTATAGTTTTTTTATAGTTATAATTATTTAATGAGTTTAAAATACTACTTCCTAAACCACCTTGTTTCATATTATCTTCAACAGTTATAATATTAAAATTATTTTCTGCAAGATATTTTATCTTCTCTTCATCAATAGGTTTAATAAATGTAGCATTTATTATAGTTGGATTTATATTTTTTTCTTTTAATTTATATAAAGCTTCCATAGCAAACTCTACTGTTTTTCCACATGCTATTATAGCTAAATTTTCTCCTTTATTTAAAACTTCCCACTTTCCATAATTTATTTCCTTTAAAATAGGAAGATTATTTAATTTATCTCCACCCTTTGGATAACGTATTGCAACTGGTGTTTTTTTATTTAAAGCCCATCTTAATAAGATTTCAACTTCTTTTAAAGACTTTGGAGCAACAATTGTCATATTAGGCATGGTAGATAAATAGGAAATATCTAATATTCCTTGGTGAGTTTCTCCATCTTCACCTACAACTCCAGCTCTATCTATAGCAAAAACTACAGGTAAGTTTTGTATACATACATCATGAATAATTTCATCATAAGCTCTTTGAAGGAATGTAGAATATACAGCAAATACTGGTTTTAAACCACTTGAAGCCATTCCTGCTGAAAGGGTTACTGCATGTTCTTCTGCTATTCCTACATCAAAAAATCTTTCAGGAAAGTTTTTTGAAAATTCTATAAGTCCTGTTCCATCTGGCATAGCTGCTGTTATTGCAACTACATCTTTATCTTCCTTTGCAATTTTATTTAAAGCTTTTCCAAAGGCACTTGAATAAGTTTCACAACAAGTTTTGCAAACTTCACCATTTTCTAAATTAAAGGGGGAAATTCCATGAAACTTTGAAGGACTTTTTTCTGCAAATTCATAACCTTTACCCTTTTTAGTAATGGTATGAACAATTACTGGTCCATCAATATTTTTAGCCATACTAAAAACTTCATTCATTAATTTTATATTATGACCATCAATAGGCCCTATATATTTAATTCCCATATCTTCAAATAACATAGAATCAACAACAAGGCTTTTTAATCCATTTTTTAATTTTAACATATTGCTTAAGACAACCTTGCCACCTTTAGATTTACTTAATTCTGTGTTTATATTTGATTTTATTTTATTATATTTAGGTTTCATTCTAAGTTTATTTAAATAAATAGATAAGCCCCCTACATTTTTTGCAATAGACATTTGATTATCATTTAATACTATAATCATTTTTGTCTTTCTAAAACCTATGTCATTTAAGGCTTCAAAGGCTAAACCTCCAGTTAAAGCTCCATCTCCTATTACAGCTATTACATTATGTTTTTCCTTTTTAATATCTCTAGCCCTTGCCATTCCAAGGGCTGCTGAAATAGAGGTACTACTATGACCTGTTTGAAAACAGTCATATACACTTTCGCTTCTTTTAGGGAATCCACTTAAGCCATCTTTTTTTCTTAGATTTTTAAAACCATCTTTTCTTCCAGTAAGAATTTTATGTATGTAGCTTTGATGCCCTACATCCCATATAAGTTTATCCCTTCCAATATCAAAAGTTTTAAAAAGGCTTAAGGTAAGTTCTACAACCCCTAAATTAGATGATAAATGTCCTCCTGTTTTTGACACACTTTCTATAAGAAACTTACGCATTTCTTCTCCAAGGTTTAAAAGTTCATTATCATTTAGCTTTTTTATATCTTCTGGGAAATTCATACTATCTAGATAATTACTCATATAATCATTTCCTCTTTTTAGTATTCTCTTTCTAATAAACTTAAAGTTAATTCTTTTAAATAAGAAGTATCTTTAGTAATTGAATTTAGTAAAGATATGCTTTCATAACTTAGGTCTTTACATAGTTTTTCGCACTTTTCTAAGCCATACATTGTTATGAAATTACATTTATTTAATTCTTCATCTGCATGAGCCTTTTTTCCTAATTTTTCTGTTGAGCCAGTTACATCTAAAATATCATCCTTTATTTGAAAGGCTAACCCTAGCTTTCTTCCAAACAAATCAAAAGCTTCTATATCTTTTTTTGGTGCTTCTGCTAAGATTGCTCCAGATACAATAGCAGCTCTTATAAGTTCTCCCGTTTTTTTAGCATGCATATACTTTAGTTCATCTTCAGAGATTTGACTTTTTCCTTCGTTTATAATATCAACAACTTGCCCTCCTATCATACCTTCAGAACCTGCTGCTTCTGCTATTTCTTTTGAAGCTCTTAAAGCATTTTCTCCATTTTTTAGTGAAAATTTCATCATTATTATCATAGCTTCATTTAAAAGGGCATCTCCTGCTAATGTAGCTATTCCATCACCAAAAACTTTATGATTTGTAGGCTTTCCACGTCTTAAGTCATCATTATCCATAGCTGGAAGGTCATCATGGATTAAAGAATAAGTATGAATCATTTCTATAGAAGCTGCCATTTCTAAAATTTCTTTATATGAATCTTTATATATACTATATACAAGAAGCATAAGTATTGGTCTTATTCTCTTGCCTCCCATATTTAAGCTGTAACTTTCTGCTTCATAAATAAGCTTATTATAAGATTCTCTTCCTTTAAAATAATTTTTTAAATAAGTTTCAATATCTTTTTTACAATCATCTATTCTCATCTTTATATTTAAACTCCACTTCTTTTTCATCTTTTATAACAGAAACTTTTCCCTCTAAGGTATTTAAAACTTTATATAGTTTATTAACAAGTTTAGTTCCTTCTTCATATGCCTTCATAGACTCATCTAAAGTTAAATTATTTTCTTCTAAAGATAATAAAACATTTTGAAGCTTTAACATCATATCTTCATAACTTTCTTTCTTTGCCATAAACTCCTCCTAAATTAGTAAGTTTTATTTTTCTAGGATAAAATGTCCACTAACCTTACCATCTTTTAATGTTATTTTTATATCTTTATCATTTTTAAGTTGCTCTATAGATTTTATAATTTCTCTATCTTCTTCTATTATAGCATATCCTTTATTAAGTAAGCTAATAGGATTACTAGCCATTAAAAGATTGTTTATTCCCTTTAGCTTTTCTTTTTCTATGTGAATTTTAGATAATAAAATACTTTCTAATCTGTTTTTTAAATTATCAACTTCAATATAAGAATTTACTATCTTTTCTTTAGGAGACTGTAATTTTAATATTTTTTCTAAAGACTTTACCTTCTCTTTTTCTTTTAATAAAAGACTTGTAATTTCTCTATTTAAAAATTCTTCTGCTCCTTTTATATTTAAATATAAATCTTCTTCTAAGGGTACTGCAATTTCAGCTCCTTGAGAAGGTGTTGCTGCTCTTAAATCTGATACAAAATCAGAAATAGTAAAATCTGTTTCATGTCCAACAGCTGATATTATTGGTATTTTACATTTAAATATTTCCTTTGCTAAATCCTCTTCATTAAAATTCCAAAGCTCCTCTATAGAGCCTCCCCCTCTTCCTAGGATTATAACATCTACATCTTTTTTTTCATCAAAATATCTTATTCCATCTATAATGGTTTTATAAGCATTTTCTCCTTGAACTTGAGCTGGATATAAAACTAAATCTACTAAAGAATTTCTTCTTCTTGATACATTTATTATATCTCTTATTGCAGCTCCTGTTTTTGAAGTTATTATTCCTATACGTTTTGGAAATAAGGGAATAGGCTTTTTATTTTCCTCATTAAAGTATCCTTCTTTTTTAAGTTTTTCTTTAAGCTTTTCAAATCTTACAAAAAGGTCTCCTTCCCCTTCTTCTTCTACTTCTTTTATATAAAGCTGTAAATTTCCACTGGGAGGGTAAATAGAAACTCTACCTTTAACTCTTATGCTCATTCCTTCTTCTAATCTAAAATTTAATTTTAAAGCATCATCTTTAAAGATAATGGCATTTATTTTGCTTCCCTCATCCTTTAAAGAAAAATATATATGACCACTAGAATGATACTTTAAATTAGAAATCTCTCCTTTTACAGAGAGATTCATTAGTATAAAGTCATTATCAATAATTTTCTTTAAATAATTAGAAACCTCACTTACAGATAATGTTTTAATTTTCATGTTTCTTATAAGCCTCACAAGCATTTTTTACAAGAAGTGTTGTGGTTAATGCACCAACTCCTCCTGGCACTGGAGTTAAATAAGATGCCTTTTCTATAACCTTATGAAAATCTACATCTCCAGTTATTTTTCCTTCAAATCTTGAAGTTCCTACATCTATAACTATAGCCCCTTCTTTTACATAAGTCTCATCTATAAACTTTGGCTTTCCAATGGCTAAAACTAAAATATCAGCTTCACTTGTTACTTCTTTTAAATCCTTAGTTCTTGAATGACATATTGTAACAGTTGCATTTTCATTTAATAAAAGTTGTGCTACAGGCTTTCCTACAATATTACTTCTTCCAAGAACTACAACCCTTTTTCCTTCAAGATTTATATTTAAGCTTTTTAAAAGAGTTACTACTGAATTTGGAGTACATGGTAAAAATTCCGGTTCTCCCATATATAATTTACCTTGACTTTCAAAGGTTAAACAGTCTATATCCTTACTTGGAGATATTTTTTTAATAACATTTTTTTCATTTAGTCCCTTTGGAAGAGGTAATTGAAGAATTATTCCATCTACTTCATTATCATTATTTAAATTATCTATTGTATTTATAAGCTCTTCTTCAGTTATATTTTTATCTAAAACAACTTTTTTAAAATCTACTCCAAGGGAAGTTGAAACTTTTTCTTGGTTATTCATATAGTAAATAGAACCTCCATCATCTCCAACTAAAATGGAAGCAATTTTAGGCATTCTTTTTCCTTCTTGTTTTTTTCCTTCAGTAAAACTTTTTATTTCTTCTTTAACTTTAAGTGCTACTTCTTTTCCGTTTATTATTTCTCCCATTTTATTTTCCTCCTAAGCTGTCTTTAAAACCTTATCTAAAACCCCATTTATAAATGAAACTGACTTTTGGTCTGAATATAATTTTCCAAGTTCTATAGCTTCATTTAATGCTACCTTTTTAGGTACATTTTCATCAAAGGCTATTTCATATACTCCTAATCTTAAAATAGTAAGATTAACTTTAGATATTCTATCTAATTTCCAATTTTGAAGATTTTTTTCTATTATTTTATCTATTTCTTCTTTATTAGCTTCTACTCCATTTAAAAGATTTTTTATGTAATCTAAATCTAATTCTTTTATATTATCTTCATAATTATCAACAAAGACTTCCATTGCCTCTTCAACACTATCTTTGCTTAAAGTTATACTAAATAATAATTCCATTGCTTTTTCTCTTGATTTTTTTCTACTCATAAAAACTCCTTTTTTAATTCTTATCTCTTATTTTTATTATAGACATATTTTTTTATAATAAACAACTTTTATTATTTTATCACAAGGAAGAACCTACTTCCATATATTTTTATGAATATTTATTCATAAATGTAGTATAAATTTTAAAAAAATAATAGGCTCTCCCTATACAAAGAGAGAACCTAAAAAAAAATTAGTTTTCTGAAATTTCTTCTTCTTCTTTCTTTGGCATATATATATTTTGTACATATATGTCTACTGCTTCAACAGAAAGTCCAGTCATAGCTTCAACAGTTCTTTTTATGTTTTCTTGAACCTTTGCTATAACTTCTGGTATTTTTATTCCATACTCAACAGATACTGCCATTTCAATTATGGCACTGTTTTCGTTTAATGTTACTTTAACAGTTTTTCCTAAGTTTTTTTTACCTTTAAATATGCTTGAAACTCCATGCTGAAATCCTACAACACCATCAATTTCTTCAGCAGCAATTCCAGCAATTACACTTACTACTTCGTCAGAAATCTTTACTATTCCAACAGTTTGATCCTTATTTAAATCTTCCATATTTTATGACCTCCTAAGTTTTCTATCTTCTAGAAAACTATTAATCTTAGGCTAATTATATCAAATTAAAATTTATATTACAATGGATTTTAATTTTTAACTTCTATAATAACTTCTTTAATGCTTGAAGCATTTTGTACTATTTCTTGAATTTCTGCAGCTTCTGTTTCACTAAGTACATTTTCTGATTTTACAATAACACTTGCTTTATTTCCATCCTCTGAAATTTGGCATAAAGAATCTTCATAACCTTTATTTTTTATTCCCTGTTCTATAATATTTTGCTTTTCTTGTTTTAAAACTAAGGTTTGAATTTCACTTGTAAGGGTAGTTTTATCCTGTTGTGAAATTCCTTCTGCATCTCTTTCACTTTTTAATGTAGCTACAGTAGCTGCTTGAGTTTGCTCTCTTTCACATCTTGCATCATAAAAAAAGTCAGAGGTATTTGCAGTTTCAGTTTCATTTTTTTTATCATTTGCTTCTTCATTAAGTTTTGATGTAGTTTCTTCTACTGGAAATACAGAAGCTAAATCTGTAGGGTCATTTAAGCCCTCACTATTTAATTTAGCAGCAAGTACTGCAGTACATACAATTAATCCAAGTAGGGTAAAAATAATACCAAATTGTTTTCTTGTCATGGTTTTTTCCTCCATTATTTTTTAATAAATTATATGACCCTATTTCATAGGATATACATTAACTTTCTCTGCACTTAACCCATAAAGACTTGATACAGCTTTTTGAATGTCGTATTTTATTTTACTATCAGAGGCACCTTCTGCTAAAATCATTATTCCCTCAATTTTAGGCTTATATGTTTCAACTATAAATGGTTCATTATCACCTCCTTCATTAGTCATTACAACTGTTGTGCCATCATTTGTTTGATTACTTACTCTAGTTCCTCCTTCAGTATCCTTTTCCTCTGTTGACACTATTTGTTTTGAACTATCATAGGCTAAAACTTTACTTTCTCCACTTTTAAAATTTATCATAACCTGAACTTTTCCTACTCCTGACATGCTTTCTAAAATATTTTTAAGTTCTTTTTTTTGTGTTTCTTCATATTCCTCTTTAGTATTTATAGTTTCTACTTCCTCTGATAATGTACTTTTTACCTTTTCTTTTTCTTTAAACATATCTGGGTAAAATACATTTAAAGCAATAAGTACAAAAGCAATTACTAAAGCTATAGTTAATACATTAGTTATTTTTTTATCATCTAAAAGCTTTTTTAGTTCATTAATAAGCTTTTTTTTATCCATTTTTCTCCTCCCTACATGTAATAAATTTCTATTATATCTTCAGATACTTGAAGCTCTTTTGAAAGATAAGTTTTAATTTCTTTTAAATCTTCATCATAACTTTCCTTATAATTATCTTCTAGATTAACTTTTTTAATTTTTTTTATTCCCTTTTTAGAAACTCCTATAGAAATATTTTCAACAGTAAATTTTGTATTATTATAAGTACATTCTATTTTGCATTTAAAATCATATTTACTAAAGGCTTCTTTTAAAATAGCTTCTACATTTTTATTAAGATTTTCTTTAAAGCTTTTATTTATATAACTTTCCTCTTCTTTGTTGTCCTCTTTTGAAAGGGTACTTACAGAAAGCTCCTTTTCATAAGAGTTAATAGCTTCATCTAAAAATACTTCACCTTTTGTAAAAAATGTTATTATAGGATTTAAAATAACAGCTATAAGCATAAGTCCTAAAACAAATTTAATATACTTTTTCATTTTATTATTAGGACATATAAGCTCTATTGCTGATATAAAAATTAAGGTTGTTACTAAATTAATTATAAAGGTTTTTATTGCCTCCATTTTCTTATCCTCCCACTATAAATTTTCCAGCAGAAGCTATTATGGCAAATAATACAAAAAACATTAAACTTACACTTAAAATACAAGATAAAAGAAGAACCATAGCATTTCCTGCCCCTTCAATTGAAGAGGTTATTCTTTTATCACTTATTGGCTCTGTTAAAGCTGCTGACATTTTATATATAAATGAAATTAGTACAATTTTTATTATTGGATAAAGTATAATAAGAACTAATATTAAAAGTCCCATACTGCTTATGGCATTTTTTATAATAAGAGAATACCCAACTACAGAACTTATAGCATCAGAAAAAGCCTTTCCTACAATAGGAATAAAATTATCTATTGCAAATTTTGTGGTTTTTAAAGTTACTGCATCTATAGTACTTGAAGTAATTCCTCTTATAGTTAATGTGGCAATAAATATAGTAATTATTATGCCTTGAAGCCAAAGGGTAATTTGTTTTATGGTTTTACATAAATTATTTATTTTATGCTCTTCTGATAAATTATTTGCAAACTCTAATACAAAGGAAATTAATATAAGGGGAATTATAATATTTACATATATTTTAGGAATTATTAAAACTGCCACAAGAATTATAGGGTCTAAAGTTGCTACCTCCATAGCCCCTCCACTTAAAGCAATTATAGAAACAAGAATTGGCAAAATTCCATTCATAAAATCTGATATTCCATAAATGGCTTCTTTTGCTATAGAAATAGATACTAAAAAACTTTTTGAAAGAATTAAAATCAAAACTAAATAACAAGCATAAAATGCAATATTTGATATGCTATCTGAAGATAAAGCATCTTGAATATTTTTTAAAAGAGAACATAATATTGCAATTACAATAATTGAAAGAGATAATTTTAAAACTGTTTTTACCTCTTTAAAAATAAGAGATACTACTGATTTTAAAATAAGAGAAAAAGAAATATTTCCTTCTCCATTTTTTATATAACTTTTTATATATTCTACTGGATTTAAATCATTAATAAGCTCTATATCAGTCTTCATATTATCTATGTAAGTATATAGGCTATTTAAATTGCTATTTATACTTTCATCTTGACTGTATTCTTCTATTATTTTATCTTCTGTTAATACTTCATCTGCCCTGCAATTTAAAGCACTTAAAAAAAATATAAAAATTAATAAAATCCAAATCTTTTTCATAAATTTCCTCTATAATATTTCAAGTATAGAATTTAATACTGCCATAAGAATTGGTATTGCTAAAATAAGTATAAATAGTTTTCCTGAAAGCTCTACTTTAGAAGCAAGGCTACTAGCCCCTGAATCTTTACATATTTCACTACAAAAAGAGGAAATATAAGCAATGCCTATTATTTTTAATATAACACCTAAATATAATCCATCAATTTCAGCTTTTTCTGCTATATTTTTTAAAAAGGTTATTATTTCATTTATTTGCCCTATTGAATAAATAAATACCATAACTCCTGAAACAAGAAGAATTAAAACAGCTAAATCACTTCTTTTATCTTTAAATAAAAGATAAAGAAAAAGTGAAATAAGTATAAAACTAATTATCTTTAATATATCCATATATATATTCATCACCTAAAACATAAACATTGTTTTTACAGTAGAAAAAAGCTGACTTATTAATGAAATAACCATAATTAAAATAATAACAATTCCTGCTATATTAGTTATTGCTGCTATTTCACTTTTTCCACTGCTTGTTAAAACCTTATCTAAAATAACAAGTATTATTCCAGCTCCTCCAATTTTAAAAAGTATAGTTATATCAAGCATTTAATTCCTCCTAAATAATAAAGATTAATAACATTGCTCCAATGCTTAACCCTAAACATCTATACATTTTAGTATTTACTTTTGATAATTCTAATGCCTCTTTTAAATTTATCTTTAAATTTTCTAAAGCTAAATTAAATACCTTTTCTTGACCATAACTATAACTGCCTCCAAGGGATTTAAAAAAGTCCTCTAAAATATGTTTATCTTCTTTATAAAAATAAAATTCCTCTTCTCTTTCTGAATAAGCTTTTTTAAAACTAGTATATAACCCTTCACTAGATAAATTTTTAACTCCTTTTAACACTACTTCTTTAAAAGGGGAGTTTATTTTTTCTCCTACATTTAAAAAAGCTTCTGGAAGGGGTGTTGTATTAAATATTATTTCATTTTGAAGAAAAATTATTCCTTTATTTACTTCTTTTAATTGTAAATATCTTTTTTTAAAACTTTCTCCATAAAAATATCCAATAAAATATGAAAATAAAAATAAGATAATACCTAAAGTAATTTTAAAAATTTTTCTTCACCCTCCTTTTCCATTTTATAAATACCTTTTATTTCTCCCTGTTTATTTTTATTAGAAAGTACAATAACTAAATCTAATATTTTATTATCTAAAATATCTTTAAATACCTTCCTATAAAACAAATCCCAAATATCAAAGCCATGAAGAGTTGAAATTACAGAAACTCCAGAATTAAAAGCCATTACTAAAGAATTTATATCTTCCTTTGAACCAATTTCATCACATATAATAACCTCTGGTGCAAGGCTTCTTATTGCCATTATTATTCCCCTACTTTTAAGACAATTATCTAATACATCACTTCTTATTCCAACATCCATTTGAGGAATACCTTTATAGCATCCTGCAATTTCACTTCTTTCATCTATAATAGCTACTCTTTTTCCCATATTTGAAATATTTCTTGAAATATCCCTTAAAAGAGTTGTTTTTCCACACTTTGGAGGAGATATTATTAATGTATTATTTACTTTATTATCTTTAAGTATAAACTTCATAATATTTTTAGATGCACCTATTATCTCTTTAGATATTCTTATATTAAGAGAAGAAATATTTCTTATAGTTTTTATTTTATTATTTTCCATTACACATTCCCCAGCAAGCCCTACTCTATGACCACCCTTAATAGTTATAAAACCTTCCCTTATTTCTTCTTCATAGGCATATAAAGAGAAATTTGAAATTCTTTGAATAATATATTTAAAATCTTCTTCATCTATAATATAAGAAGTTAAAATTTCTTTATTATTTAACATTAATATTAAAGGTTTTTTTATCCCTACCCTTATTTCCTCTATTTTCTTCTCTTTAATATAAATATTTATAATATTTCTTATCTTTTCAGGAAATATATTAAAAAAATCTTCCTTCAAAAAAAATCCCTTCCTCTTTATTTCTTTACTTAATTACTATTTTTAAAACCTAACAATTATTACATTAACTTTAAAAAAATATGTTAAGGAAATAAAAAAAGCCATACTCTTTCAAATATGGCTTTAATTTATGCTTATTTTTTTATTCAACAAAAATATATTCACAATCTTGTTTTGAAGTTCCCATAGCTTTACTTATAGAGCCATCTTCAGAACAAATATATACACATTCAATATTATTTTCTGAATTATTAACTCCAATAACTAAAACATTTCCACTTTCATCTACACTTAACCCTTTTTCCTTTTTTATAACTGAAGGAAAATCATAAATAAGTCTATGATATTCACCCTCCTTTGTTACTTCATATAAAGAAAGACTATCTCCTTTAAAACTTCCTAAGACATAATAACGCTCATTAGTTTTTACCACATCATAAATTGTATCTAAACTGTCTGAAAGGGTTATTTCTAAGTTATTTGTAGTATCAAGAAGCTTTAAGTCCTTTGAATTATCTAACTTTTCTTCTAAAAAAACAACTCCATCATCAGTGCTTTTTAAAAATTGTATAATTCCTTCTGTAAGGGCATTTATTTCTTCATCTTTTTCTTCTTTTACATTATATTTAAATAATCCATTAGTTATATTATTATCACTATCTTTTCCAACTCCATAATAAATAAGTTCATCTTCACTAAGCCAATCTATACAAGTCCCATTTATAGTTGCAGAATTTTTAAGCTTAATATCTTTTCCATCCTTTAAAGATATTAAATGAGGGCTATAACTCATTATATCCTCTGTACCTTCTATAGGTTTGTTTTTAAAAAATAATAAATAATTTCCTTTAGGAGATAATTTAAATCCTTCTTCACTTCCATCTAAAGAATTTAATTCTATTTCTTTTCCAGAAAAAAAAGCTTTAAACTTTCCATCTTCTTTAAATATATAATTGTTATTTATATAATCATAAAAAACTATTACTTTATTTTCCTTAACTTTTTCATATGTTCCTTCATTTAAATTAAGATTTTTATATGTATTATCTATATTTTCAACTACAGCACCTTTATTTAATTTTATTCCTTCTACATTTTCTTTTATATTTACTTCTTTATCACTACATGAAATAAGAGAAAATGAACATACTAAAAAAGATACCATAACTAAATTCCTTATTCTATTAAATTTCATTTATTCTCCCTCATAAATACCAAATTCTTAGAGAAAATTTACTCTTGTTATAATCATACTCTTTAATTTTTTTAAATACAATAGCTGTAATAAAGATGTAATCTATTTAAATTAATGTTATACTAAAGATATTACATTGAAAGGATGATTATATTATGGCATTAGACGGAATTTTTTTACATAATCTAATAGAGGATTTAAATCCTATACTTATAGATTCAAAAATTGACAAAATTAATCAACCTGAAAAGGATGAAATAATTTTGACCTTTAGAAAAAATAGAACAAATTATAAGCTTTTAATATCAGCTTCTTCTAAATTTCCAAGATTACATTTTACAGAAATACAAAAGGAAAATCCACTAAAGGCTCCTATGTTTTTAATGGTTTTAAGAAAGTATTTATTAAATGGGAAAATTAAAGAAGTTACTCAAAAAGATGGAGATAGAATTGTAATTTTTACTATAGAAGCTAAAGACGAAATGGGCTTTGATAGTGAATATTCATTAATTGTAGAAATAATGGGAAGGCACTCTAATATATCTTTAGTAAGAAATAGAGATAATATTATTATGGAGTCTATAAAACATATAACTCCTAATATAAATAGCTATAGAGTTTTATATCCTGGAGCTAGTTATGTTTTCCCTCCAAGTTCAAAAAAGCTTAACCCATTAACTGTTTCTAAGAAAGAATTTATTAATTTTACAAAAGGAAATAATTTTTCTTTTGATAAAGATTTCTTTTTTAATACTTTTACAGGAGTTTCTAAAGCTTTTTCAAAGGTATTATATGAAAATTCTTTAAAAAATAATATAAAAGAAGAGGAAGAAATATTTAATTATTTTATAAATTCTATAAATGCCTCCCCTTATTATGGAATTTATAAAAATGATGATGGTTTATATAAGGATTTTTATTCTCATAAGCTTAGTGATAATAAAGAAAATATTATAGAATTTTCTTCTCCTTCAAAAATGCTTGATGATTTTTTTAAATAAAAAGATAAGCAAGATAGAATTTCAAATAGAACAGCTAACCTTCAAAAGCTTATTCATACAAATATTGAAAGATGTAATAAAAAGGCTAAAATATTAAATGAAAATATTAAAGAAGGTAAGAAAAAAGAAAGTTATAAAATAAAGGGAGATTTACTTACTTCTTATATTTATACTTTGAAAAAGGGAGATAAAAAAACAAAGGTTTTAAATTTTTATAATACTAATGAAGAGGAATATATAGAAATTTCTTTAGACGAAAATAAAACTCCATCTGAAAATGTACAAATGTATTATAAAAAATATAATAAACTAAAAAAATCTGAAGAATGGGCCTTTGAACAGCTTGAAAAAAACAATGAAGAACTTGAATATTTAAATTCAGTTTTAACAAATATAATAAATGTAGATTCTTATGAAGAAATTGAGGATATAAAAAGAGAATTAGTTGAAACTGGCTATATACGCTTTAAAAAAGAAAAGGGAGGTAAAAAACAAAAAGAAGGAAAGCCTCTTCATTTTGTAACCTCTAAAGGCTATGATATTTATGTTGGGAAAAACAATCTTCAAAATGATTATCTTTCATTAAAGTTTGCAAATAAATTTGACTTATGGCTTCATACAAAAAATATTCCAGGCTCTCATGTAATAATAAAAGCCACTGAAGTTGATGATGAAACCTTAGAACAAGCTGCTATTATAGCTGCCTTTTATAGTAAGGGGAAAAATGGTTCTAAAATTCCTGTAGATTATACCCTAGTTAAAAACTTAAAAAAGCCTAATGGAGCAAAACCTGGAATGGTAATTTATCACACAAACAACACAATTTATGTTGACCCAAAAGACTTTAATACATTAGATATTAAAAAGATATAAATAACTTCCTGTTTAATACAAAATATAAAAATTTTTAGGTAATTATGTTATTCAGCTGCTCCATTAGGCAGGCTCTAAGTGGCTACTTCATAAAATAATGAACCTAAGATTTTAATTAGCATATTTAATATTAAAAAATGAAGTTGTTGCATAAATAAAACACTATTTAGTATTGTTATTTATTTATGCAACAACCTCTATTTTTTTCTGCGTCAATTTACTCTTTTTAAGAGTTTCTAATCATTTCTTGAATTACTGTATCCCCTTGTCCTTTTATAAGAGGGTTGTCAAAATATTGATACATATAGCATTTTAGTTTTCCATTATAAAGCTTTCTATTTTTTGAAGCTTTTCTTCCAAAAGGTGTTTCAAAGTTTTCATAGGAAGTTACTATGTTAAACTCCCAATTTTTATATTTTTCTTTATATTCACCAAATATTTTATAAAGTTTTTCAACTTCTTTTTTATCACTAAGTCTTTCTCCATAAGGAGGGTTTGTTATTATAAAACCATATTCTTTTGAGGTTGAAAAGTCTTTAAAGTCTCTTTTTTGAAATTCTATATAATCTTGTACCCCTGCTTTGTAAGCATTATCTAAAGCTGTTCTTAAAACCCAAGTATCAATATCATATCCTATAAGTTTTATATCTTTATGCTTTATTGCTCTTTTAGCCCCTTCTCTTACTTGCTTAAATATATAATCTGGAATAGTTGGCCAAGCTTCGCAAGCAAAGGTTTTATTAATACCAGGTGCTATATTTAACATTATCATAGCAGCTTCTATAAGTATTGTTCCTGAACCACAAAAAGGGTCTATAAGCTCATAGTTTTCTTGCCATCTTGATAAAAGAACCATACTAGCTGCTAAGGTTTCTTTCAGTGGTGCTGCTCCTGAGTTTTCTCTATATCCTCTCTTATGAAGACCACTTCCAGAGGTATCTATAGTTAATGTAACTTTATCTTTTAAAATAGCTACTTCTATTCTATAAACAGGTCCATTTTCTTTAAAAGTTTTTATTCCATAAGCTTCACTCATACTTGTTACTATTGCTTTCTTTACAATAGATTGACAGTCTGGAACACTATGAAGAGTTGATTTTACTGACTTTCCAACTACATGCATAACTCCATTAATTGGAATTATTTTACTCCAATCTACCTTTTTTGTTCCTTGGAAAAGTTCTTCAAAGGTTCTTGCTTCAAATTCTGCCATTTTTATTAATATTCTATCTGCTGTTCTTAAATGTATATTAGATATTGCAATATCCATTTCATCACCAGTAAAAGAAACTTTACTAGTTTCAGTTTTAACATCTTCATAGCCTAAGGCTCTTAACTCTTTTGCTGTTATACCTTCTAAACCAAAGGTAGTTGTAGCAATTAAATTATATTCCATAAATCTCTCCTTTAAACTTAACTATATATTTTCACACTATCTTCATTATCTATTTCCATAATACTTACTGCAATTTTCTCATTTCTTGAAGTAGGAATATTTTTACCAACATAATCTGCTCTTATAGGAAGTTCTTTATGACCTCTATCTATAAGAACAGCAAGTTGAATTGCCTTAGGTCTTCCTTCATCCATTATAGCATCTATTGCTGCTCTAACAGTTCTACAGGTATATAAAACATCATCTACTAATATTACTGTTCTTCCTTTAAAATCCACATCTAAATTTATACTTTTAACTTCTATATTTTCAAAGGAATTTTCAATATCATCTCTATATGCAGTTATATCAACAGAACCTACAGGAACTTTAACTCCTTCTATTTTAAATATTTCCTTTGATATACGCTCTGCAAGAGGATAACCTCTACTTTTTATTCCAACTAAGATTAAATCTGTTGCTCCTTTATTTCTTTCTATTATTTCATGTGAAATTCTTATAAGACTTCTTTTTATAGCCTTATCATCAAGTAAACTTGCCTTTAAATTCATAATATTTTCCTCCACTAAAATTAGTTAAACTTCCTTTCTAAGCTTTTCTATAAGGTCATTGTAATATTTAGGAAGGTCTGTTGTAAATTCCATATACTCCTTTGTTTTTGGATGAATAAATCCTAAGGTTTTAGCATGAAGCACTTGCCCTTTTAATTTAAATCTTTGCTTTTTAAACCCATATACTTCATCTCCAACTAAAGGATGACCAATAGATGCCATATGTACTCTTATTTGATGAGTTCTTCCTGTTTCTAATACACATTTTATAAGAGTAGTATTTTTATAACGTTCTAAAACTTCATAATGAGTTACTGCTCTTTTCCCATCATCTACAATTCCCATTTTTAGTCTATCTCTTTTATTTCTTCCTATAGGTTTATTTATTGTTCCTGTATCTTCTTTTAGTCTTCCCTCTACAAGAGCTATATATTCTCTTTTCATGGAATGATTTTGAAGTTGACTTGATAAAAAATTATGTGCTTTATCATTTTTAGCTACAACTAAGACTCCTGTAGTATCTTTGTCTATTCTATGTACTATTCCAGGTCTTATAACTCCATTTATTGTAGAAAGGTCCTTGCAATGATATAAAAGAGCATTTACTAATGTCTTTGTATAGTTTCCTGGTGCTGGATGAACAACCATACCTTGAGGTTTATTAATTACTATAACATCATTATCTTCATAAAGAATATCTAAAGGAATATCCTCTGCTACAACCTCTAATTCTATGGCTTCTGGCATACTTATTAATATTTCATCATTTTCTTTAAGCTTATAATTACTTTTTATATTTTTATTATTTACTTTTATATTTTCTTTTTCAATTAATCCTTGTATATAAGACCTTGATTTTCCATTAAGAACTTCTGAAAGATATTTATCAATTCTTTTATTTTCAGATTCTTTATGAACTATAAGTATAGTTTCTTCCATTACTACTCCTTTGCATTTTTATATTTTCTATTTCATTTACAACTTATTATAACAAAACATAAAAAAACAAATCAATAAAAATAAAGTTTTTCTAGAAAAAGAAAGCACCTTTGCATTGCAAAAGTACTTTCTTTAAATGTATGTAAAATTATCTGTTTTTTATCCATTCTTCTAATTCTTTTAAATCTTCTTCAGTTATATCATTATTTGAATGTAAAGTGCTTACTAAACTACTTAAAGATTTTCCAAATATCTTTTTAAAGAAATGACTTGATTCTAATGCAAGATAATCTTTCTCTGGCACTAAAGAAGTATAATAAGTAAGTCTTCTTGTTTTATCTGCTTCTAAGAAACCTTTTTCAACTAATCTTGAAAGTAAAGTTAATGTAGTAGTTCTTTTCCATCCTTTAACTTCTTCAAGTTTTGTTGTAACAATCTTAGAAGAAACTGGCTCTTCATTTTCCCATATTACTTTCATAACTTCTAATTCTGATTGTGGTATTTTATTTATCATAGCTATTCCCTCCATAATTAACTTAAATTTAAACTCTAGGTATATTATTACAATATAATACACTCTATTACAATCCTTAAATAAAAGAATATCATATAATCTATAAATTGTAAATATTTATACAAATATAGAATTGACAATTTTTTATTTTCAACTTACTTTTATGCTATTTTTTGAAAATAAAGTTACTTTTGTGCTATGATTTTTTTTGTTTCCCTTGCAATAACTAATTCTTCATTTGTTGGAATAACAAATACTTTTACCTTTGAATTTTCTGCTGAAATTTCTTGAATTTTTCCTCTTACTTTATTTTTTTCCTTATCTAATACTATTCCAAAAAACTCCATATCCTTTAATATAGCTTCTCTAGTTTCTGGTCCATTTTCTCCTACTCCTGCTGTAAAGATAATAATATCTACCCCATTTAAAGCTGCTATATAAGAACCTATTTGTGTTTTTATTTTATAGTGGAATATATCTAAAGCAAGAGAGGCCTTTTCATTTCCTTTCATAGCTTCTTCTTCAATATCTCTAAAGTCAGAACTTACTTCACTTATTCCTAAAACTCCAGACTTTTTATTTAAAAGATTATCCACTTCTTCAATTGATAAATTATTATTTTTCATTAGATATATTGGAATAGTTGGGTCAATGCTACCAGACCTTGTTCCCATTACTAAGCCATCTAAAGGGGAAAATCCCATAGTTGTATCAAAGGATTTTCCATCTTTTATAGCACATATTGAAGCTCCATTTCCTAAATGGCAAGATATTATTTTTAAATCTTTTATATCTTTTTTTAAAAGTTCTGCTGCTTTTTCTGATACATATTTATGAGATGAACCATGAAAGCCATATTTTCTTATACCATTTTCTTTATATAATTCATAAGGAATTGCATATAAATATTCTTCCTTATTCATACTTTGGTGAAATGCAGTATCAAATAAAGCTACCATTGGAGTATTTTTCATAATATCTTCACAAATTTCTATTCCAATAAGGTTTGCAGGATTATGAAGTGGGGCTAAAGAAAAAAGCGCTTTAATTGACTTTTTAACATCTTCATCAATTAAGACAGCCTTAGAATATTTCTCTCCACCATGAACTACTCTATGCCCTACTGCATGAATTTCATTTAAAGATTTTAAAACTCCCTGCTCTTTACTAGTTAATAACTGAAGCACCTTAGTTAAAGCTTCTTTATGATTTTTAAAATCAATATTTATTTTATACTTTTCTTCTTCACCCTTTTTATGAGTTAATATAGAATTATTAAGACCTATCCTTTCAACTACACCCTGAGCTAAAACCCTTTCATTATCCATATTAAATAATTGATATTTTAAAGAAGAACTACCACAATTTAAAACTAAAATTTTCATAATTTACCTCCTAAATAAACATAACTATTTAATATAGTCCCCAAATTTAAAAGTTATATACATAAATTTTAATTTTTTATTGTGGTTATTATTTATACTATATAGATGCTATAGATATAGCTGTTTGTTCTTCTAAAATAAGAAGTATACTTATTTCATCATTTATATTGATATCTATTAAATCAGCTTTCATTTCTTCTGCATATTTATTTATTACAATACATAAAGAAATAATAAGTCTTACTTCTTTACTTATAAAAAATCTATAACCTTTTGTTTCTTTAAGTATATTATATACATCATTAAATTCTGATATAAAGCTTTTTTCACAAGAGGTAAATAAGGATGCTATTACAATTAAAGAAAGGAAATTTAAAGAATTAATTAAATACTTTTCTTCTATTTCTTTAAGTATATTAATAGCCTTTTTAGTTCTTTCTTTTAAATTTCCTTCATTTGATATAAGAGTAAGAATAAAATTCTCCTTTTCACAATCGTAAAAATATCCTAAAGAAATCATTGTTTGTTTTACTTCATTAAATTCTTTTTCTATTGTTTTTATATCTTTATTTCCTGCTGCTAAATTTGCACAACTTATATATTCATTACTTCCTAATAATTCTTTTATTTCAATAAGCTTATTTACTCTATAGTTTAATTCTTCCTCTTGAAACCTTTTTGAAAGTATAAAAGAAGCAAAGACAGTTTCATTAGAATAAGTAAATCCTTTAGAAACTAAAAAATCATAAACAATAATAGTATTTTTATAAACTTCTTTATAATCTTCTCTATTATCCATAAGAATAGAAAATATCTTAAGAAAGTTTCCCTTAAAAATAGAATTTGTTTTTTTACTTTTAATATATTCTCTTATTTCATTAATTTTTTCTAAATCTAATTTTTTATCTGTAAGTCCATATAACAATGCTTCAAAGTGATTAAATAAATCTCCATCACTTCTTAATTGTTTTTTTATTTCTTTGTAATTTTCTGAAAGTAAATTAACTTTGTTTCTCAGCTCAATATCCAAAAAATCATCTTCCTTTTCTTTTTATTTATGTATTATATAATATCACAGAAAGATGTATTTATGAATTATTTATTTAAATTTTTTACATACTTTACAAAAAGAAGTGTGAATTTACTATTTTGTACAATTAAAAAATTTAATTATAAAAATAATATTTTCACACTTCTTTTTACTATTCTCTTCCAAAGCTTCTAAATTTATTATATCTTTCCTCTGTAAGTTCACATATATCCTTTTCTTTTAAAGAGTTTACCTCTTCTATAAGGTTTTTCTTTAAAAACATTGCCATCCTTAATGGATTTCTATGTGCCCCTCCATAAGGTTCTTTTATTATTTTATCTATTATTTTAAACTCTTTTAAGTCTTGAGCAGTTATTTTCATTGCTTCTGCAGCTTCCTTTACACGACTTCATCTTTCCACAAAATAGAAGCAAATCCTTCAGGAGATAAAATAGAGTATATAGAATTTTCAAGCATTAAAATTCTATCTGCAACAGCTAAAGCTAAAGCTCCTCCACTTCCTCCTTCTCCCATAAGAACAGAAACTATAGGAGTTTTTAACTTACTCATTTCAAATAAATTTTTAGCAATAGCTTCTCCTTGACCTCTTTCCTCTGCATCAACTCCACAAAAAGCTCCTGGAGTATCTATAAAACATATAATAGGTCTTTTAAACTTTTCTGCTTGTTTCATAAGTCTTAATGCTTTTCTATATCCTTCTGGCTTTGGCATTCCAAAATTTCTCTTTATATTTTCTTTTGTATTACTTCCCTTTGTAATAGAAATAACTGTTACTGGAGTTTTCTCTAAAAAACCTATTCCTCCAATAATTGCTGCATCATCTCCAAAATATCTATCTCCATGAAATTCAATAAAATGTTTAAAGATATTTTCTATATAAAATTCCCCTGTTGGTCTATCCTTATGTCTTGCTGTAACTACTTTATCCCATTCAGACATGGATTTTATCATATTTCTGCTCATTTATTTTCTTCCACCTCATGCATACTAAGAATTCTATAAAGCTTTCTTCTTAAATCTCTTCTATCTATAATTGCATCTATAAAGCCTTTTTCAAGAAGAAATTCTGCTTTTTGAAAGTTTTCAGGAAGAGTTTCTTTAATTGTATTTTCAATAACTCTTCTTCCAGCAAAGCCTACTAAAGCATCAGGCTCACTTAATATAATATCTCCTTCCATAGCAAAACTTGCAGTAACACCACCTGTTGTAGGGTCTGTTAAAACTGTTATATATAAAAGTCCTGCTTCATCAAATTTTGCAAGAGCTGCACTTATTTTAGCCATTTGCATAAGAGAAAAAATTCCTTCTTGCATTCTAGCTCCACCAGATGTTGTAAATATTATTAATGGAAGGTTATTTTCTATTGCAAGTTCAATTAAATTTGTTATTTTTTCTCCTACAACAGTTCCCATACTTCCCATCATAAAAAAACTATCCATTATAGCAGAAGCTACTTTTATTCCATTTATTTTTCCAAAACCAGTTATTACAGCTTCACTACTTCCTGAAGTTTTTTTTGCTTTTTCTATTTTTTCCTCATACCCTTCAAAGGATAATGGATTAGTTTCTCTTATTTCTCTTCCAATTTCTACAAAAGAATTTTTATCAAATATTAAACTTATTCTTGTATGAGCATTAATTCTTAAATGATTTCCACAACTTGAGCATACATAACAATTACTAGCTAAATCCTCATTATATATTATACTTCCACATTTATTACATTTAAGCCACATTCCTGAAGGTATATTAGGCTTTTCCTCTAATGAACTTTGAGGAATTGGTTTTACTGTTCCATAATTTGTTTTTTTAAATAATCCATTAAACATTATTCTTCACCATAACTTCATTTAAGAAAGATGTATCATAATCTCCCTCAATAACCTTATCCATTTCTAGTAATGAATATTGAAAATCTATATTAGTCTTAACCCCTACTATTCCAAATTCTCCAAGAGCTCTTTTCATTATAGTAATAGCTTCTTCTCTTGAATCTCCAAAAGCAATTAACTTTGCAAGCATAGAATCATAATAAGGAGGAATTTTATATCCACAATAAATTGCAGAATCAAGTCTTATGCCTCTTCCTCCTGGAAGATATAACTCTTCAATTGTTCCAGGACAGGGTCTAAAATCTTTTTCAGGTTCCTCTGCATTTATTCTACACTCAATTGCATGTCCTTTTATTTTTATGTCTTTTTGAGTTAAAGTTAAAGGCATACCAGAAGCTATTTTCAATTGTTCTTTAACAATATCTACTCCTGTTATCATTTCTGTAATAGGGTGTTCAACTTGAATTCTAGTATTCATCTCCATAAAATAATAATTATGGTCTTTATCTACTAAAAATTCAATTGTACCAGCATTTTCATAATTTACAGCAAGAGCTGCTTTTTTAGCTATTTCACCCATCTCTTCTCTTAATTCTTCTGTTAAAAATGTTGATGGTGCTTCTTCTAATACCTTTTGATTTTTTCTTTGAAGAGAACATTCTCTTTCCCCAAGATGAATAACATTTCCAAAGGAATCTGCTAAAATTTGAAATTCTATATGCTTTGGTTTTTGAACATATTTTTCAATATATAAAGTATCATCTCCAAAACATGCTTTAGCTTCAGCTTTTGCAGTATTATATCCATTTTTAAATTCTTCATCATTAAAGGCAATTCTTATTCCCTTTCCTCCACCTCCTGCTGAAGCTTTTATCATAACAGGATATCCTATTTCTTTTGCAATAGAAAGGGCATGCTTTTCATCTTTTATAACACCTTCAAAACCTGGAACAACTGGAACTTTAGCTTTTTTCATAACTTCCCTTGCCTTTGCTTTATTTCCCATAAGTTCAATAGAAGTATAATCAGGTCCTATAAATTTTATATTACATTCTTTGCACATCTTAGCAAATTTAGCATTTTCAGAAAGGAAACCAAAACCTGGATGAATAGCATCTGCTCCAGTTAAAACACATGCACTTAATATATTAGTTATGTTTAAATAACTGTCTTTAGATAAAGCAGGTCCTATACACACTGCTTCATCTGCAAGTTGAGTGTGAAGAGCATATTTATCAGCTTCTGAATATACTGCAACTGTTTCTATTCCCATTTCTCTACAAGCTCTTATTATTCTAACAGCTATTTCTCCTCTATTTGCAATAAGCACCTTTTTAAACATTTTTAATCACCTATCCTATAGCAAACATTATTTCAGCTTCACAGGCTTTTTTCCCATCAACTGTTGCTAAGGCCTTTCCAATACCTATTGGCCCTTTTATTTTTATTATTTCACATTCTAATTCAAGTTTATCTCCAGGCATTACTTGTCTTCTCCACTTTACTTTATCAGCTCCTGCAAATAAAGGATTTTTTCCTTTAAATTGTTCCATACTTAAAACTGCAACAGCACCAACTTGAGCTAAAGCTTCAAGTACTAAAACCCCTGGCATTACAGGATATTCTGGAAAATGTCCTTGAAAGAAAGGCTCATTTATTGTTACATTTTTATATCCCTTTACTCTTTTTCCTTCTTCTATTTCAGTTATTTTATCAACTAAAAGAAATGGGTATCTATGAGGTAAAATTTCTTTAATTTCTTTTATATCCATCATAATAGCCTAATCCTCCTTTATCTTAAATAGTGGTTGACCATATTCAACCATTTCTCCATCTTTTACAAGAATTTCTTTTATTGTACCATTAACTTCACTTTCAATTTCATTCATAAGCTTCATAGCTTCAATTATACATAAAATTGAAGAGGCATTTACTTTATCTCCTACCCTTACAAAAGCATCTTTATCTGGTGAAGGTGAACTATAAAAAGTTCCTACCATAGGAGATTTTACTATATAAAGATTTTCATTATCTTCTTCTAAAGGTTTAGTTTCTTCTTTATTAATAGATTGTGTTTGTGATATATTTTTATCCTCATTACTAGTATTTACAACAGAAGCTTTTGTTTCTTTTTCATCTTTTATAATGATTTCCTTTGAGTTTGAAGAAGCTTCAGTTAAGTTTCTAGTTAAAGATTTATCCATTTTTATATGGCCATCATTTGTTTCGTATTCAAAATAAGCTATATCTGAAGAATTAACAGTTTCTATTAATTCCTTTATGCCATTAAAATCCATAAATATCACTCCTTTTAATTATTCCCACTTCTTAAAGACTAATGTAGCATTATGTCCACCAAAACCTAAGGAATTTGATAATGTATATTTTAAATCAGCCTTTCTTCCAACCTTAGGAACATAATCTAAATCTAATCCTTCATCTGGATTTTCAAGTCCTACTGTTGGAGGTATAAATCCATCTTCAAGGGCTTTTACACAAGCTACTGCCTCTATTGCTCCAGCTCCTCCTAAAAGATGTCCTGTCATAGACTTTGTAGAGGATACAGGAATTTTATATGCAGCTTCTCCAAAGGCCTTTTTAATTGCTATTGTTTCATATTTATCATTTAATCCTGTTGAAGTACCATGAGCATTAATGTATGATATTTCTTCTTTTTCTATACCTGCTTCTTCAATTGCAAGTCTCATAGCCTCTGCTGCCCCTTCTCCTTCAGGGTCTGGTGAAGTTATATGATATGCATCACAAGTTGAGCCATAACCAACTATTTCAGCTAAAATCTTAGCTCCTCTTTTTTCTGCATTTTCTAAAGATTCCATAACAAGTATTGCTCCACCTTCTCCCATTATAAAGCCATTTCTGTCCTTATCAAAAGGTATTGAAGCTTTCTTTGGGTCATCAGTTATATTTAAAGCTTTCATTCCAGCAAAGCCACCAACACCCATTCTGCATATAGGAGCTTCTGAACTTCCTGCTAAAATTACATCTGCATAACCATGTTTTATTGCTCTAAAGGCTTCTCCTATTGAATTGTTTCCTGTAGCACAAGCTGTAACTGTTGCAAGACAAGGTCCCTTAGCTCCATATTTTATAGCAATATTTCCAGCACTTAAATTTATTATAGTCATTGGTACAAAAAATGGAGAAACTTTTCTTGAAGGTTTTTCTGCAATCTTTTTTATATCATTTTCCATAGTTATAAGACCACCTGTACCAGCTCCTACATAAACACCAAATCTTTTCTTATCAATTGTTTCTAAATCTAATTTAGCGTCTTTTATAGCTTCATCTGCTGCAACCATTGCAAATTGTTCATATCTATCTAATCTTCTAGCTTCTTTCCTATCTAAAACTTCTTCTGGATTAAAGTCTTTAACTTCTGCTGCTATTTTTGTTTCAAAGTTTTCTGTATCCACATTTTTAATAAAATCTATTCCTAAAACTCCATTTTTTAAATTTTCCCAATAAGTTTCTACATTATTTCCTAATGGAGTAACAGCTCCCATTCCAGTTATAACAACTCTTCTTTCCATAAATACCTCCTAATAACTTACATTACCATTCCGCCATCAACTTGAATAACTTGACCTGTAATATAATTTGCATCTTCACTTGCTAAAAATGCTACAACATTTGCAACGTCTTCTGGCTTTCCAAGTCTTTTTAATGGAATTGCTTTTTTAGCTTCTTCTTTAAACTTATCTCCTAAAACTTCTGTCATGTCAGTTTCAATAAATCCTGGTGCAACTGCATTTACAGTAATTCCTCTAGCACCAACTTCTTTAGCTAAAGATTTTGTCATTCCTATTACCCCAGCCTTTGATGCTGCATAGTTTACTTGTCCTGCATTTCCAGATAATCCTACTACTGAAGAAAGATTTATTATTTTACCTTCTCTTTGTTTTACCATAACAGGAGTTATAGTTTTTAAGCAATTAAATACTCCCTTAAGATTAACATTTATAACAGAATCAAAGTCTTCTTCTTTCATTCTTAATATTAATGTATCTTTAGTTATACCTGCATTATTTACCATTATATCAATTTTTCCAAAGTTTTCTTTAGCAGTATTGATTAAATTTTCCACATCTGAAATATTACTTATATCTCCTTTAACTCTTAAAACTTCAACACCAAGAGCCTTTATTTCATTTTCAGTTTCAATAGCTTTTTCTTCACTGCTTCTATAATTTAACACTATGTTAGCTCCTAAAGAAGCAAGTTTTAAAGCTATTGCTTTTCCAATACCCTTAGCAGCTCCTGTAACTATAGCACACTTACCCTTTAACATAAAAACCTCCTAATTATTTTCATTTAACTTATCTATTGTAGCTTTTAAAGAAGCTAAATCTTCTACATTTAATAAAGTTTTACTTCTATCAATTTTTCTAACAAATCCTCTTAAAGCTTTTCCAGGTCCTACTTCAATAAAAGTTTCTACTTTCTTATCTATCATATCTCTTATAGATTTTTCAAAATATACAGATGATTTTATATGATTTTTTAATAAAATTCTTATATCATCATTTTCATCATATGGAAGACCCTTTGTATTTGAATAAACAACTTTATTTAATGGATTTATATTTACCTTTTTAATTGTTTCATAAAATTCTTCACTTGCACCCTTAAGAAGAGAACTATGGAAAGGTCCACTTACATTTAATAAAATTCCTCTTCCACCAAGCTCTGCTGCAATTTCTACTGCTTTTTCTATTGCTTCATTTTCTCCAGCTATAACAACTTGTCCAGGGCAATTATAATTAGCACCTTCACAAACTCCATATTCACTAGCTCTTTTTAAAAGTTCATTAAACTTTTCATCATTAAGTCTCATTATAGCTGCCATTTTTCCAAGTCCTTTAGGAAGGGCAGAACCCATAATTCTTCCTCTTTCTTTTATAAGTAAAAGTCCTTCTTCAAAGGATAATGCTCCTCCATAAATAAGGCTTCCATATTCTCCAAGAGAAAGTCCTGCTGTATAATCAGCATTTATGCCATTAATTTCTAATGCCTTTAAAGAGGCTAAAGATGCTAATAAAATAGCAGGTTGTGCAATTTCAGTTGCCATTAACTTATCCTCAGGACCATTAAATAATAATTCCTTTATAGGCATCTTTAAAATTTCTTCGCCTTTATCTATAATTTCTTTACATTCATGAATATTTTCATATAATTCCTTTCCCATACCAATGTATTGGGCACCTTGTCCTGGGAATAAAAATGCTATTTTACTTTTATCCATTGTATCCTCCTAATTTTTTAAATAGGCTATCTGCTTCTTTTACAAGTTCATCTATAATTTCTTTACAAGTTTGTTCTTTATTTACAAGACCTGCTATTTGACCTGCCATAACAGAACCATAATCTACATCTCCATCTTTTGCAGCCTTTCTTAAAGCACCTTCTCCAAGCTTTTCTATATCTTCTACTGGTGCTCCTTCTTTTTCAAGCTTATTAAATTCTCTTGCTAATTTATTTCTAAGTACTCTTACAGGGTGTCCTGTACTTCTTCCTGTAACTTCTGTATCTATATCTTTTGCCTTTAATACTTTATTTTTATAGTTTTGATGAACTGTACATTCTTTTGCAACTAAGAATCTTGTTCCTATTTGAACTCCTTCAGCACCTAAAGCAAAGCCTGCTACAATTCCACGTCCATCTCCAATTCCTCCAGCTGCTAAAACTGGAATTTCTACTGCATCTGCAACTTGAGGTACTAAAGCCATAGTGGTTAATTGTCCAACATGTCCTCCTGATTCAGTTCCTTCTGCAACAATAGCATCTGCTCCTAATTTCTCCATTCTTCTTGCAAGGGCAACAGAGGCAACTACTGGAATAACTTTAACTCCATGTTCCTTCCACATTTCCATATACTTTCCTGGACTTCCTGCACCAGTTGTAACAACTTGAACATTTTCATCACAAACTAATTTTGCAACCTCATCTGCATGAGGAGACATTAACATTATATTAACTCCAAAAGGCTTATTAGTTAATTTTTTAGCTTTTCTTATTTCATCTCTTATCCATTCAATTGGTGCAGTTCCTGTTATTATACCAAGTCCACCAGCTTCACTAACTGCTGCTGCTAAGGATGCATCTGCAATCCATGCCATTCCTCCTTGAATTATAGGATATTCTATGCCTAATAGTTTACAAATCCTATTATCTTTCATCACTTTGCCTCCCTAATACTTCAAAAAAATATAAAGTGAAATCGGGTATCTTATTAAATTTTCGAAACCCGATTAAAGCTTTTAATATATTCTTACTTATTAGTAACTTCTGTTACATAATCTACAGCATCTTTAACTGTTTTTATTCTTTCTGCATTTTCAAGTTGTATTCCATATTTATCTTCAATTTCTATAACAACTTGGAATAAGTCTAAAGAATCTGCTCCTAATTCTTCAAAAGTTGTTTCAAGTGTAACCTTTTCTGGTTCAACCTCTAATTGTTCACAAATAACCTCTCTAATTTCTTCAAATATCATTTTTATAACCTCCAAAATTTTTAAATTGTTTTTTATTTATATTTTAATACTTTGTATGCTTTATTTCTAGATGGTTTATAGTTCTATTAAAACTGCTCCATAAGTAAGTCCACCACCAAAGCCTACCAAAATAATCTTATGGCCTTTTTTAAACATATCTTTTTCATACATTTCATTTAATGCAAGAGGAATTGATGCAGAAGATGTATTTCCATATCTATCTAAGTTAGTATAGAATTTATCTTTATCTACTTTTAATTTTTTTGCTGCAAAATCAATAATTCTTAAATTTGCTTGATGTGGAACTATATAATTAATATCATCCATTGTTAAAGAATTTTCTTTTAATATTTTTTCAACACTTTCCACAATTGACTTAGTTGCAAATTTAAACACTTCTCTTCCATTCATAGCTATCTTTTGATAGTTTTCTTTATTTTCTTTAATATAAGGATTTACAACTGGCATTGCATCAACTACAAGACAATCTCCCTTTTTTCCAACAGATTTAGAATAAAAAGTTTTTATACCACTTGTACTATTTGAATTTTCTTTTGAAAGAACTACAGCTCCTCCTCCATCTCCAAATAATACACAAGTACTTCTATCTTCCCAATTCATAATTTTTGATAAAGTTTCTACTCCAATAATTAGTGCATTTTTAAAGCTTTTATTAACTTTCATCATAGAATCAGCAACTTGAAGAGCAAAAATAAATCCTGAACAGGCAGCACTTACATCAAAAGCCATTGCATTTTCAGCTTCAATTTCCTTTTGCACCATACAAGCAACTGATGGAGTAAACTTATCTGGAGTTATAGTTGCAACTATGATTAAATCTATATCTTTCCCTGTTAAATTTGCTCTTTCTAGAGCTTTATTTGCAGCTTTTACTGCTATGTTTGAAGTATCTTCTCCTTCTGAAATCCTTCTTTCTTTTATTCCTGTTCTCTCTACAATCCACTCATCACTTGTTTCAACTATCTTACTTAAATCATTGTTAGATACAATACAGCTTGGAGCATAAGCGCCAAATGATTTAATACTAACTTCCTCCATAATTCTCTCCTTAATCTTTTTTTACAATTCATATTTTTCTTTAAAAAATAAATTAACCCCTTCTAATGCTGAAATTAATATATCCTCTTGTTCATCAGTTAAACCTTTTATAGTTTCCTTAATCATATCGTTATGAAATTTTTCATGTAATCTATAAGCAAGTTTTCCTCGCTTTGTAGTACATATTAAAACAACTCTTCTATCTTCTTCTATACGTCTTCTTTCAAGATAACCTTTTTTTATAAGTTTAGTAACTGCTGTTGTTAAAGTACCTACTGTTATTTTTAAATCCTGTGCCACTTCTGACATTGTTCTTGGTTTATACATACCAACAGCTTCAATAGTATGAATTTCAGTAACTGATAAATCTGATAGCGGTCCGTTTTTTAATGTTTTCTCCTCAATTTGAAGTATATCATTAAAAAGCGTTACAAAAAGTTCATTAATCACTTTATTTTTTTCATTCATTTAAAACTCCTCCGCTATTTTTTTATTATAATCAAAATATTACTTAAATCAAATATTTTGATAGTCAAAGTATATTATATTGTTTAAAATTTGTCAATATACTAAAATAAGGCCCTAGGAAAATTCCTAAAACCTTTTTTTTAAAATTAATATTCTGCTACTATTTCTCCATAATAGAATATATGCTTAGTTTCCCCTTCTCCATAAAAACTTTCTTTAATGTCTTTTGGCATATTATCTAAATCCATTTCTTGTTTAAATACAACCTTACATTCATAATACTTGTTGCATCCTTCAACAATTGGAGTTTTTACTTCTTTTGAAGGAATATATTTAATTTTTGCCTCTTTTTCCTTATCAGTATCTCTTCCTGATTTTGTTCCACATACTTTTAAAGCTTCTTTCATAGCTCCATCAAAAGGAACACTTACAGTATAAGTTTTTCCAACTTCTAAAAATTCATTAGAATATCTTGACTCCCTAACCATAACAACAAACATAGGTCTTCTCCACATAAAACCTACTGTTCCCCAGCTTATTGTCATTGTATTTGCTTTATTTTCATCTCCAACTGTTAATAAAGCTCCCTTTGTGTAAAAATTATCAAAGGTTTCTTCTAAATTATTTGTAAATTTATCCTTCATTTTATCTTTCCTTCCTTTTGTATAAAAATATCTTTTAAATATACTTTATCAAATTTCATCCCAAATTTCACTAAGTTCTTTATCTTTTTTAGAATAATCTATAAAAAAGTCATCTAATTGAATACTTCTTCTAATATCTTTAATTGCATTTTCCACTTCATTATTTTTTAAAAAATGACATCCTCTATTATAATAAAGAAAAGCCTCTCCTGGATTATTTTCAATACCTAAAGATAAAATTCTTATTGTTTCTTCTATATCTTCATCTTTATAAAGAAGAGCTAAATTTAAATAGCTATAAGGATAGGTATCATTACTTTTTATAGACTTTTTATAATATTTTTTAGCCTCTTCTTTTCTTTTTAACTTATTTAAAACAACTCCCGTATTAAATAATACTTTAAATTGATTTTTATCTATTTCTAAAGCTTTTTTTAAATATAAAAGAGCTTCTTCATCTCTTGATAATTCTTCTAAAATACAGCCAATATTAGCATAGGCCCATAAATCCTTTGGGTTTATTTCAATTACTTTTTTATAATTTTCAATAGCATCTTCTTTAAAGCCTTCTTCATCTAAAATATTTGCTAAGAAAAAATAAGCTTTATCATAATTTGGATTAATTTCTATAGCCTTTTTATAATATTGTCTAGCCCTTTTATAGTCTTCTTCCTCATCATAAACTACAGCTAAGCCATAATAGGCATTTTCAAAATTTTCATCAATTTCAATTGCTTCTTTATATTTCTTTTTTGCCATTTCTCTAAATCCAAGTTCATCATAAAGAAGGGCTATATCTAAAATAAGTTCTTTATCCTTCTTTCCAATAGAAAGATTATTTGCTTTTTTGTAAAATTTTAATGCTTTATTTAATTTTTTCTCTTTTCTAAAACCTCTTGCCATTTTTATATAATTATCAAAAAGATAATTGTTATTACTTTCTATTTTTATCACTCCCTTAGAAAATAATTTTTTTCTATTATAATACATTAAAATAAAAATTAATAGTTACTTTTTATTAAAAAATCTTTATTATTAGTTTATAATTTCTTAAATATTAAAAAAAATCCTTCATGATAAAATAAAAATTTATCACAAAGGATTTTTTTTAATATTCTCCTGCTATTTCCTCTAAAATATGGTCTTCATTAAAATTACAACTATCAAAATATTCTCCTGCATTATAAAAGGTTGAATCTATATTAATCCACCTGTTTTCATCTTCTAAGTAAACCTGATTCCAAGCATGACTAATATATTCATTTCCATTAAAGGCTTTACCTACAATAATTCTGCTTTTTAGTCCTATATCCTTTGCCATAGCAGTAAAAAGGCAGGAAAAATCAAAGCATATTCCTCTTTTTTTATTAAAGGTTATTATAGCACCACTTTCATAGTTTCCATTTAACTCCATAACATTTTTAGCTTTTTCATCATCATAGGTAATATTTTTTCCTATCCATTCATATAAAGCATAAGCTTTTTCTCTATGAAATTTTAAATTTTTAGTTAACTTTTCAGAAGTATTTTTTATATATTCATTTGACTTAACTCCTTCATCTACAGTTATTCCATTATAATAAATTATTTTATTACTAGATATATTTTCTTTAACTCCATTTGTAACAACTGTTATTTGATTATTATCTACTAAAATCTCAAGATTTTTATAAATATTAAAATTCTTTAAAAACTGAACTTGTTTACTTTTTTCTACAGAGCCATTATATATAACAATTGAAAGAACTATTAAAGCTATAAAAATTAATCCTCTTATAACTCCAAAACAACTTACTAAAGCTATAAAAAAAGGATTTTTTTTATCTAAATCTTTAAACTGAGAATGAATTATTAAAGAATTTATGCCTTTAAAAAAATAAAATAAAATTACCTTTAATAAAATAAAAGAAATTAATAAAAGAATAATATGAATTATTCCATTATCTTTTATTGTATTTTTAAAAAAATTAGTAAGAATTTTTGTTATAAAAACATCTATAACTTGAAAGTTCCATAAAAATATAAGAATTGCAAAAATGGTTGAAATTCCTGAACTAATTGGCTCAATAACATGGTCTATATCTTCACTATTATAAACCTTAAATAAAGAATAAATTATGAAAAATATAACAATTCCTCCACAAAGCAACTGAAAATTATGCATAAATTAGGCATCTCCTTTAATTACATAATTGATTCTAACATCTCCTTTACAGCATCCTTTGCAACTTCATAATTATATCCACGACTTATTAAAAATCTAATTATTTTTTCTTTTATCTTATATTTGTCATTTTCTCTTTTTATAAGAATATTATATTTTTTTAATGCAAGTATATTAGCCTTTTCTTTCTCCTTTTTCATATCTAAATTTGAAAGTTCTTCTTCTATTATTTCCTCTGATACGCCCTTATTTTTTAAGGCATATTTTATTTTTTGTTTTCCTTGAGTTTTTGTTTTATTTTTAATAAAAGCCTTTGTATAACTTTCATCATTTATAAAGTTATATCTTTCTAAAAACTTTAAAGTTTCATTTATTTCCTCTAAGTTATAGCCTTTTTCTAAAAGCCTTTTTTCCATTTCTTTTTTTGTTTTATAGCTTCTTTCTATAATTTTTAATGCAGTTTCCTTGCAGTTTATTAAATTTTCTTCATAAGCTATTTTTTTTAGTTTCTCTTCATCTATTATCATTCCAACCTTAAGGTTTTCTTTATATATAAGCTCATTACTTACACCAAAGGCAAAGATATTATCAATATATATATTACATCTATTTTTATTTTTCTTTTGTACTGAAATTTCTGTTATACTTCCCATTTTTCACCTTTATTTTACTCTTAAAATGTGTATTGTAGGATTTTTTAAAACCAATTTAGATACATTATAAATTTTATCCACATTTAAAGTATTTAAACTCTCCATATCCTTAATAAATTCAAAAATATCATCCTCTGCAAGTTCTTGATGAAGAATATAGTTACATAAATCAGCACTATCTTCAAGAGTTGATATTACAGCTGTCTTATGTACCTTTTTCATAATTTCTAAATCTCTTTGTCCAATTTTTATTTCCTTAGTTATTACCTTATTTATTACTTCATCTATTGCATCTAAGGTTTTTTCTATATCTTCATCTGCTACAGAAGTATAAATATATAAACTTTTTATGTTTTTTGTAACCTCTAAATTGGTATAAATATCATAAGCTAACCCTTTGTTTTCCCTTATTTCTCTAAATAAAAGAGAATTTGAACTTTCTCCTAATCTATGATTTAGTATTCTAAGAGGAAGTTCTTCTTCTTTATTTAAATGATAAAATGTATACAAATAAATTATTGTACTTTGTTCTATGTTTTCTTTATAACTTGTTACCTTTTTTAAAATATTATCTTCTTTTATAATTAATGGCTTTAAAACTTTTTCTCCACTCCAATTTGAAAAATTATCTTTAATCATATTTAAAGCATCCTTATGTTCCATTGAAGATACTAAAGTTACTAGGGCATTTTTAGGAGTATAGTATTTTTTATAAAATTTATAAATATCATCTCTTGTAAAATTTTTAACATTTTCTTCAGTTCCAGTTACATCAAACTTTAAAAAACTTTTATCAAAGGCAATTTCATTTACCTTTTTAAAAGTTAAGTCTTCTATATCATCTTTGCCAGTTCTTATTTCTGCAAGAATTACTCCCCTTTCTTTTTTCATTTCCTCCTCTAAAAAGTTTGAATTTTTAGCCATATCAGCTATAAGCTTTGTAGCATTTTCTATTTCTTCACTTAAGCAACTTATTGTATATACTGTAGACTCATAATCTGTATAGGCATTATATTCTCCACCTAAATTTTCAAGTTCTTCATTAAGAATTTCATTTTTTCTTGTTTTAGTTCCTTTAAAAAGCATATGTTCTACAAAATGACTTATTCCCTTTTCCTCTTTTGTTTCATACATAGCTCCAACTTTAACTCCTAAATTTATAGCTGAAATTTGAGTATCTTTTTTTATTGTTAATACTTCTAATCCATTTTCTAAAAAGTGCTTTTTTATATCAAAATTTAATTTAAACATTCATTTCTCCCTTTTCTTAATTGTATATTTAAATATAACTTTTTTTAATATTACTTTCAAGTTAGATTTTTAATTTCACTTTTCTATAATTTAAATATCATATATAATAATATATATTATATATTTATTAACTTAAATAGAAATTTATTTCCCATTTCAAATAATATTTATTGCTAAAAGGAGATGTAAAAAAATGAATAAATCAATTTTAATAGTAGAAGATGAAACTAGAATACGTTTTTTACTTAGAGATTATTTTGCAAGGGAGAAAAACTTTACTATATATGAAGCTGAAAATGGACTTGAAGCTTTAAATATATTTAAAGAAAAAAAGATAGATTTAATTATTTTAGATATTATGATGCCTGTTATGGATGGATTAACAGCTTTAAAAAAAATAAGAGAAGTTTCTACTGTTCCTGTAGTTTTATTAACTGCAAAAGGACAAGAAGAAGATAAACTTCAAGGCTATGATTATGGTGCTGATGATTATATGACTAAGCCTTTTAGCCCAAATGTTTTAGTTGCAAAGGTAAAAGCTCTTTTAAAAAGAACAATTGAAAGTGTAGATTCAAGTACTCAAGAATTTAATGGTTTATCAATTAATAAACTTTCAAGGGAAGTAAAGGTAAATGGAGAAGTTCTTTCTCTTTCCCCTAAAGAATATGAACTTTTAGTTTATCTTATAGATAATGAAGGAGTTGCTTTAAGCCGTGATACTATTTTAGATAATGTTTGGGGACTTGATTATTATGGAGATATAAGAACTGTTGATACTAATGTAAAAAGACTTAGAGAAAAACTTTTAGATAAATCAAATTATATTGTTACTGTTAGAGGAAGTGGATACAAATTTGAGGTGAAATAACAATATGGTAAATAAGTTAACTAAAAAACCTATAACCCTATCAAGAAAAATATTTCTTATTACTTTACTACTACTTCTTGGACTTATGTCCATTACAATATCTTTTCAAATATTTTTCTTTCAAACCTTTTATGAATCAAAAAAGGTTGAAAATTTAACTAATAGTGTAAATAGATTTAGAGAATTATATGCATATAAAGAAACTTCTGCAAGTGCTATTCAAGACTTTGAAGTAGAAACTAATTCAAAGCTTGCTTTATATTACCCTTCAACTGGGAAATATTCAACTTTAAATTCTAATCATAATAATGGTAATGAAGAAAATTCAGTTTCTAATACATATTTTGAAAATATAATAAATAACATTGCAAGTAATACAGACCTTGTAGATTCTGTACTTTCTTCAAAAAATGCTATAAGTAAAGTTTTTAATAATTCCTTTAATGCTACAAAAAGCTATGCTATAATTGCTCCAATGTCTACAAACGCAACAAATGATACTATAATAATTGCTGTAGCTTCTGTTCAACCAATAAAAGAAGCTGCTTCTGTTATAAAGGAATTTTATGTATATATTTTCTTAGGATTTTGTTTAGTATCTCTTTTATTATCATCTATATATTCAGATTTAATTGCAAAGCCTCTTGTAAAGCTTAATAATGTTGCTAAAAAGATGGCTAAAATGGATTTTTCTGAAAAATGTAAAATGAATAGAGATGATGAAGTTGGAAACTTAGCCGAAACTTTAAACTTTTTATCAGAAAACTTAGATGGTGCTTTAAAAGATTTAAAAAAGAAAAACCAACAACTTGAAAAAGATATTGAAAAAGAAAGAAATCTTGAACTTATGAGAAAAGAATTTACAGCAGATGTAAGCCATGAATTAAAAACTCCAATTGGAATTATAGAAGGATATGCAGAAGGCCTTAGAGATGGTATAGTTAAAGGAGAAGATGCTAGAGTTTATTTAGATACAATTATTGATGAATCTAAAAAAATGAGTGTTCTTGTTTCTAATATGCTAGAACTTTCAAGACTAGAATCTGGTGCATTAAAACCAAACTTTGAAGTATTTAATGTAAATAGATTAATTAAAAACCTTGTTCGTAAACATACCCTAGATGCCCAAGAAAGAGAATTAACCTTAGAATTTGTTGAAAATACAGAATACTCATATATCCATGCAGACACTTTCCAAATGGAGCAAATTTTAACAAACCTTATTACAAATGCTTTAAAATATACTCCACCAAAGGAAAAGATTATAATTGAAATTCATGAAGAAGATGATAAGTATAGACTTTCCGTTGTTAATACAGGAACTCACATAGATGATAATGAAATTAATAAACTATTTGATAAATTCTATAAAATTGATAAGTCCCGTCAAAGAAAAAGTAATTCTACAGGACTTGGACTTTCAATAGTAAAAAATCTTCTTCAACTTCATAACTTTGAATACTCTCTAAAAAATATAGATGAAGGTGTAGAATTTGCTATTTATATGCCTATAGTTTCTTTATAAATTAAACAAAAAAAGTCCTAGGTTCATTATGTTACTGCTTCATAAAATAATGAACCTAGGATTTTAAGAATTTCTTATTGCTTAACTAGATGAATTTAAATATAGCCTCCATCTGCTCTTATTATTTGTCCTGTTATATAGGAAGAATCTTTACTGCATAAAAATACTGCAATTTTTCCTATTTCTTCTGGAGAGCCAAATCTTCCAAATGGTATTTCTTCTTCTAAATCTTTTCTATCTTCTTTGCTTAAAAATGAATTCATTGAAGTGTCTATTACTCCTGGTGCAATTGCATTAACTCTTATATTTGAAGGTGCCATTTCCTTTGCTAAGGCCTTTGTAAAAAGATTTATTCCTCCCTTTGATGTAGAATATAAAACTTCACAAGAAGCTCCAACTTCTCCCCACATTGAGGATATATTAAGTATAACTCCATTTTTATTAATCATATGGGGAATTGCCATTTTTGATAAATATAATGGTCCTAAAAGGTTTGTATTTAAGATATTTTCTATTTCTTCTTTAGAAGAATCCATAAACAATCCTATTGTGCTTTTAGCTGCATTATTAACTAAAATATCTATCTTTCCAAAGGATTTTAAAGTAAAATCTATAATTTTTTCTGCTCCTTTAAAAGAAGATACATCCTCTTTTATTTTATAAGCTACTACTCCTATACCTTTAAGAATTTTTAAAGTTTCTTCAGCCCCTAATTCATCCTTTGAATAATTTATTACAATGTTTGCTCCTTCCTTTGCAAATTCTATTGCAATTGCTCTTCCAATTCCTCTTGAAGCTCCTGTAATAAGAGCTGTTTTTCCTAATAATTTTTCCATAATATTTTTCCTTTACTTTAAATTTTCTATTATAAATCTTAATACATTTTTATAAAATATTTTTTCAATTTCTCCTTCTTTAAGTCCCTCTTTATGAAGATAAAAAGCTAAATCATCCATTTTTGAAGAATTTTCAATTTCTACCTTATTTTCTATTCCATCAAAATCACTACCAAGGGCTAAAACCTCTATACCTGCTACATTTTTTATGTGTTTTATATGCTTTGTCATATCTTCTAAAGAAGATACTTTATTTTTTCCTAAAAAGTCAGCACAAAAATTTAGCCCCATTACTCCTCCCTTATTTCCTAAAGCTTTAATCATAGCATCAGTTAAATTCCTTGGATGAAAAGTTACTTCTCTAGAATTAGAATGAGTTGCTATAAAAGGCTTTTTACATATTTTAATTAAATCCCAAAAGCCCTCATCAGATAAATGAGAACAATCAGGAACAATTCCTAAATTCTCCATTCCAATAACCATATCTTTTCCAAGAGAAGTTAAGCCTTTATCTTTATAAATATAATTATAATTAGGGTATCCTAAAGAATTTTTATAATTCCATGTAAGAGTAATAAACCTTATTCCCATATCATAAACCCTTTTTAAGTTTTTAATATCTCCTTTTAAAACCTCTCCCTCTTCTATAGATAAAAAAGCTCCTATCTTTCCTTTTTCTTCACAACTTTTTAACTCATTAATATTTCTTACAATTTCTATTTCACTTTTATTTTTTTCTATTTCAGATATAAAAGTATTATACATACTTTTAAATTCACTTTCTAAGTTAGTTACTTCTCCTGCATCTATAAAAAAAGCAAAAACTTGCCCAAGGCAGTTTGCTTTTTTTAACTTTTCTATATCTACAGAAAAACTATTTTTCTTTAAACCTTCTTTTTCATAAAAAATTCTACTTGCTGTATCACAATGTAAATCAATAAAGCTCATAACTTAAAAATCCCCTTTTTTTATAACTTACTTTAAATATTCCTCTAATTTTTCAGGGCCACCTAAAAAACTCCTTTTTATATATAAAACATTATCCTTTTCTTTTGGCTCTATTGACCATTTTACCAATGAAATAAGACCTAAATTTATTTCAATTGTGCTTATAGAATAAGGAAGTACACAACATCCATCATTAAAATAACTTCCTTCATTAGCTTTTGGAAATCTACTTTTATGAGTATGACCACATATTATAAAAATATTATTTTTTAAAGACCACTCTTCTAACCTTTTATCAACCTTTCCACCCTTTTTATAATTATTTGCAGGACTTGTAGGTGCTTTAAATCCAGTCCCCTCCATATTCTTCCATAAATATCTTACTAAAAATTTACTTAAAAAAGATAGTTCATAATTCATAAAGTCAAGTTGATGTCCATGAAATATAAAAATATCTTTATCTAAAGGTGTATATCTTAAAACTAGGCTTTCTTTATAAGTTGTATTATCTAAAAGATATATAAAATCTTTTCCAAAGTCTTTGTCAATTTTAACTATTTTTTTTCTTTGCTTTAATAAAAAATCCTTTGATGCTTTTTTAGAATCGTGGTTTCCATATAAAAGATGGAGCTTTTTTTTAGTATTAAATTTATTAAGAATTTTAAAAATATCTTTATGATTATAGGCTATATCTATAAAGGATTTATTTTTCCAAAGTTCATCTCCATCTCCTGCTTCAATTAAAGTATAACCTTCTTTATAATAATAATTTAGGGCTGATAAGTAAATATTTTTATTTCCTATTAGTGAGTCACTATAGCTTCCATCTCCTCTATGAATATCACTTATTATAACTATTTTATCTTCTCTTTTAAATTTAACTATAGAAGAGGTTTTATATAAATTTAATAATTTTTTATTGCTCATAATATACCTTTTTTGAAAACATTATTATATATATTATTCAAAGATAATTTTTTTGCTATAAAAAATTTTTTTAATCAAATCTAAATACTTTTCCTTTAGGAACAAAGGGAAGATGTTTTCCCTTAGGTATTAAAAAAGCATGCTCTCTTTTTATTGTAACTTTGTCACATTCACCATCTGTTATTATTAAAATAGGCCCATCTTTTGGAAAGTCTTCAGCTTTTTCAAGTAAATTAATACCAGGCTGAAGAATTGTTCCTCCACGACCTTTAACCTTTACCCTATCTAATAACTCTTCTGGATTTAAATATCCTTCATCATAAGCTACAGCATCACAAAACACTACCCTTACAGAAACCACATCTCTTGATATTGAATAACTAGTTATAGCTCCTAATGCCTTTGCAAGAAGATGTCTATCCATAGAGCCTGAGGTATCTAAAACAACTCCAAAAGTTCTAGAATATTCCTCTGGTTTATATATATAACTTGGTCTTGGTATATCTGGCGTTGAAGATTGTCTCCTACTTGGTCTTCCATAGGTCCTTCTTTTTTCTATAGGATTTAAAAAGTTATCAAACCATTTTGCAAGTTCTACATCCCAAGGAATAGCTGGCATTGATAAGGCCTTTATTTCTTCAACTAACCCTTTTGGTAAAAAGCCCCTTCCACTTTCTTTATGATATTCTAATCCCTGTTGAAGAGCACTTTTATAAAAGTCTTCTAAATTTTCTCCTACTTTTCCATTTAAGTTAGGACTTTTTATTATATCCCCTAAAGATTTTCCTCTAAGGGTAATAAGTTTTCTATAAGTTCTTATATCTGTTACTATTTTATCATATATACTTTCTGCTGATAATCCTTTTAAGCTTTCATCATATAAAAGTCCAAGGGTTGGGATTTCTCCAATTTCCATTTCAATAAGCCATCCATTTATTACAAAGTCACAAGCTACATTCCATAAAAAAACATCTCTTCCACAACATCTTTCATGATGCATAAGACCAGCATGTAATAATTCATGAGCTATTACGAATTTACATTCTTCCATTGAAAGGTTTGCAGAAGAATTAATATAAATTTCCTTTAAAGTAACATCAATTGCTGCAATAGAAATTTCTTCCCTTTGACATATTAATGGGTCTTCTATTAATTTAAAGCTTGAAGCTAATGCCCCAAGTAGTGGATAACTTGATACAAACCATTCTAATGCTCTTTTTGCCTTTGTCTTAATTATACTACTTCCATATAAATCTGAAGCATAACCTGCTGCTACATCTATCGCACTTGAAACAGCTTTACTTAACCCTTCTGCAAATATTTTAGGGCATACTTTCATTCTTTTTTCAATTGTTTTCTTATTATAACTTGAAACTTTTTCAATTATCATATCTAAAGAATTTTTATTTCCCACCTGAAAATCTTTATACTTTTCATCAACTTCATTTTCTAATAAATATTTATATATTTGCTCCTCTGAAGACATAAAAATTAACTTACTTCTAGCTCCACATTCATTAATAGGAGTTCCAAATTTAAGATTTTCTAAAAACTTAGCTATAGCTACATCACAGGCTATATTCCATTTAACAATATCCTTATTTTCTATGCCTTTAAAATGTTCTAAAGCAAAATGTAGTAAACAATGGGCTAAAATATAAGCCCATTCTGAAGGATTAGCTCTTATTTTTGGATTTACATAAATACAACATAAATTTGAACATACAGCATAGCCCTCTTTAGGATAGGGAACTGTATCATTTCTATAAATTGAAACTCTATAATATTTTAAAAATCCTTCAAATATAGGATGATTTAAAACCATATCATATCCTAATTCATAATTTTTTAAAGCAATATTATTATCTAATTTTTTAGCCATTTTTCTTCTCCACAAGCCTTGGAAGGTCTCTTACAATTTCTATCATAAACCAGTTTGGAAGGCTATTTTCATCTACATTTCCAACAACCATTTGAGCAATTTCAAGACTAATTAAAGATAAATCCTTAATTAAAGCCTTAGCTCTATGAGCAAAATATTGACTATTTTCATTTAATTTCTTTTTATCACTTGGAAGTTCTTTTATAATTTGGGCTCTAAAAGATTGAGCTAAAAAGTATAAAACATCTCTATCTTCTGGTTTATTTGGCCAAGACTCATCCCCTGAAATAATAGAAGATAACCTATATCTATTTTTTATTTGCTTTATAAAAGCAATAAATTGCCCTGCATGATTAGGTGATAAAGTTCCATAGGCTAATATTTTTAATGTTTCTTCTTTTAAATCATCTTTATATTCATTCATAGCATCACTTAACATATGCCATGAACGTGGTGTTGAAAAAGCTTCCTCTGTTTTAGGTGGTGTGGAAAATAGATGGTCTGGGCGAAGAGTAATGTATTCAATAATATATGGATGAATATTATTTTCAGAAGCCCAAGAAAGCCATTGCTTTGTGGAAACCTTTAACTCAACATGAAACATTCTATTTATAAGAGCTGAGGACATAGGTTTAACTATTGCACTATCTTGTGCTCTATTTCCTGCCCCAATTATTATTGACCCTTCAGGAAGGTAATACTCTCCTATTCTTTTTTCATGAATTAAACTATAAAATGCCTTTTGAACCTCTTGAGAACAAGCATTTAATTCATCTAAAAATAAACAATAAGGTTCTTTTCTTGCAATAATTTTGGGAGGAATAAACACACTATAATCTCCCTTTATTTGAGGGATTCCTATAATATCCTCTGGTGCAAGTTGACTTCCTAAAAGAGATACACACTCAAGTCCTACAGATTCTGCAAAGGTATTTACAAGAGCTGACTTTCCAATTCCTGGTGCTCCCCATATAAATATTGGTCTTACTGGTGCTACATTTAATAAAACATCTAAAAGTTCATTTTGACTTACAGTTACTAATAAATTCATAAATTCTCCTTTTAAAAAAGCTCCCAAATAAAATGGGAGCTGTAAAAATTATTCATATAATGGATATTTATCACATAAAGCTTTTACTTTTTTCTTAAGTCCTTCTAAAGCTTCTTCATTTTCTCTATTCTTTATTGCTTCATCTATTATTTCAGCAATAACTACCATATCCTCTTCTTTAAATCCTCTTGTAGTTACAGCAGCAGTACCTATTCTTACTCCTGAAGTTACAAATGGGCTTCTTGTTTCATTTGGAACTGTATTTTTATTTAATGTAATTCCTACTCTATCTAATAAGTTTTCAGTTTCTTTTCCTGTAACTTCTTTGTTATGTAAATCAACTAAGAATACATGATTATCTGTTCCACCAGAAACTATATTAAAGTCTCTTTTTATTAATTCTTCTGCTAATCTCTTACAGTTTTTAACTACTTGAGCTCCATATTCTTTAAAGCTTGGATCTAATGCTTCCTTAAAGCATACAGCCTTAGCAGCTATTACATGCATTAATGGACCACCTTGCATTCCTGGGAATATGTTTTTATCTATAAGCTTTCCATATTTTTCTTTACAAAGTATAAGTCCACCTCTTGGTCCTCTTAATGTTTTGTGAGTAGTTGATGTTACAAAATCACAATAAGGTACTGGTGATGGATGAACTCCAGCTGCTACAAGTCCTGCAATGTGAGCCATATCAACCATTAAAAGTGCTCCTACTTCATCAGCAATTTCTCTTAGTTTTGCAAAATCAATAATTCTTGAATATGCACTAGCACCTGCTACAATTAGTTTTGGCTTATTTTCTAATGCTATCTTTCTTACATTTTCATAATCTATCATTTCTGTTTCTTTATCAACACCATAAGAAACAAAGTTAAATAATCTTCCAGAGAAGTTAACTGGTGAACCATGAGTTAAATGTCCTCCATGGCTTAAATCCATTCCTAAAACAGTATCTCCTGGTTCAAGAACTGAAAAATAAACTGCCATATTAGCTTGTGAACCTGAGTGAGGTTGTACATTTGCATACTCTGCTCCAAAAAGTTCTTTAGCTCTATCTATTGCTATTTGTTCAATTTCATCTACAACGTGACATCCACCATAATATCTTTTTCCTGGATATCCTTCTGCATATTTATTTGTAAGGTATGAACCCATAGCTTCCATAACAGCTTCACTTACTATATTTTCAGAAGCAATAAGTTCTATTCCATCTTGTTGTCTTTTTAATTCTTTTTCTATAAGATTATAAATATCTTTATCTTCTTTTTTTACATTATCAAAATTCATTATTTTATCACCTCATAATTTAATAATTTATTTTAATTATAAGGTTTCTTAAACAATTTATCAACTTATTTTCAACTATATTTATTAAGTTATTTTTTATTTTATTAATTATTTTTATGATATAATTTTAATATATTTCTTAAGAGGTGATGTTTATGGATGTAAATAAACTTCTTCAAGTTTCAGCCTTTGCAGGACAAATTCTTCTTGAAAGTGGAGCTGAAACCTATAGAGTTGAAGAAACAATAGATAAAATCTGTCTAGCCTTTGGAGTTAAAGAAACAGATAGCTTTGCAACTCCTACTGGTATTATTGTATCTATTACTTATAAAGAACAAATCTATTCAACTGTAAAAAGAATTACAAATAGAGGTGTTGATTTAAATAAGGTTCATAAAATAAATGATTTATCTAGAAAACTTCAAAACAAACCTATGTATTTAGATGAACTTTATAAAACCTTATTAAAAATTAATAAAGGAGATAATTATAAAACCCTTTATAGCTACCTAGCTTCTTCCCTTGTTGCTGGAGCTTTTTCTCTTCTTTATGGGGGAGATTTTAATGATTTTATTTCATCTTTTATAATAGGTTTTGGAATAAATTATATAGTTTTAAAATCAAAAAAATTTCTTTTAAATTCCTTTTTCACAAATTGTGTTGGAGGAGGCTTTACAGCTTTACTTGCTTTAATTTTTAAGTATTTTGGATTAGTACATAATTTAGACAAAACAATTATAGGTTCTATAATGCTTTTAGTACCTGGAATTATTATAACAAATGCAGTAAGAGATATTATTGCAGGAGATTATTTAGCAGGTATTACAAGAGGCTCTGAAGCTTTTTTAATAGCTGTAGCTATAGCTGTTGGAACTGGTGTGGTTATAAGCCTTTGGATTAAGGTTTTAGGAGGTACAATTTAAAAATGAATTTAATTTCTGAAAGTATTTTCTCACTTATTGGCTGTTTTGGCTTTGGAGTATTATTTAATATTAAAGGTAAAAAACTTTTATTTGCTTCCTTAGGTGGTGGACTAAGCTGGTTTGTATATTCTTTATGTTTAAATAATAATATTTCAAATATAAGTTCTATGCTTATTTCTTCAATAGTATTTAGTATTTATTCTGAAATTATGGCAAGGGTTTTAAAAACTCCCGTTACCTTACTTGTAATATGTGCTATGCTTCCTTTAGTTCCTGGTGCAGGTATGTATTATACAATGTATGATGTAGTTAAAGGAGATATTTCAAGTTCTATTTCTACAGGACTAAGTACAATTGCAAGTGCAGGTACTCTTGCCCTTGGAATTATCTTAGTAACTACTTTAACTAGAATTATTACAAAGAAAAAGAGAGCTTAAACTCTCTTTTTTAATTAGTCTTTTTTAAGTTCTATGGTTTTACTTTCTTTATTGTTTTTTATATGTTTATGATTTTTTATATGCTTACTACAATAAGCATGTTTTCCATCACATTCTCCACAATATCTAAAATCCATATCTGGGTCATCAATATCTGTAAGTCCACATACTGTACATTTATGAGTATAAGGCTTTTTTGTAGAATTCATTTTCTTTTTATAATCCTTCATTCTTATAACATTATTTTTTCTCTCCTTCTTTTCTTTTACTGTAGAAGGCCCAAAAAATATTAAATAATTTACTACAGGAACAAAGGTTAAAACTACTCCTAATAAAGAACCATTTATTAAAAATTCTACTGCTTGAAGTATTATTATTGCCCAGTTTATATAAAGCATTACCTTTGCCTTTATTGGAAGTATAAAAAATAAATAAAATGTAGCATCTGGGCAAAGGGTTGCATAAGCTAAGTATAAAGAAATACTAAAACCTGGGATTGAAAGAATATTAGTCATTACTATATCTGGAATACCAGTAAGCATACATGCTATTATTGTTAAAAAATAATTTATAAAGAAATATACATTAAATTTAAAACCACCCCAATAATTTTCAAGGGCCATTCCTATTAAATACATAAAGTATAAATTTAAAATAACTAAAATGCCATTTCCTCCACTTCCTGGAACAAATGCAAAGGTTATAAGCCTCCAAACTTCTCCTTTCATTACTTTAGAAGGGTCTAAATATAGCATATTTAATAAATTTGGAATTACTGTAACACTTAATAAATATACAGCTAAGCTTCCAAATAATATTATTTCCATTAAATTAGGAATATAATACTTTCCAAACTTTCTTTCTAGTTTATATAACCACTTCAAAAAAATCTCTCCTTTCTAATTTAAATAAAAAATTTACTTTTTCACTTCACTTTTATCTAACTTTTTATTGTAAATAAACATATATAAAGCTGCTATGAATATTATTAAATATCCTAAAACACTATATTTATCTGGAAGTACATTAAAGATAAATAAACTTATTATTGCTGAGAATATTATATTTGTATAATCAAATATTGATATTTCCTTAGCTGGTGCATATTTATAGGCTAAAGTTATTCCAAATTGTCCTATACTTGCAAATACCCCTGCACATAATAAAGATAAAAGTTGTAATATTTTCATAGGTGTAAAGGTTGCTATCATAAATGGAGATACAGCTATTGTTGAAAATAAAGAAAAGTAAAATACTATTGTATCAGGACTTTCCTTTCCACTTAAAGCTCTTACGCAAGTATATGCAGCAGCTGCTGAAATTCCTCCTAAAACTCCTGCAAAAGCTGGAATAACAGTAAAATCAAAGGAAGGCTTAACTACAAACAACATACCTATAAAAGCTACTATTAAAGCTATCATTTGATTTGGCTTTATTTTTTCTTTTAAAAATAATGCAGAAAATATTATTGCAAAAAAGGGACTTAATTTATTTAACATATTTGCATCTGATAAAACAAGTCTATCTATAGCATAATAATTAAAAACTATTCCTAAAGTTCCAAAGGTTGAACGCATAATAAGAACTTTTTGATTTTCTTTTTTTCCAAAAAAACTTCCCTTATGTTTTATAATTATAACTAATGCCACAAATAATGAAACTAAATTTCTAAAAAAAGTCTTTTGAAATGAAGGTATATCCCCTGCAAGCTTAACAAAAGCTGACATCATAGCAAAACCAAAGGCTGATAATATTATAAAAATTATTCCTTTAGTTCTATTACTTAATTTATTTAAGTTCATTTTTTTTAAAATTCCTCCTTAAATTAAGTATGGCTGCTACAAAAAGAAACCTTATAATAATACACATTTTAATATATATTTAGCAAAACACTATATTGTATTAATATTTCTTAATGCAACAGCTTCATACTTATTTATTTTAGTTATATTTAATACTATGTTTTATTTTAATATTAAATCCTTAACCTTTCTAAAGTCTCCATCCATAATTGTATATTTACTTAAAAGCTTTCCTTTAATTTCTGGAGATATATTTGCATGTATGTATAAAGAGTCAAGGCCTGCTTCATAAGAGCCTTTAATATCTGCTATTTCATCATTTCCAATCATTATTGATTCTTCTTTTTTTAATTTGTATCTATTTAAAACTATTTCATAATAGCTTTTATCTGGTTTACAACAATTTTCTTCTGAAGATAAAACAATACCATCAAAATAATCATATATTCCTAAAAGCTTTATTTCATGTTCTGTAAATATTTTTTGTGCATTTGATAAAAGATAAATTTTCTTCCCTTTCTTTTTTAATGCTTCAAGAAAATCTATTACTCCATCATAAAGTTTTATATACTTTGTGGAAATTATTCTAAACATTTGTCCTGCATGTATTGCTAAGTTTATATCTACATTAATTCCCTTATCTTTAAATAATCTTAAAAATACATACTCAACCTTAATTTCTGGGCAATCAAATTGAGCGTTTTTTTCCTTTTCATCTTCACAGGCTTTTTTATAAGCTTTTTTTAGTTCTACTGGTTTATAATGTGCTCCATAATAACCATAAAACTCAGCCATCTTTTCCCACAAATATGCTTTTTCTTCATTAGTATTTATATCAACTAATGTTCCATATAAATCAAATATATAGTTTTTGTACATCTTTTCCCATCCTTTATCTATAATATAATTTTTATTTATATTATAAATTATATTTAGTAAAAGTAAAAGGTGAAGATATAAAATTAAAAAATTACTCTTCACCTTATGTTTTATTGATATTCTTTTATTAAAACTATTTTATTTCTTGTAAAGAAAATTGAAAGGAAAAATAAAAATATAGTAAGTAATACTAATGCTAATATTATAGGAAATATACTTTCTATATTTTGCCCCATTTGAAGTTTTTCAACTGCTAAGAGAAACCATCTTATAGGTAAAGCATTTCCTACCTTTTGAAGAGTTTTTCCCATAAAATCAAAGCTCCAAAATGCTCCACTAAGCATAAATACTGGTACTAAAATACTTGTTGAAATTAATGTTAATGTAGATTTATTCTTTATTATTGAAGTAAGCATTATATTAAATACCACTGCAAGTAATGTTACTAAAAGCATAAGAAGTAAAAGAATCCACTTATTTTCAAAGCCAAAATTATAACCTAATATATTACATACAATATAATATTCAACAGAAGTTATAGAACTTAATAAGAAAAAGATAGTTATTACTGCACCAAAGTAAGTTTTCTCATGAATATTTGCCATAAATATTCTAGCTTTTGTACCCTGTTTTTCATCCTCTAATAAAAATCCACAACTCATTCCAGCTGATACAAATATTAAATATATAATTACTCCTAAGGAAGTATTTATTGAAGTTTTTATTTTTTTATTATTTATTATTTCATAGTTTGGTTTTCCTTCATTAAAAGTCCTTAATATTTCTTCAGGTTCTATATCTTTAGATAAAATATTTTTATAAAGTTCATCATAGGATTTTATTTGACTATTTATAATAAGCTCCATAATACTTTCCATTTCACCCATTGAAATAGCTTTTACTTTTACATTACTTCCTTTTCCATTTATAATATCTTTAGTAAAGTTTTTATCAATTGTTAATATTATTTCGTATTTATGAAATACTAAATTTGTAAGATAATTCTCATCTTTATTTATATCTATAACCTCTACTGCATCTATCTTTTCTATTTTACTTTTTAAATCTTTTCCTAAAAATCCTTCATCATTATTTATAATTCCTACCTTAAAACTTGAATTTCCTCCATATAATAAAGCAAATACAAATATTAAAACTATTGGAAGTATTATTGTTGTAATAATGAAACTTTTTCTTTTAAATAAGATTTTACATATATTTTTCATTATATTAATCATTAAAACTCCTCCTCTTTCCTAAAAGTAAACTTATAACTAACATTATTATTGATAAGGTTAAAGGAATTATTAATGAAATATAATAAGCATTTGTTTTAATACTACATAGCATACTGCTTATAGCTGTATTTATCCAATATACAGGGCTTATAACCATAAGTTTATTTAATATTGGTATTTGTATAATTATACTAATCGGTGTATAACAACCACCTAAAATACACATTACTATTATTATAGCATTTAAAATTCCTGAAAGGCTACTTTCCTTTTTACATAACATTCCAAAAATTAAACCTAAAGAAGATACAAATATTCCAAATACAATAAATATTGCTAAGAACTTTAATGTATTTTCTCCCCAATCTACTTTTAAAACTAAGGAAGAATATATATATACAATAAGGATTTGTATTACTGCAACTAAAAATCCTAAACTTAACTTTGAAAATAATATATTGCTTTCCTTTGCCTTTGATAATCTTATTCTATTTATTGTTTTAAGTTCTTTTTCTTTTATTATTGATTCTCCTACAGTAGTTGATACATAAAGGATTATTAAAGCAAGCTCTGCAAAGGTATAATATTCTGAAGAAGTAATATTTCTTAACTTTCCTGTGGAATCTTCTTTTATATATTTATCTTTAGAACTTTTTATAATATTTTTTAAATTTTCAGGATTAAACTTTCCTATTGTGTTATATACTGAAAATTCATTTAGTGAGGTTTCAAAAATGCTTCTTAAAATTTTTCCTCTTATTTTTTCTCCATTTTTAGGTGAATAATATTTAAAGCCCTCTTTATTAACTTCTATAAATCCATAAGCTTCATAATTATCTATTTCTTTTTTTACTTTCTCTAAAGAGTTTGTTTCCTTAAAATTTACATTTATCTCATCTTTTAAAGCATCTATAAAATTTAAAAATCCATCTTTATATATACTTTCCTCTTTTAAAGAATAATATACAATATTATTTTCATCACCTTCAAAAATTTTATCACTTGTATTTTCCATTAAGCTTTTAAGACCAAAACTTAAGGTTGTTATTAATATTACTGGAAATAAAAATAACATTATTAAATTACTTTTAGACCTTAAAAATTGCTTTATTTCCTTTTTTAATAGTTTTATAAACATATTTTTTCACCTACTCTCTTAGCTTTTTTCCTGTTAGTGCTAAAAATACATTTTCTAATGTAGGTTCTTCACTAAATATATTTTGAATATCTATATTTTCTTTAGAGATAATCTCTACTATCTTTGAAATCATATTACTACTTTTTAAAGTTGTAACTATATACTCACCCTCTAAAAAAGAAACCTTTTCTATTCCTGTTATTGAAAGAAGTTTTTTATCTAAATCCTTTATTTCCTTATTTACCTTAACATGATAAACCCTTTTATCTTCAATAATATTTTTAAGTTCTTCACTTGTTCCTTCTGCAATAATATTTCCTTTGTCTATAATTGCTATTTTATCACAAATATCATCTACCTCTTGCATATAATGAGATGTATATATTATTGTTGCCCCTTCATCTCTAAGCTTTAAAACTGAATTTAATATATGATTTCTTGATTGAGGGTCTATACCCACTGTAGGTTCATCCATAATAATAAGTTTTGGAGAATGAGCTATTGCACAACCAATATTTAACCTTCTTTTCATTCCCCCTGAAAATTCAGAAGCCTTTTTATTCCTAACCTCTGTAAGCCCTACAAACTCTAAACTTTTTTCAGTCCTTTCCTTTAAATCCTTCCCTTTAAAACCATATAAGGAACAGAAAAATTTAATATTTTCCTCTGCTGTTAAATCCCAATAAAGGGCAAAATCTTGAGGAACTATTCCTATATTTTCTTTCCACTGTCTAATTTTATTTGTTTTCTCCTCATAAATTATCTCTCCAGAAGTCTTTTTTATAAGACCACATATCATCCCTATCAACGTACTCTTCCCCGCTCCATTAGGACCAAGTATTCCAAATATCTCCCCCTTATTTATATTAAGGCTTATTCCATCTACTGCTACTAAATCCTCATACTCTTTATAAACCTTCCTTATCTCTAACATCTTCATAATTATCCCTCCTATGCCTTAATTATATAAAAAAAACTCTCCTTTCTTAAGTAATAAATATCACCTTTCAATATGACATTTGTAATAAGGTGTTTGTAGACAGAAGAGTTGTTTTACATTATGGATTCTTTCTAAAATTTTAATATTATATAAATATAAGTTTCACTTTAAAAAAGTGGCTATGTCACAACATTTGATTGATTTTTACTAATAATTAGTATACTATAACAATATATAATTTATGGAGGAATAATAATGGAATTTATTAGTAAAGATAGTATAATAGAATTATCAAATCCTGGAGTTGTTTCAAGACAATTATTAAATCCAGAGAATTCAGCAAGCAAAAGAGTTACAATTACTGAAGTTCATTTAGAAGTTGGAGCATGTCAAATAAGACATACACATAAGGCTTCGGAGCAAATATGGTATGCAACAAAAGGTAAGGGAAAATTATTACTTGCAGATGATATGGAAAAAGAATTTAATGCTGGTGATGTAGTCAGGTTTGCTGATAATGATATTCATGGCTTGTTAAATGATGGTGATGATGAATTTATATATTTATCAATAACAGCTCCACCAATTAATTTTGGATATGCATACAAAGATAAGAAATAAAACTATATTTTATATTATTACTTTTGTTTATTAAAATATTCGATTCCTTATTTTATGATGGCGTGACGCAAGAACCTGTCGACGGAAGGACCGAATAACATAAGGAATCGAATATTTTTGAACTAAGCTAAAGTTTTTGTATATTATAAATTTCCTTTTAAATAATTCACCGCTATTGCAGTTCTATGCTCTAAATTAGTTTTATCTAATATGTTAGTTATATAATTTCTCACTGTCCCTTCTGATATAAAAAGCTTTTTGCTTATTTCTTTATTGCTTAATCCTTCGCTTATAGCTTGTATTATTTCCTTTTCCCTCTCTGTAAAATCATATTTTTTAAAGCTTGGAACTTCTTCTTTATCATAAAGCTTTTCTAATAAATTATCATTTAATACAATTGTTTCATTATGTACAGAAGCTATGGCATTTGCAATTTTTTCAGGAGAACTATTTTTTAAAATATACCCCTTTGTTCCATAAGATATAGCTTCATTTATATATTCCTCTTCATCAAAGGTTGTTAAAATTAAACACTTTGTTTCTGTTTTTTTATTTATTTCCTTTATAGCATCTACTCCATTTAAAATAGGCATTCTTACATCAACTAAAGCAACATCAACCTTATTTTTTAAGCAAAAATCTATAGCTTCTTTACCATTTGAAGCTTCTCCCACTATTTCTATATCCCCTTTTAAAGGTAACAAAATTTTTAAACTCTCTCTTATTAAAGAATCATCATCACATATTAAAACCTTAATCATATTTATCCTCCAAATTTAAAATCATGTTTAAAGTAAAGCCATCACTTCCATCTATCTTCATATTTCCATTAATTTTTTCAAGACGTTCTTCCATTCCAATAAGACCTAGCCCTTTTTTTATATTACTAGAACCTTGTCCATTATCCTTTATTTCAATTCTTGCAACCTTATTATAAATAAGTATTGAAACATTTATTTGAGAAGCTTTTGAATATTTTAATGTGTTTGTTAATGCCTCTTTTATGTTTTCTTCAATTACTATTAATCTTTTAACTCCTAGCTTTTCCACTTCTCCTTCTAAATGAAAATGAGTTTTTATGCCACTATTATATTGAAATTCTAAAAGCAGTTTTTTTATATTTTCAATAGTTATAGTTCTATCTTTAGGCTTTACATTTCTTAATACAGTTCTTATTTCCTCCATTCCTACTCTTAAATTTTCCATAGCACTTAAAAGATATTTCATGCTTATTTCATTATTTTTTCCTAAAGTTTCTTTTATTACTTCAAGTTGCATAATAGAGCTTGTTATTCTATGTCCTAAATGGTCATGAAGCTTTTGTGCCATAATATTTCTTTCCCTTAAAGATATTACAACTTCATTTTGCTCTAAATACCTATTAAAATTTAAAACCTTCTCTTCCATAATAAATTTTCCTTTTCTATTATCCTTTTTTATAACTTTTAGATTTTTATTTTCCTCTTCTCTTCCCTTTATTTCATATAAATATAAAGTTAATAAAACTATATAAATGAAAATATTTCCTATATCCCTTTTAAAAAAGACAATCATAATTAAGCTTAAAAAAGCTATTGATTTTTCTAATGAAAGCTTATTTTTCAAAAGTTCAAAAAATAATATTGGAAATAGCAAAAAAATTTCTTTAGATGAAAAATTTATAGAAAAAACTAAAATAAATGTTTGAATAACTGTTATTAAATTAAAAGACACATTAAATAAGTTTTTTATTAATTGTAATATACATAAAATCATTATAAATATGCTATTTAATACTATATTGTTTTTATATCCAATTTCTAAATAGATAACAAATAAGGATATAACCATAAATAAAGTTGTTATTTTTTTATTCATTATTTTTCCTCCTAACCCCTTTATTATATAACAAAAAAAGCAGGTTAATATATAACCTACTTTTTTATAACATATTAAATTTAATTTTTTTATTTTCTTCCTCTGCATCTTTAAACACATCTATTAAAAAAGTTCCATACTCTCCTAAAGCTTCAGTTAAACTTTTAGTATTTATAAACTTTATATAAACTTCTTTATCATAGGTAGAAAGAATATCATATAAAGCATCTAAATTTTTTCCATAATAATTTGGAAAGTCCATTTTTTTCATTATATATTCATGGGCTTTTTCCTTTGAAGTCATTTCTTTGCAATCTAAAACTATTTTTCTCAAAAAAAATCATCTCCTAATATAACTGTTCAAAGGTTTTATAATGGTCTTCTGTATAATAAATTAAGCCATCATTTGAATATATAATTCTTTTAGCCCCTCTATATCCACCATTATAATCTATATCACATTCATAATACTGTCTTCCTGATTTTTTAGGAAGAAGACCTTCTCTGTTTCCAAACTTATCTCCACCTATACTTTTTCCATCTGCTACATTCCATAAATTACCTTTACTACTTTCCCAACCTAAATTTTCAGCTTCTTTTTTTGTTATATAATTTGAAGGAAGTTTATTATACTTATTTATATAAGCTGCTACTTCTTCTTTAGAAGAATATTCTTTACTTTCAGATATATCTTCTTTTAAATTTTCCTCACTACTACTACTACTATTATTACTATTTGTAATATTATTATTTGTTGTTGTTTCATTTTGATTTTCAGCTGTTATTGTTTCTTCATTTCCTAAAAAGCTGTCTAAATCCTCTAATGTACATCCTAAAAATGAAGATGCCATTAAAAATACTGTTAAGAAAAGACTAAGTATCCATTTAAATTTTCCCTTTAAAAATTCCATTTTTTTCTCCTTTAAATTTATTTTTTATTTATATATTCTAAAACATTTATAAGTTTATATAAAGAGTTTTTTATCTATTTGAATATTTTTATCAATAGTGCTATACTACTTCATATGTGGAAATTAGCCATTAACTTCTTATGGCTAAAAAATTAGTAAAGGAAAGGGATTTTTAAATGACTAAAATTGATATTTTTTCAGGATTTCTTGGTGCTGGAAAGACTACTTTAATTAAAAAACTTTTAGATGAAGCTTTTAAAGGAGAAAAGGTAGTTTTAATTGAGAATGAATTTGGTGAAATAGGAATAGATGGCGGATTTTTAAAAGATGCAGGAGTTGAAATAACAGAAATGAACTCTGGATGTATCTGTTGTTCTTTAGTTGGAGACTTTGGAACTGCTTTAAAGGAAGTTTTAACTAAGTTTACTCCTGATAGAGTTCTTATAGAACCATCTGGTGTTGGTAAGCTATCTGATGTTATAAAGGCTGTTGAAAACATTGAAGGTGAAATTGATGCAAAATTAAATAACTTTGTTACAGTTGCAGATGCTTTAAAATGCAAAATGTATGAAAAAAACTTTGGTGAATTCTATAATAACCAAATTGAAAATGCAAAAACTATTATTTTAAGCCGTACACAAAAAATGTCTCAAGAAAAATTAGAAGAAGCTGTAGCTATTATTAAAAAACATAATGATAAAGCTACAATAATAACTACTCCTTGGGAAGATTTAAGTGGTGCTACTATTCTTTCTGCAATGGAAAAGAAAAATTCTTTTGAAGAAGAAGTTTTAAAAGAACATGAACATCATCACCACCATGATGATGAAGAATGTAGCTGTGGACATCATCACCATCATGATGAAGAAGAATGTGGTTGTGGACACCATCACCACCATGATGAAGAAGAATGTGGTTGTGAACACCATCATCACCATGACCATAATGAAAAAGAAGATTGTGGCTGTGAACACCATCATCATCATGACCATGAACATGGGGAAGAATGTGGCTGTGGACATCACCACCACCATCATGCAGATGATGTATTTACAAGCTGGGGAGTTGAAACACCTCATAAATATACTGAAGAAGAAATTAAATCTGCTTTAGAAGCTTTATCTGCTTCAGATGAATATGGAATGATTTTACGTTCTAAAGGAATCCTTCCAAGTGTAGATGGAGAATGGTTCTACTTTGACTTAGTACCAGGAGAATATGAAATACGTAAAGGAAATCCAGATTATACAGGAAAGATTTGTGTAATTGGTACAAATCTTAAAACCCCAGAAATTGAAAAGCTATTTAAATTAGCATAAGGAGGACAAAAATTTGGATATACCAGTTTACTTAGTTAATGGATTTTTAGAAGGTGGAAAAACTTCTTTTTTAAGAGAAACTCTTCAAGATGAAAATTTTTCTCAAGGAGAATCTACCCTTTTAATCTTAACAGAAGAAGGAATTGAAGAACTTGATAAAGAGCTTTTAGAAAAAACTAATTCAAGTTTATTAATAGTTGAAAATGAAGAAGATTTAACAGAAGAATTCTTTAAAGAATGTAATTCTGTATATAAACCTGAAAGAGTTCTTATAGAATGTAATGGAATGTGGCAAATGGAAACATTTTTCAACATGCCAGCACCTAAAGAATGGATAATTGTTCAACTTATAACCTTACTAGATTATACTTCTCTTGAACTTTATTTAAATAATATGAAGTCAATGGTTATAGATAAAATAGGCTCATCAAATATGATAATTGTAAATCGCTGTGATGAAGATTTAGAAAAACTTCAAAGCTTTAGACGTACAATAAAGGCAGTAAACAGAGGAGCTGCTGTTTACTTTGAAAATAAGGTAGGTCAAATTATGGATTTAGGACCTGAAGAACTTCCTTACGACTTAAAGGCTAAAGTTATTGAAATAAATGATGAAGACTTTGGTATATGGTACATAGATGCCTTAGATAATCCTAAAAACTATAATAACAAAACTATAAAAATTAAAGGAATGGTTTATAATAAACCAGAATTTCCAAAGGGAAACTTTGTATTTGGAAGACTTGCAATGACATGCTGTGAAGATGATATATCCTTTGTAGGTGTTGTAGCTAAATATGAAATGGCAAAAACATTAAAACACAATTCATGGATAACTTTAACTGCTAAAGTTAAATATGAATTTAATAAAGAACGTCAAGAAGACCTTCCTATTTTAATTGTGCAAAATATTGAACCAGCTAAAGAACCAGAAGATAAAGTAACTTATTTTAATTAAAATATATTAAAATTTAAAAAGGCTATTGCATAAAGAAGTATTAATAAAATTTATATTATTATGAAAATTCTTTGTGCAATAGCCCTAATTTATTTTCATTTATATTTTTTAAATATATTATTACAAATATTTTTGACAAGAAATATTAACTATAATAAAATAAACATAAATATTATACTATGCTTATACCTTGTTAATAAAGGAGGTTTTTAAAATGATACCTAGCAAAAATAAAATATATACTTATAAAGATTACCTAACCTTTCCAGAGGATGAAAGAATAGAAATTATAGAAGGAGAAATTTTTAATATGTCACCAGCACCTGCAAGAATACATCAGAAATTAATATCAAATATATCCTATGAACTTCAACATTATATAAAATCTAATAATGGAGAATGTGAGGTATATGTAGCTCCTTTTGATGTAATACTAAAAAATGATAATGAAGAGTCTATTAATAGTAAATCAGTAGTTCAACCTGATATTTCAGTTATATGTGATAAAAATAAATTAACTGACTCTGGATGTACTGGCTCTCCTGATATGATTATTGAAATTGTATCACCATCAAATTCAAGCCATGATTATATAACAAAGCTAAATCTTTATCAGAAATATAAAATTAAAGAATATTGGATTATTGACCCAAGAGTAAAGAAAATATACGTCTATAAACTAGAAGAAAATGAATTTTATGATATGGTAAATTCATATACTTTTCAAGATAAAGTAAAGGTAAATATATATAATGATTTAGAAATTGATTTTAGTACATTTAACTTATAAAAATTTATATAAACTAGATTAAGGTAAGTGAATTATTATCCTTGCCTTAATCCAATAGACTTTTGTTAATATAACTTCATATATACATAATAACTTATAGCTTTTAAAATAATTGCTATCATTAATATAGTAAAGGAAATATAAAATGCAGTCATATTTATAAAGGCTGTTGTACAAGTAATAAATAATAAAATTAATAATAATATATCAAGAACCACTCCACCACTTTTATCATGTAAAAATTTTTTTCTTTCATCAGTTTCTTTTATTTCTTCATCTAAACGCAATAATTTATCTTTTAATAACTTTTTATTATAAGAAATTCTAAAAAAAACATATATCATTCCACCAAAAAGTATAATTTTACTAATAGTATCTGCAAAATCTGTCATCTTACGTGAATCTCCAAATCCAAGTTTTCCAATTATAAACATGTATAAAATCATAAAAAAAATAGTAAGTCTTAAGGCTAAAATTCGTAATTTAATTTTGTCTTTAAATGATTTAGTTTTATAACTCTTCATATCCTAAGTCCTCCCTTTCTTTATTTTCTTTTAAACAGTATAACTCTTCTATTGTGGTTTCAAAAACTTGTGCAATACGATAAGCTAACATAATTGAAGGATTATATTGTCCTTTTTCTAAGGAAATTATGGTTCTTGATGATACCTTAACCTTTTCTGCTAATTCTTGTTGAGTCATTTTTAAATTTGTACGATATTCTTTTATTTTATTTTTCAATATTTTCACCTATTTCATAATATGAAGTATACTTCATGTGAAGTCATCTTCATATTATCATGTTTTATTACTTTTGTCAATAAACAAACCTTATATCTATGTATGTTTTTTTTGATAGTTCCTATATCTTAATATATATTAAAATAGGATAAATTTAATAAATATTAATAAAATTACCTCTTAAAACTAACATATGGATAAAGTGATATACAGTGCCATTATTTTTATAGTATAATGTAAATATGAATTTAATAAATCGGAATTTGACGGAGGTACTATATATTAAAAAGTTTAGAACGGTGGCTTGTGTCATTATTATGGCTATTGCTGCAATCGCAGGATTCTTTATTGGTGCTACCTTGGATGAGGCAATGGGCGGAGCTATTCTGTTTTCGATGATTGCAGGAATTGCTTGTATTGTCTATAACATTGAGAATCATGAAGAATAACACAACTTCCAGTTTACAGTTTTTTCTGCAAATTGGAATTTATCAATATTTATCCTCAAAGTTTTGAGTATAACTTATATAAAAGCAACTGCCCTTACTAAACTGCCTTCTGCTTCTATCTTTAATGGAAAAGCTGCTATTTTAAATTCTTTAGCATTTAAAAGTTTTTCTATATTACATAAATTCTCTAATATAAAAATTTCATTTTTTAAAAGCATTTTATGACTTTCAAAGGGAAATCTATCAGGAGAAGGCATATCAAATCCTATCATTTTTATATTATTTTCTATAAACAATTTTATAATTTCAAGGCTTATTATTGGATGATTTTCATAATATTCTTCTTTTCCATATTTACTTTCAAAACCAGTATATATTATTACAATATCTTTATTTTTTATTAGCTTTTCATATTCTTTTTTAGGTTTTATTAAATCCTCTCCAATGCAGTTTAAGATAACTCCTTTTCCATAAAAGTTATCTAAAGAAAATTCACTTATAAATCTTTTATCATTAGTTAAATGCATAGGTGCATCTATATGAGTTCCTAAATGCATTCCTGATTTTATTATATATGAAGTATAGCCATCCTTTTTATAATTTTTATCTTCTAATAAAGAAATATCATCATCTCCTAGATATTTTGGCATACCTTCATGGATTTTATAAGATAAATCTATTATCATAGTTTCTCCTTTTTATATGAAAAAATACTTCCAAGAAATATTGTAATTACAACTACACTACTAAAAGCAATTAAAATTGTCATAAGCTTAGCATAAAAATTTAGTGGTACAATATCTCCAAAACCAATAGTTGTAAATGTAGTTATGGTAAAATATAATAAATCAAAATTACTTGGATTGTTTGAAAAAGCATTTACATCATATGCTTTTATAAGACATACTCCTAAATATAAATTTATTATAATCATACTTACTATAACTAAAGCTGCTACCATTAATTTAGATAAGCTTGATGAATCAGCTTTAGTAAACTTAATATTTTTTGGATTTCTCATAATTTTAAATAAGATTTTTAAATTAATTATATAACATATTATAATCCCTAAAATACCTGGTATAAAAAACATTTTTATACTTTTAGGAAAAATTATTAAGAAAAAAGAATATATACTTGTAATAAAATAACTTAACAAAAAATATCCTTCTATACTATCTTCTACACTTTTCTTCATAAATTCATGTATCCTTGAAGAAATAAGAAGAATATATCCAATTAAATAATGAAAAATTATATATACTATTAAAAGAAATATAATTTTAAAAATGGAAGATACTTTAAAATACCTTCCAAATAAAATATATATTCCTAAAAAGCAAGAGCCTTCTGACAAAATTATCATTATACTTTCTGTTAATCTTAACAATATATTTTTATTAAAAAATATTATTTTATAAGATTTATTTATTTCCTTTATTCCTAAGAAGAAAGTCTTTATTTTTACCCCTCCTAAAAATGCTTTTTACTAAATAATTATTTTCAAATTCACAGTTTATTCTTAATAACTAATTGTTTATATATAAATTCACATATTTTTATAACTTTTTCTTTTGAAAATCCTTCTAGTGATTCTATAAATAAATCTACAATCAAATTGCAATATCTATCCTTTTTAGGGATTACTTTATATTCTACCACATCCTCAATAAATTTAGAAAATTCTTTTGTTCTATATTTTGTATCATTTAAATTAAATCTATTAATATGTCTTTCTATAAATAGTTTTTCTTCATCAGTATATTCATATAAAACACTAGGAATAAATTTTTGATTTAATATGTCATATTGAATTAAATAATATTTATTTGTTTTTTCACTTTTTACTCCAAATGGTTGCAAAATTATTTCTGCTTCTGATTTTTTAATATATATATTTCTTAATTTTTTATATTCTTCACAACTGTTTAAACACTTAGTTGAACATTTGGTAGATTGTTCAAAGTTATTTATCTCTTCTACTGTTAATCTTCTTTGATTATCTCCTCTTTTTTTGAAGGATAAATTACATTTAGAACAGGTTATTGAAATATTGGCTAAACAATTAACTAATTTATCACAATTAACTTTTTCAATGGAATGCTCTAAATGGCCAAAATTTTTTCTGTCTACTAAAACTTTAGCATAACAATACATACAATATCCCCTTGAAGCTTTTATTAAAACCTTTTTTAGATTTTCTTTTCCATCTCCTTCATATGAATATATAGTATCACTATTATATTGAGGTTCAAAATTTGGTATATCTAATAAAAAAATATCTTTTGGCATCCTATCACCAACTTTTTATCTCATTTAATATAAGTAATTGAGAGTTAGTTAATTTTTCTTTTTCAATTTTATTTAATTTAGTTTCTTCTTTCTCTGTCCATGTTCCAGAAATTTTAAAATTTAGTAAATTTCTAAGTTCAAATTCTATATCATTTGCCATATTGTTATCACTTAATTTGTAAATTTTTTCAAATATCTCTCTTGCATCTGTTACAGTTGAAAAATCATTTCCATCTAGACATTCATAACTATTTCCTTTTAAAACAATAATATTAAAATCAATAGAACTTGCTATTACATCTGCTGAATGTGTAGTTATGATAAAATTCATATTATTAAACTTTTTCATTAGGAATGGTAAAAATTTTTTTTCATTTTTTGTAGATAAAAATTCATTTATCTCATCAATTACTACTATTGGATTTTTATTTATATTATTATAAGAATTTTTAAAATATAATAGTTCTAAAAAAATCCTTATTATAGCTTGATACCCACTAGATAACTTTTCTACATTTTTATCTATTAACAATTTTTGTTTTTTTCCTAATATTAAATTATCTTCAATAGCAATATCAAAATCTACATTAAGAAAATCTTTAATTAACATTTTTAGTTCTTCCTCAAAATTTAAATATACCTCTTCAATAAATCCTATACCTGTTTTATTAAAATCAAAGCTATCATTTAAATTAAAAATATTTTCTTCTAGTCTATGTTTTAATACATTTATATAAGTATTACTTATTTTTTGTATATCTCCTATTTTTTCATAATTAAAACTTCTATTTACTGAATCTATAAAATAATACCCTTCTTTTTTATCCATTAAAATATTTCTAAGTAATTCTGATTTCCCACTTGAATTATCCCCTATAATAATAGCATTTTTATATTTTAATTTTTCATTTTCTATTTTATCCTTTATTTCTTTTAACATATTGTTGTAACTTTCTATAGACATAATTAAACCTCGCTGTAACTTTTGATTTAGATGATGACGAACTTAATGTATTTTTTGTATATTCTTCATCATCTAATAATTCATTACAAATTTCATCATTTATTTTATAATCTCCACCTACATACTGACTAGCTAGATATAAACTTTCTAATAGTAATCTTGGTTTTTTGCTTTTGATTTCCACTCTATTTATAAATTTTTCCAAAGATTTTTTATAATATTTAATTTCTTCTTCATTAAAATTAATAGCTCCATCTGAAAAATCATTTAATAATTGTGGATATGAATTATTATAATTTTCTATAACTATTTCTTCTCCTACCAATTTAAAGTTATGTTTAATAGCACAAAATCTAAGTAACAATTCAACATCTTTACTATTAGGATGTTTTTCTCCATAAATTTCTCTCCATTTTAAATTATTATTATTTATTTCATGAAGCATATCATAAAAAGGAGATTGATAAACACCATTTCTTAATTCTTGATTTTTTAGTGGTGTTCCTGCACTATTTAAATTTTCAAATACTTTATATAAAACTCTATTTTTATTACTATCATTACTATTAACCTTTATTTCTATTACTGATATTATAGTATAATTAACACTTCTTTTTATAGATGTTGGAAGAGTAGCATAAGTAATATCTAATTCCTTTTCTTTCTTATCTTCAATATATTTTAATTTATAATTTACATCTTTTAATTCATAAAATTCTTCTAATATTTCTCCAAACTTCTTTTTACCATTTAATAAATCTTCATTGCTCATTAATTTTTGTAATTCAATTTGTGTATTAGTAATATTTTTTATATATTTACCCTTATAATATAAAAATAAACTCATAATTCTTTGTTGACCATCTAATATCTCCATTTGATTATTTTTATTTCTATATACATATATAGGAGGTATAGGTAATCCTCTTATTAAAGAAATTGCTAAATTTTCTACCTGCTCTTTTTTCCATATATATTTCCTTTGATATTTAGGAATTACATATAATGCTTCATCAAATCCCTCTATAAGAGTTTTAAAGGCTAAATCTACTTTATTTTGAGTTATACTTATATTATTTATATAGCTATAATCTGGCTCATCTGTAATTTTATCATCTTCTTCATCTAACTTTAACATCAACTGTTCTTTATCCATTTATTCACTCTCCATTAATAAAATCTAGCTTATATATGTTATATTCATTTTATCATATATTTAAAATTAATATCCTTAATAAATCTACTTGTTTCTGTAGGTCTTCCCCATTTATTTATTTTGCTATTTGTTAAATATAACTTCTTTTTTGCCCTTGTTATAGCTACATAAAAAAGTCTTTTTTCTTCTGTTAAATCTTTTTTATTTATTGCTTGGTAGGATGGAAATACTTTTTCTTCAAGGCCTGCTAAAAATACATAGTCAAATTCTAAGCCCTTTGCTTGATGAACTGTTATTATTGGTATTCTTTCTTTTCCTGTTCTTTCAATCATTAATTCTTCTATTTCTCCATTTGATAAAGAAGTTAAACTTACAACATCTCTTAAAGAATCTCTACTACTTTTTTCTTTATCATCAAATATTTTTAAAAACTCTTTAAAGTCATTTATTCTATTAAATTTTTCTTCTTTTTTATCTCCATATTTATTTTGGAAATTAAAGTTACTTAATATATAATCTATAATCTCATAAGGTCTTTTATTATAGCTTTCTTCTATTAGTTTATTTATATTTATTGAAACTTCTTTAAAAGATTTTATATGTTTTCCTATAAGTCCTATTCTTTCAAAGGAAGTTTTTCTTATTTTTTCATTTATAGCATATACAAGTAAATAAGCTGTTGCCTTTACATCATCTAAAGCATTATGGCTTGGATTATGTTTTATAGGAAAAATTTTACTTAAAGTTTCTAATTTATGATTAGGTAAATTAGGATAAAATCTTCTATATATATCTAAAGTATCATATACTCCTTTAAATATAGGCTTATTCATTTTGCATCTTTCAAGTTCACTATTTAATATACTTATATCATAATTTACATTATGTCCAATAATTAAAGCATCCTTTGAATAATCTAAAAATTCTTTAAAAACTTTTTCTTTATTCTCTCCATATTCTTTTAAATATTCATCACTAAAGCCATGTACTAAAACTGAATTTCCAACTGATTTATTAGGTTTTATAAATCTTTCAAAGGTATCTATAACCTCTCCTTCTTTATCTATTTTTATTGCTGCAATTTGTATTATTTCATCTTTAGTAACATCTACTCCTGTACTTTCTACATCAAAAACTATAATTTTGCCACCATTTTCATAGGTGTCTAATAAACTTGAAAAATATTCTCCATTTATATTTTCTTCTATAAAATCTGTAAGCTTTACTCCTACTTCTTTATAATGTTTTGATTGAATTTCTTCTATAGTTTTTGCTCCAATTCCTTTAGAAAATTTATTTAATATTCTTTCAAGGCTTACAGAATCATTTTTATTAACTATTATTTTAAAAAAGGCTGTTATATCTTTAATTTCTTCCCTTCTAAAAAACTTATACTGGTCAACAAGGGCAAATTCATATTTAGAAGAGTTATTTTTTAAATACTCACTTAATTCAATATTTATAAAATTGCTTCTAGTTAATATACATATTTTCTTTTTAGAGTTATCCTTATTGTAGATTTCATCTATTGTTTTATTTATATATTCTGCCTCTTCTTTTCTACTTGAAAGAGCCTTATAAGTTATTTTTTCTCCTTCATAATCACTTACAGCTTCTATATCCTTTAAATAAGCTTCTTTATATTCCTCATTAAAAGCATTTTTTAAATATTCATCTGAAGCTTTAGTAAGAAGTTTAGTTCCTCTATAGTTTTTTGAAAATTGAATAATTCTAGGATTATATTTATTTTTAAAATCTTCTTCAATATCCTTAGGCTTTGAGCCACGCCAAACATAAATTGTTTGAAATTTGTCTCCACAAAAAAGTATATTATTACCTTGAAAAATTTTTTCTATTATTTTATACTCTACAAAACTTGTATCTTGAACTTCATCAATATTTATATACTTATATTTATTTTTATACTTATTAACTATTTCCTCATCTTCAAATAATTTTTTTGCCTCTATTATTAAATCACTAAAATCAAGCATATGATTTTTTCTAAGCTCATTATTATATTTATTAACAAGTATATCTCCATACCTTTCAAGAGCTTTTAAAAGATTATAATCTAAAACTCTTTCATAATCTTTTTTTGCTGTACATATTTCTATAATTTCTTCTCTCTTTTCATTAAATAAATATTTAATTACCCTTTTATAATCATTAATTGTATCTTCTGTAATATAATTTAGTTTAATTCTTGTGTTTTTTACCATTGAAATAAAATCATACATAGCTTTAAGTGAAAAAACATTGTTAATTTTTTCTATTATTTCTTTACTATCATCTTCATCTATAATGGTAAAATCAGTAAAAATATCTGTTTTTTTCTTTGCATTATCCTTTATTATATCTAAACAAAAAGAATGGAAAGTTTTAATTGTTATATCTTTTGACTCCTTTAAAAGAGTTTTTTCTATTCTCTCCTTCATTTCTTTGCAGGCTTTATTAGTAAAGGTTATACATAATATTTCCTCTAATTTTCCTTTATTACTTTTTATTATATTTACAATCCTTAAAGCCATTGCTTCAGTTTTTCCTGTTCCTGCTGAAGCAATAAGTAATATATTTTTATCTAATTCATTTATTAACTCTTTTTGCTCTTTATTAGGTATCACTTTTATTTATCCCCTTTTTATCTATTACTTCCTCTAACTTAATAACTGCTTTTATTCTTAATCCATCTTCTTCAACTTCTAAATTTTCAAGGTCTATTTCATTAAAATTTTCTTTATCTATTATTACAGCACCTTTAGTAAATTCAATATTATTATCTTCTTTAGGAAACCAATCCTTTATAAAGCTATCCATTACTATATTAACTATCAATTTAGGTAACTTTATATCTAAAAGTTTAATTTCTTCTATGTTAATAACTAAATCCTTATTATCATTTAATTTAGGATAAATTTTAACTTCAATAGGTGTAGTTATATTCTTTGTTACTTTATAATCAACAGAAATAGTAACATATTCTTTTTCTGTATACATTGCTACATTTTCCATTTTTTCATTTTCTGTTTCTTCTAAAAAATAATTTATTCCATTTAAAATAGCTTCTTTTGGTGCAAATAAAGTTCCTTGAAGTCTTACAGGATTATTTATTATTTCTAAATCTTCAGCTTTTATTCCAGCTATAGAATTTAAAAGTTCTAATACTTTAGAATTATATTCAGTTGAATTTAAAGGGTTTTCTTTTATATTTTCTTTCTTTACTTTTAAAGAACTTGCAAAAAACATTCCAAGCATAAATGCTATAATTATAGAAATTACTAAAAAAATAACCTTTTTGTCTTTTAAATTTTTTAATTTTTCATTCATACTAATTTCTCTCCAATAAAAAAATATATTATTATTTTAACATAAAAAAAGAAGCTGTTACATTAATAAATGTTCAAAGAAAATATATAACATTTTAAATATATTATATATTTTCTTTGAAGTTTTTTATGCAACAACTTTTCTTCTTATTTTCTTATTTAACAGCTTTAAAATTGTGAATAGATAAATTTAGGTGCAGTAGATAAATTAGCTAAAAGAAAATATCCATAAATACACATCATTATTATGTAAAAAAACAAAACATATTTAAAAAAACTTAAACTGTTTTTTTTAAAAATTTTCTTTTTTAAATTCATAAATACTTTCATTTACCTTAACCCATCCTTTCCATCCTATATGAACATTATCTTCAAAGAAATATTTTGTATATTCATCCTTTGATAAATCTTTAAGTTCTACATTATATTCTTTTGCAATTTTTCTTATATTATCATAATACTTTTCTCTATCTTCTTTAGGAAATCCAGTATAATCATACCACCTTCCATTAACAGGAATACTTATTAATAATGGCTTTATATCAAGTTCTTTACATACATCTAAAAAGCATTTTAAATCATCATATTCTGGTGAAGTACAATAGCTATTATTAAGGGCTGAATCCTTTTTCTTTTTAAGTTCTTTAATCATATATTTTTTATAATATTTATCTGATACATAAAATTCATTATGACTAGCTTCCTTTTCTCCATCTTTTTCAGCTTCTTTTAAATAAGAATTCCATAACATTTCTTTATCTTCACCTAATACTTTGTTCTGCTTTTTTATTCCTTCTTTTGAAGCACTTAATAAAACTGATGTTTTAGATTTTTCTTCAAGAAATTTATTATATATTCCAAAAAAAATATCATCTTTTATAGAGCCTTTATTTTCATACAGAACCTTTTCATATAACTTTACTCTCTTTAATGTAGGCTCATCTTTTTCTAATAACTCTTCTGTTCTTTTTATCATATATTCTTTTGTTTCATTAGATAACTTATCATTTTCAAGCATTTTAATAAAATTATTTTCTGAAAATCTTGAAGCATATGCCTCTTTTAATACTCCTGTATTTCTAAACCATTGAGGTGATAAAATAAGAGCTACTTTATTTTCCTTCATTCCATCACTTATAGAACTTAATGTAATTGCATGAGAAAGGCTTTGATAATATCCTGCCCCTATTGCCATTATATTAAACTTTTCTTCTTGAAACATATTTTCAGGATGGTATTTTGTCTTTTTTCCATGACTAAATTCTGAAGAACCAAAAACTACAATACTATCTTTATCAAGATTACTTGTAATAGCTTCATGAGAAAAAAATTTATCATCATTTACCCAAGTTCCAAATTTATGATTATTAAAATCTAATTTTCTATCAACAAATATATCAATGCTTATAGCAGTTAGCAAAAATAATACCAGTGCTGTTAAAAATGCAACTACTTTTTTCAACCTTACTAACTCCTTGTCTTTAATAAATTAATAATTTTATTTGGTGTATCCATATCCTCTCTTGTTACTTCAGATGGTGAAACAACTATATTTAGTTTTTCTTCAAATTCAACTAAAAGCTCTACAAAAGATAATGAATCTAATAAATCATTATCAAATAAAGATATATCTAAATCTTCCTTTACCACATCATCCTCACAAACTTCTGCTAATATTTCTAAAATCTTTTCTTCCATTTATTTTTCCCTCCATAATTATAATAATTTACTTATATATTCTGTAAATCTTCCAGAGAAGATTAAGAATCCAAACATTACAAGATTTATTGTAATGAACCAAGATAACACTTGATACCATTTTTTCTTTTTATTTTTCTTATAAAACTTTGATTTCTTTTGGTAGGTTTCTGTTACTGCTAATAAAATGCCATGATATAATCCATAAAGTATATAATAAGGTGTTATTCCATGCCATACTCCCATTATAAGCATATTTACTATAAAACCTACAGATGCTCTTTGAAGTTTTGTAGAAAACCATTTTTTCTTTATACATTTCATTACAAAACGAGAAAAAACAAAATCTCTAAACCAATGGGATAATGTTATATGCCATCTATCCCAAAACTCTTTTATATCTTTACTTATAAATGGTTTATTAAAATTTTCTGGGGTTTTTATACCTAATATATAGCTTGTCCCTATTGCCATAAGACTATATCCTGCAAAATCAAAAAACATATAAAATCCATAGCTATATCCATAAAATAACATTGATAAAAAGCTATAACTTTCTATAAAGCTTTCTTCAATTTTATAAAAAATTGCAGCTAGTACAAATTTATATAGTATTCCTATTAATATTTTTTCAATACCATCTCCAAGTAAATTAAGATATTCATTTCTTTTATAAACTTTATTCCAATCTTCAGAAAACCTTCTACTTCTATCAATAGGTCCACTACTTATACTAGGAAAAAATATTAAAAATCCAGTAAACTCTAAAAAGTTTATTTCATTTATAACTCCATCAAAAATTTCTATTATAATTTGTGCTGTTCTAAAAGTTACATAGGAAATTCCTAAAATTTGAAACAAGTGAAATGGTAATATTCCAAAAAGTTTACATAACACTAACGGAATAATAGAAATAACTAAAAATAAAGTATATATATTATTATTTCTGCCATATTTTTTTCTAAGCTTTAAATAAATGCTAACTGTTAAAAATTCAATTAAGAAAAATATTCCCCAAAATAAAAGTTGTTTTTTATCACTTCCTATAACTAAAAAAATAAATATTAAGGAAGATAATAATCTATAACCTTTAAGGGATTTTTCCATTACTCCTAAAAATATAGCTGGAATTAATAATATTATAAGGCATATGAAAAATTGTAAATCTCCAAAAAAACTCATCTAAAGAAGTCCCCCTAAGAACTTTCTATCTGCCTTTCCATTTGCAGTCATTGGAATTTTATCTATAAAAACAATTTTTTTAGGAACCATATAATCTGGTATATGTTCTTTTAGTTTTGTTTTTATCATTTTAGAATTTGAAAGAGTATTTTCTAAATGCTCCTCTGTTGAAACAAAGGCTGTAAGACTTTTTACCTTTCCATCTTTAACATTTGGAATAACAACTGTACTTGTTATTTCAGGAAGTTTTAAAATATTGTTTTCAATATCTTCAATTTCTATTCTATATCCATGAAGCTTTATTTGAAGATCCATTCTTCCACAGTAATAAAGTTGTCCTGATTTTATATATCCAGAATCTCCTGTATGATATCCTTTGTATTTTTTCCCATCTCTTTCTAAGGTAAAGAAGGACTTTTTAGTTATTTCAGGAGAATTAAAATATCCAGCACTTACTGTATTTCCAATTATAATTATTTCTCCCTTTTCATTTTCCTTTAAAATATTTCCATTTTCATCCCATATCTCTATAAAAGAGCCTTCCTTTGCTTTTCCAACAGGAAGAGCTCCTTCCTCTTTTAAAAGTTCTTCTGTTACAAGAATATCAGTAACTGCAACTGTTGATTCTGTTGGTCCATAGGTATTTATCACCTTTGCATTTTTAAATCTTTCCATAAGATTTTTTGCTGTATTTTTTGGTAATGTTTCTCCACAAAATAAAAATAATTTTAAAGAAGGAATATTCTCACCATTAAACTTTTTATCTAAAAGACAAACATCTGCAAAAGATGGTGTAGAAACCCATATATTAGGATTTGTTTCTATTAAAAATTCCATAAGTTTACTATAATCATTTTGTATAGCTTTGCTCATAGTATATAAAGTTCCTCCTGTTGCTAAGGAAGTATATAAATCCATTACAGATAAATCAAAAGAAAATGGTGCTTGATTTAAAAATCTTTTATTTCTTTTTTCCTCTGCTTTTGACCCAAGATTTACTGACCAATTTAAATAATTGTTTAAATTTTCCTTTGTTATTTGAACTCCTTTAGGCTTTCCTGTACTTCCAGATGTAAAAATAATATAAAATATATCATTATCTTTAACATAATTATTAGGATTTATTTTTTTATCTGTTTCTTTTATTATATTTTTTATTTTAGATAACTCTAAAATTTTTCCAAACTCATTACTAAGTTCTTCAACTGCTAAAATAACAGGTGGATTTACCATATCTATTATTGTCTTCACTCTAGCTAAAGGCATAGAAATATCTATAGGACAATATGCTCTTTTTGACTTAACACAAGCTAAAAAACATACAATCATAAATGGACTTTTATGACCATATACAACTATAGGTGATTTATTATCCTTATAATTTTCTTCTAAATAATATGCAAGCTTATCTGAAAATTCATGAAGTTCTTTATAAGTAATACTTTCATCTAAAGATTTTACTGCCACTAATTCTTTATCACTTTCTGCATATTTTTTTATTTCTTCTAATATATCCAAAACTAGCACTCTTCCTTTCATAAGTTACATTACATTTTTAATTATACCTATAAAATATTAAGAAATTCTTAAGTTAATCTTATTTATTTCTTGAACTTAATAAGCTTTAATAAACAAAGATTATTATAAACTCATTAATTTATAAAGGCAAGAAAGTTAATTTTTTGTAACCAAATGTTCTCTTCTTTCATATTTAACTAGAATAATATATTATAAAAAAAGAAGCTATAGTGCCTAATAAACACTATAACTTCTTTAATTTTATATTTATTTTTTTCCATTAATTTTTATATGTAAGATTTCATTTTTTGATGGAAAGGTATAATGAAATCCCCATTCTCCAGCACCTGAACTTACTATAGCATTCATATTATTAAATTTTCCTAAACCATATACCATATCATTTGCCATTTTAACAAATATATATGTACCTGGGAATTGTTCTCCATGGGTATGTCCACTTAAAACTAAATCCACATTATATTTAGATATAGATTTATATTCTAAAGGTTCATGAGTAAGAACTACAACAGGTTCTGAAAAATTTATTTCATTTGTAGAAACAATTTCTCTAAATTCTTTCCTTTCTGTATAATAGTCTTTTCTTCCAACTATTGTCATTCCACTAACTGAAACTATTTCATCTTGTAGTATATTTATTCCATGTTCTTTAAATAACTTTCCTTCATCTCCACCTCTATATATTTCATGGTTTCCAAGTACTGCATATATACCATACTTACTTTTCATTTTTGAAAATGCATCTAATATGTAATTTACATTTTCATCAGAGGTATTTTCATCTATTATATCTCCTGTCAAAAATATAAAATCAGGTTCAATTTTATTAGTCTTTTTAACAATATCATCAACTATTTTTTTATTAGCACCTGTTCCCATGTGGGTATCTGTAATCATTACTATATCATAATTTTCTTTATCTAATTCTTTTTCAGAAGATATTTCATAGGTTTTAACATTTATTTTATTAGCATTAGTATATCCTAAAATTCCTACTACACTCATTAAAATTAATATACATCCTACTATTTTTTTGCTATTTATTACTTCTAAAGTCTTTTTCTTTTTTGTCTTCTTTAATAAAAATACCAAAAATTTTCTTATTAAAAGAAGAAGAGAACCATAGGTTATAACAATAAAGTAAATAGCTGCAAAGAAAAGCATTATATTTTGAATATATACATTTGAAATTTCTTTAAAAAACATAGTAGAACCTATCATGTTTCCTAAAAGTATTATTTGAAATAAAGCATAAATGCTAATTGTAATAGCTGAATACTTTTTACTCTTTCCTTTAAGATTAAATGGGAAAAACATAACTATACCAGATAATAATATACAAAGTATTATTATCATTAATAAAAGCCATAAAATCATTTTAATTATTCCTCCTAATGCTATAATAAATACTAGTTTTATAAGTAAATATTAACACTTAAAGTCAACTCAAAGTCAATACTTTATATGAAAAATTTTATAGACTTTTCATTTTTAGAAGAAAATAATTATTATTTATTTTTCTTACATATTAAATCATAAGGATGTTTAAAAAATAATTATTCTATTTTCCCAAATAGCTTTGCAAATGGATTTTCATTAAAATCCTCTGCTTCTTTTTGCATCTTTTTCATTATATTATTAACTTCTTTTTTATTAACCTTAGAGGATTTATCAAATCTTTTCTTAAAGACACTTTCTTTTTCTCTAAAGTTACAGTTTTCTCCTACACATACATAAATTTTCCCTTCTCCTTGCCCTCTAAGTTCTAATTTTTTATGACACTCTGGGCATCTTGCATTTGTAAGTCTTGCTAAGTTTTCTCTATAGCCACATTCTCTATCTTGACATACAAGAAGTCTTCCATTTTTACTTTTTACTTCTAAAAGGTATTTTCCACAGTTAGGACATTTCTTTCCTGTTTGATTATCATGATGAAATTTTTCTGTGCCACCTTTAACATCTTCAACTAAATTTGTTGCATATTCTCTCATGCCTTTAATAAACTTAATATCATTACTTTTTCCTTTTGCTATATCCTCTAACTCTTTCTCCCATTTAGCTGTTAAAAGTGGTGATTTTAAATCCTTTGGTACTAAATCTATAAGTTGTTTTCCCTTTGAGGTTGGATAAATATCCTTTCCCTTTTTCTCTATTACAAAGGAATTAAATAATTTTTCAATAATATCAGCTCTAGTTGCAACTGTTCCAAGACCACCAGTTTCTCCTAAGGTTTTTGCAGCATCCTTTCCTACATTTATATATTTATGAGGATTTTCCATAGCTGATAAAAGAGTAGCTTCATTAAATCTTGATGGTGGTGTAGTTTCCTTTTTAACTTTATTAACTGAAACTATTGTTACTTTATCTCCTTTTTTAAGGTTTGGAAGTTCTTGATTTTCTTCTTCCTCATCTTTTAAATTATCATATAACCTTTTCCATCCCTTATTTTTAGTTATATTTCCTTTAGCTATAAAAATTTCTTTAGCAATATCTACAACTATTGTTGTTTGTTCATATTCATAATTTGGCATTAATACACTTAAAAATCTTTTAACTACAAGGTCATAAATATTTTTTTCCTCTCTATTTAAATTAGCTAAATTTCCTTTTTCTTCTGTTGGAATTATAGCATGGTGGTCACTAACCTTTGAATTATCAACATAGTTTTTATTAGCCTTTACTCCTAATTTTAACAATTGCTCAGCTACTGCTCTATATTCTCCAAAAGCTACTGCCTTTAATCTTTCAGGTATTGTTTCTACAATATCTGAAGTTACATATCTTGAATCTGTTCTTGGATAGGTTAAAATTTTATGATTTTCATATAACCTTTGCATTAAATTTAAAGTTTCTTTAGCTGAATATCCAAAAATTTTATTTGCATCTCTTTGAAGCTCTGTTAAATCATATAAGGCAGGAGAATATTTCTTTTTAGTTGCCTTTTTAACTTCTATAACTTCCCCATCTTTTCCCCTACACTTATTTATAATAGAATCTGCTATTTCTTCTTTAAAGGTTTTATTATCTATCCAATTTAAAGTAAAGCCCTTTCCCTTTGCATTTAAGCACCAATAATTTTCTGGTTTAAAATTTTTTATTTCCTCTTCCCTATTTACTATCATAAAAAGAGTTGGAGATTGTACTCTTCCTGCACTTAATTGAGCATTGTATTTACAAGTTAAAGCACGAGTTACATTAAGCCCTACAAGCCAATCAGCCTCTGCTCTGCATACAGCTGCTTTATAAAGATTTTCATATTCTTTCCCATCTTTAAGATTTTTAAATCCATCTAAAATTGCTTTTTTAGTTTGAGATGAAATCCATAACCTTTTAAGAGGCTTTTTTACCTTTGCCTTTTCTAAAATCCAACGAGCCACCAATTCTCCTTCACGACCTGAATCTGTAGCAATTATTATTTCACTTACATCATTTCTTAATAATTGTTTTTTTACCTCATTATATTGTTTTTTTGTTTTATTTAACACTGTAAGTCTCATATGATTTGGTAACATTGGAAGTGTTTCCATGCTCCACTTTTTATATTTTTCATCATAACCTTCTGGATCCATAAGTCCTACTAAATGTCCCATGGCCCAAGTTACTATATATTTATTTCCTTCAATATATGCTCCCTTATTTTCATTACATTTAAGAACCTTTGCAAGTTCCTTTCCTACAGATGGTTTTTCTGCAAGTACTAAAGCTTTTCCCATTTATTAAGTCAACTACCTTTCTTTTTTATTTATAAAAATTATATCATAAAGATAATTTTATTGCTTAAGTGTTTTAAATATGGTAAATTTATGTTTATAAGATAATTTATATAAACAAAGGAGTGTTACTTTTGGAATGTAGTGCAATTGGAACTAGAGATAATATAAAAGTTATAGATAGTGCAGAAAATAAAGGAATGAGGGTTGAGGTTTTAGAATATCTTAAACTTAAAGGAAGTCCAAGCATTATGGGAGCTCAACAAATGTATTTTATGGAAAAACAAAATATAAGAGCTAGACAAATTGCTATCTATCTTGAAAACGATTCTGTAGAAATTGAACCTGGTGCTATGAGTTATTTTAAAGGAAATATTGAAATGGTATCTGGAGTAACTGCTGGAAATGTTTTAGGAAGAGTTTTCTCAAGTATGACAACAGGAGAATCTGTTTCCCAACCTAAATATAAGGGTACTGGAATGGTAGTTTTAGAGCCTTCTTTTAATCACTTTCTTGTATTAGAATTAGATGATGAAGAAATAATTGTTGATAAGGGAATGTTTTACTGTGCTCAAGGGGGAGTAACTGTTAAACCTATTATGCAAAAAAATGTTTCCTCTGCTCTTTTAGGTGGAGAGGGTATATTTCAAATATCACTTTCAGGAAAAGGTATTGTTGTTTTAGAATGTGCTGTTCCTGTATGTGAAATTGATGTTATTGAATTAAATAATGAAACTCTTAAAGTAGATGGTAACTTTGCTGTTCTTAGAAGTGGAAACATAAGCTTTACTGTTGAACGTTCTGCTAAAACATTAATAGGTTCTGCTGTAAGTGGAGAAGGTCTTGTTAATGTTTATAGAGGTACTGGAAGTGTATGGCTTGCTCCAACAATAAAAATTTATAATACAATAAGTACAGCAACTCTTTATGGAGGTACTACTACTGCAAGCCTTAATATGAACACAAGCAAAAGCAAATAAAAAATTTTTAAATACTTAAATAGATTAAATATATTATTTTTATATAATTTTATATGAATTTAATATATTTAATTTTTTTGTACTTTTTTAAAATAAATTGACTTTTTCTTAAAATAGAGTGATAATATTTATATGATATTGATTATCATTACAAGATAAGGAGGATTTTCAAGTTGTTTTATACAAATGATATTTTAAAAATTTTTAATAATTGTTGCGAATTTCCAATAACATTAATAAATTCTAATTATGAAGTTATACATAAAGAAGGTTTTAAAGATGAGTTTGAACCTATATTTTCAAAATTTGTAGAAGATTCTATTCTTACAAATATCCCCTTTAATGATGCTCCTTTAACCTGGACTTATGAAAATAGCATAAATTATTATATTATTCCTCAAAAAAATGAGGATTCAATTCAATACTTTTTAGTAGGGCCTTATAAAACGGAGGTTAATTCTTCAAAACATCCTAATGTTCCTTTAATGGATACAAAATGTTTAAAATACCTTTATGATTTACTTATGAATATAATAAAAGATTACTCTTCAAACAAGCTTGCTGCTTTTTCTCCTAATATATCTAGGGTTATAAAGCATGTTGAAAATAATTATTCTGAACCAATTTGTGTTTCATCAATATGTAAAGACTTTAATATGAATAAATGTTATTTTTGTAGATTATTTAAAAAAGAGACAGGCATTACATTTATTCAATATTTAAATAACTTTAAAGTTGAAAAAAGTAAGGAGCTATTAAAAGGGACAAACCTTTCTCTTTTAGAAATTGCTTTTGAAGTAGGATTTTCAAACCAAAGTTACTTTAGCACAATATTTAAAAAAATTACTGGTGCAACACCTCTTGATTATAGAAATTCCTTTAAAAACTAAATAAAAAAATATTGTCTAGTGTAGCAAAACTCTAGGCAATATTTTTTATTTTTTTGACTATAACCTTTTATTATAATATAATTATTTTTTGAAAGTGTAAAATCATATTAAAATTTTTATATAAAAAAGGAGAATTACATATGAAAGATACTTCACTTATAAATAAAACCTTACTTCAAAATGCAAATAATGATTTATATATGAAAATGCTAGGTATTGAAATTATTGAAATTTCTAGTGGCTATGCAAAAGCAAAAATGAAAGTTACAAAAGAAATTTGTAACCTTTATAATTCTGTTCATGGAGGATGTTTGTTTTCTTTAGCTGATATTACAGCAGGTTATGCAGCTTGTGCTTATGGACATTATGTTTCTACTATTTCAGGAAATATGAATTATATAAAACCTGCCATGAATACTAACTACATATATTGTATAGGAGAAGTTGTTCGTCAAGGAAAACAAATTTCTGTATATAATATAGAATTATCTGATGATAATGGAAATATACTAGAAACAGGCTCCTTTACCTTTTTTACCTTAAATAGAGAGGTATAATTTATTATTTAAATACATATAGGTTCATTATTTTTTTAACTGTTTTATAGTAGCTAAAAAATAATGAACCTAAAATAAGTTTTATTGATAAATAGCTTTTATAGGGTCCATCTTTGAGGCATTTCTAGCAGGAATTATACCAAATATAACTCCAACTAAAACTGATATAGATGCTGAACCTATAAGGGTTTTTGCAGTTAATACAGCCTTAAAGCCTTCAATAGGAATAAATGTACTTACTAAACTTCCTAAAATATAACCTAAAACTATACCTATAATTCCACCAACTCCAGTTACTATTACTGCTTCAAATAAAAACTGGAAAAGTATTGTTCTTGGCTTTGCACCAATAGCCCTTCTTATACCAATTTCTCTTTTTCTTTCAGTTACAGAAACATACATTATGTTCATAACTCCTACTCCACCAACAAATAAAGCAATTCCAGTTATTGCAGAAACAAAAGTTGTAATAGCACCTATAATAGTTGTTAAAATTTCTATTTGTTCTGAGGAATCTTGAAGTTTATATTCTCCAGCTAGGTTTACATGATTTTTCTTTAAAGTTTCAATAACTTTATCTAAAACTGTATCTTTATCAAATTTAGGGTCAACATATACATTTATTGATGAAATATAATCTGATGAATTTGCTGACTTTAAATTTTCCTTTGGAATAAAACAATACATAGATGATATATAATCCATTAAATTTGTTGACTTTTTAGTTACTCCTATAACTTCATAAATATCTCCATTAAAAGATATTCCCTTTCCTATAGAATCTTCCACTTTATCAAACAATCCTAAAGCAACCTCTTCGTTAATTACTATTTTATTTTTTCCTTCATCACTTTCAGTAAGATTTCTTCCACATTGAATATCTAAATTATCTACTTTAGCAGTTAATATGGCAAAAGTTGTTTTATTAAAAAAAGAAACATTTGCCATCTGAAATTCAGAACTTCCTGAATTAGATATAGTCTCTACATCCTTTACTCCATTAATGTTTTTCACATCATTTATATCATATTCTTCAAACCAGTCCATATAATAACCCTCTTCATTTTCTGGCTCAAAATTTATTTGATATTTATTAGAGTTTGTACTTTCCATAGATTTACTTACATAATCTGATAATCCATCACCAATTGACTTTACAGTTACAGTAGAGCTTATTCCAATTATTATTCCTATCATAGTTAAAAATACTCTTAATTTATGTGCCTTAATGCTATATAAAGACGTTTTTATTAAGTCAATTATAGACATACTATTTTCCCTCCCATATAACACCATCTTTTATTTTAATTACTCTTGTTGCATAATCTACTAAATCTCCATCATGAGTAACCATAATAATTGTTTTACCTTCTTTATTTAATTCTTTTAATATATTCATAATTTGAATACCTGTTTCACTATCAAGGGCTCCTGTAGGCTCATCTGCAAATATTACATAAGGGTCATTTATTAAAGCCCTTGCAATTGCAACTCTTTGTTGTTGTCCTCCTGATAGTTCTTTTGGGTGTCTATCTATTTTTTCTTCAAGGCCTACTAACTTTAAATACTTTAAAACAAGTTCTTCTCTTGTCTTTTTATTTACACTTCCTTTATAAAGTAATGGAAGTTCTACATTTTTGCCTATAGTTAAAGAATCTATAAGATGAAATTGTTGAAAAATAAATCCCATATACTTATTTCTAAGTTCTGATTTTTTATTTTCATCTATATGAGTTACCTCTTCATTATTAAATAAATAAACCCCATCATCAAATCTATCTAAAAATCCTAAAGAATTCATAAGGGTAGTTTTTCCTGAACCAGACTTACCCATTATCATTAAAAATTCCCCTTGTTCAATTTCCATATTTAATGACTTTAATACATGAAGCTTTTCCTTTCCTTCTCCATAATACTTATTTATATCTTTAAGCTGAATAAGACTACTCATACTTCATTCCTTCTTTCGTGTCTTTAGTTGGATTTGTAACAACTGTATCTCCCTTTTCTAATCCATTTAAAATTTTAACATTATTATCATCTGAATCTTCATATTCAACCTTTTGTTTTTTAAGCACTCCATTTTCTACCTTATAAACATACTTTTCTTCATTTTCATTAATAATAGCATCCTTTGATAATATAAGTTCACCCTTTTCTTCTGAAATAGTTGCTTGAACATGATAGCCATCTAAAATATTTTCTTGAGAATCTAATAAAAGAGTTACTTCATAATTTGATAAAGAATTAGAAGAATCTGTAGTAGCTCCTCCTCCTGCTGTAAGTCCTCCCATACTTGATATTGGTTTATTACTTACTTCATCAACCTTTCCTTTTATAGTGCTATTATTTGCTACAACTAATATATCTGCTTCTTGGTCTTTTTTAAGTTTCCCTATATATTTTTCATTTACAGTTCCTTTAACATATAAATCATTACTACTTATTGAAATAAAGACATTTGTATAATCATCCTTATTTCCTAATATAGATACAATTCCAGAAATATCAGCCTTTACTTCAACAGTTTCATCTTTCTTTAAATTTTCTATTTTTTTATTGCACTCTTTTATAGAATCATTTATCGTATCTATTTGGTCATTATATTGACCTACCTCTACTTCTAAACTTTGAATTTCTCCTTCTAAGGTTTGAATTGAAGCTATTGCCATTTCATCTTGAGGATTAGATTTTAAAGTTGAAAGACTATTTTTCTTTTCTGTTAATTTATTATTTGAATCTTTTTTCTTACTTTCTAATCTTTCCTTTTGACTTTCATAAGTTGAAATTTGTCCATTTATTTCTTCAACTTGAGATGTTATTGTATCATTTTTATAAGTAAATAAAAGATCCCCTGCATTTACAGTTTGTCCATTACTTACTGAAACAGTATCTACCTTTCCCTTTGATTGGTCTAAATAAATATTTTTATTTTCAATTGGCTCAATGATTCCATTAATATATATTTTTTGTGAAGAATCATCTATTACAGTAGTTTCTATATTACTGCTATATACTTCATTACTTTTGCTTGATACTTTAACTAAATATATTCCTACTGTTGATAACACAATTATTGCTCCAATAATTATGTATTTTAAATATTTTTTCTTCATTTTTTTACCCACCTTATAGTTATTTACTAACCCTATAAATATACCATTTTTTTATATTTATTGCACTAATAATTTGTTAATTTTTTAAAATTTATATGTTTTTTCAAAAATACTACAAGTCTATTTATAGTATGAAAGAGTATTTATATTTTTAAAAATTCCTATATGAAATTTTATTATATTTCATAACTAAAAAATATTGACTATATAATGAATTACTGATAAAGTAATAATTGTATTTACAGGTAAAAATAAACTTATATTTACTAATTTTATGCTAAAGAAGGGAGAAATGTTTATGGAAGAAAATCAAAAATTAGGTGCTGGAATAATTATTATAACTGGGCTTACCTTGTTAAGTTCTGTTTTAGGCATTTTTATTAATTTAAACATTATATTTGGAAAAAATCCTATGTTTGAAGCAAATAAATTTCATCTTATTATTGATACTATTTTTAGAGTTGTTTTCCTTTTATCAACAATTTTAATATTCATGAAAAAATCATTAGGAATTTATCTTTATTTTCTAACTGTTATAATTTCAATAATAGTATCTATAATACTTCATGGATTTTCACCTAATGTTATTTCTTCATTAATACTACCAGCATTTATGACAACATTTGTTTCTCAAAAAAAGATATTTTTAACTTATAAAGCTTTTTTATTAGAAAAATACATATGCTTTTTTTAAAGTATATGATATTATTTATAAATAATTAATTTTAGGAGGATTTTTTATGGAAAATAATAATGAAAAATTAGGTGGTGGAATAATTACAATATCCGTTCTTACAATAATAGGCTTTGTGTTTAGCTTAATTAGTTCTATTATGATGCTTACTTCAAAAGATAGCATTGTTGAAAGCTATAAAAATTTAGGAATGGATACATCTATTATTCCAACTACTGGACAAACTATTGTAGGTCTTATTTTATCAATACTTATTTTTATATCAATAATATTTATTCTTATGAAAAAATCTATTGGTGTTTATGGTTATTTTATTTTTGAAATTATTTCAATAATAGCAAACATAATCTTTTCTGGCTTTTCAATTTTAAACATTGCCTCAGGTTTAATATTTCCAATAATTATGGCAATATTTATTTCAAAGAAAAGAAATATTTTTGGACTATAATAAAAAGGTGTGAACTATTACTTTTTTTCTTGTAATAATTCACACTTTTTATATTGCCTAATTAAATAACTATTTTAAAGCATCTTTTACTGCATTAATAATACCATTTGAGCTGTAAGTTGCTCCACTTACTACATCAACATCTGTATTTTGTTCATTAATAATTTTTTCAATTATCCCTTTAGAAGCTTTATTTAAAAAAGCCTTATCATCTGAAGAATTTATAATATTAATTTCTATTATTTTTCCATCCTTAACTAAGACTTCCACTTCAATATTTCCCCTAAATCCTTCCCCATTTCCTGTAAAAGTTCCATCTTTTAATGTGTTAGTTATTGTATTTTCATTAGATTTTCTTTCTTTATTATTAAAATATAAAATTGAGCCACCTATTGCTAAAAATATTATAATTCCTATTGCTATAACAGAATTTAAATAAACCTTTGGTAATTTCTTTTTTGTAAAGGCTTTTCTTATACGCATAACAGCATAGGTTAAAAATATTATGCTATATAAAATCACATTAAAAATATATATTACATTTCCATTAAAAGCAGAGGGCATTATAAGTAGCATTATATGAACATAAATAAGTCCATAAAATAAATAGGCTGTCCTTTGAAGTTTTTTCCACTTCTTTGGTTGAATTTTTCTTCTAACTTTTTGGAAAGATGTAATCATTAATGGAAGCATAATTAAAATTAATATTAAACTTACTATTGCAGCTAATAAAACATTTCCTTTAATACTTTCTGGGTTTGTAAATAGTTTTACAAAGTATGTTTTCCCATAAATTATATTATGTCCTAAAGTAAGAATACTTGCTATAATTGATAATTCTGCTCTTATTGGCATTAATATTTTTATTAGTTTGCTTCCATTTTTCAAAGCACCTGTATACATTACAACTATAAATAAAGCTGTTGAAAATGCACTTTTTGTAAATATAGATAATATATTATTAAGCCATAATGGGAAACTAGAGCTTAGTTTTGTATATTCAAATATAATTAATATTATTGATATTACTGCTGCTATTATATAACAAAGATTAGCATTTTTTTTAATAAATTTATGCCCAATTCCTATAAATAAAAAAGCAATTATAAGGGAAATTAAAAGTGTCATTAAATTATGTCCTCCTAGTTAGTCTTTCTATTTTAATAAACTTCCTATCTTCTTTTTAAAGCTAATTACCACCATTGCTGAAGCTAAAGATAAAATTGAAAAAATAGCTATTTTGTTTGTGTCTGAAGTTTTTGTAGTAGTTCCACTATTTCTTGTTGTATTTGTTGAAGAACTTCCACTATTATTTGTATTTGAAGAATTTCCATTATTATTATTATTGTTATTTTCTTCATTAGAGCCATTATTTTCTTCATCTTTAGTAGTATTATTATCATCATTATTATTATTGTTATCATCTGTAACATCATTTTCTATTGTTAAGCTTAAAGAAAGTTTGGCATAATCCTTTGTTTTTACATTTAAAGAGTATTGTCCTTCACCATTTGCTTCTACTAAAGCTTTAAGATTTTCTATTGTTGCAGTTTTTCCACTACATTCTCCTAAGAATGAAGAACAATCTATTTTTTGTTTTCCATTTACCTTTGATAATGTATATGAAGCTTCTTTACTTAAATTTTCATTAAATTCACTTTCAACATTATCTGTATTAATTTCAAGTTCTGCCTTATTTTCTGAAACTTTAAAAGTGTCTTTATTAAGAGTTACCCCATCTAAATACTTATCAAAATTAACATCACCTACAACTAAGTCTTCATATCCATTAGCTATTAATGTAACTGTATAATCATCAGAATTTGCTCCTACTGATAAATCTTTAAACTTTCCATCATAGTGAACTTTTCCTTCAGTTTTTGAAAGAGAAACTTCTACATATAATCCATGTCCTGATACTCCCCATATATTATGAATAGAGAATAAACCATCTTTTTTGTTAGTTCTATTATTTTTTATTGTTGCACCTGTAATACTTTGCATATAAGCTGTGAAAGAATCAGCATCCATGCCATTTCCATCAATATAGAATTGTACTATATATTCTCCATGTCCTTTACTACCATATTCATAAGTTGTTTTTGTATATGCATTTTTTACAGTTGAGTTTAGTGCATTTTTATTTACTATTTCACGCTTACCATAACTTCCATCTTTATATAATTTTTTTGCATATCCAACTTCTGATTCATCTATTGTCAAATCACTTACTTCTTGAAGTTTTGATAAGAAATTTGAAGATAATTCAGTTTCCTTTCCTATTTCCTTTAAAGCTAAAGCATTAATTAATGTATCATAATCTATAGATACTTGTACATTTTTAACAGCTGAAATAGTTATACCTTCTTCCTCTGCTGTAGCTACTGGTGTAAATGTTGCATTTTCCGGGAATGTATTTGGCTTTTCTAAATTACTTCCAGGATAAAAGCTATCATATCCTTCTTGTGTTAATCTTACAGTTGAAAGAACATTTTCACCAATAAGATTTAAATATTTTGGAGTTTTCTTTGAACTTGACTTTACTATAGTTGCCGAAGTTAATACATCATACTTTCCTTCTTGTGACTTTTCTAAAACATTATTTTCTATTACTTCACTAGAATCAAAAGTTGTATCTTCATAAGTTTTTGCATCATCTTCAACTTCTCCATAATAAAAATCTCCATAGCTTATAGTTGCTTTTCCATAAACCTTTGAAATATTTATTTCTGGAGTAATATCATACTTTACAATGGAACCATCACTTGTAACATTAGTTGGATTTACTTGTGTTTTATCCCTTAAATCCTTATCTTTTTCTGCAACTAAATAAGTTTTTGTTGTTCCTGCCACATTTACAATTAATGTAGTTACTCCTGTTACAGAATCATAAGAGCTTGATTTAATATTTTCAATCTTTACTGTCTCTTCTGCAGAAACACCAGTTGTTAACATACTTGCTAAAACCATTGATGCTGCTGTTATTGAAACAATTTTCTTAAGTTTATTATGACTTTTCTTCACTTTAAGTCCTCCTTTTTATTTTGATAATGATTATCATATGATAATATATTACTACTTTTTTTCTTTTTATCAATAATTTTTTCTACTAATAGTCAATTTTTTATAAAAAATTTTGAAATTTATTTATTAAATAAATTCTTTATAATTTTGTTTTTTCTTACTAAATATTGAACAGCTACTCCTGTAAAGGAACCTGTAACTATTCCACTTATTAATAATACTGGAAAATACATTAATAAGCTTAAATTACTTAAAAATACACAAGATGCAATTATTTGTCCTATATTATGAAAAATAGCTCCTATTACACTTATAAGCCATATCATATCTTCTTTTAAAAAAATTCTTTTAAAAGTACACATTGCTAAAAGACATAAAATTCCTCCAGATAAACTATAAATAAAAGACATCATTTGTCCTGCAAATATACTTCCAAGAGTTATTCTCATAAAAGATAATAAAGCTCCTTCTTTAAAACCCCATAGAAGAATAACTAATAAAGTTACTATATTAGATAATCCAAGCTTTATTCCTGGTATAGGAAGAAAAGGTGGAAGGTATGATTCTATCATAAAAATAGTTAAGGCTATTGTTGTTAAAAGAGATAATGTTACCATCTTTTTTGTTTTACTTATTTTTTCTTCTTTAAAAAGTCTTTCCATCAATATTATCTTCACTTTCTTTAGTACTTTCAAATTTTATAATAAGCTTATTAGGAAGGCATACTATAGGAAGAGAGGAATCCTTTATTTTTCCTGTATGTATGCATATTTTATCTTTGCAACTTGCACTTATTATAGATACTCCAGTGTTTTCTACTTTTATAGTATTACTTTCTTCATTATCTCCCTTTACTTCAAATTCATAGCTTTCTTTAACTTTGCTTAAATCTATAGTTTTTATAACTTCATTATTTTTAATAACTTTAACTATACCTAATGTTTTACTTTCTCTATTAATCATTTTTAATGAAAATAATGATAAAACTATTATTAAAGCTAAAATTAATATTGCTATAAGATTTTTTTTCTTTTTCATTTTCCACCTCAAGGTTTTTTAATTATTTATAACTTCAAAATTACTTTCATTTATACCTGAAGTTTTTGTTATATTTCCTTCATTATCAACAAATATTCCTTCAATTCCATCAATACTTTCTATAAGCTTTAAACCTTTATCTTTTCCTAATATATAAGTTGCAGTAGATAAAGCATCTGCATCTATAGAGTTTTTTGTTATAATTGTAGTACTTATAACTCCTTCTTCTGCTGGATATCCTGTATCAGGATTTAATATATGATGATACCTTACATTATCTTTAATAAAATATCTTTCATAATTTCCAGAGGTTACTACTGTTTTTTCCTGAACCTTTACAACTGCTAAAACCTCTTCTGTATTTAATGGGTTTGTAATACCTACCTTCCACTTTTCATTTTCATTTTTAGAGCCAATAGTCATTACATTACCACCTAAATTTAATATTCCTTTTTCTATTTTATACTTATCACATATTATTTTTTTCATTTCATCAGCTGCATATCCTTTAGCAATAGCACCTAAATCTAACTTTATATCTTCATTTAAAAACCTTATTGTACTCTCTTCTTTATTAAGAACTATATTTTTATAATTCTTTTTTCCTTTTAATAGATTTATTTCTTCTTCTTGAGGAATTTTTTCATTATCTGTTCCTATTCCCCATAAATCTATAAGCTTACCTATACTTAAATCAAAAGCTCCTTCTGTTAATTCTGAATAATACAAGGCCTTTTCTATAACAAAATATAAATCCTTTGAAATTTTTACTTCCTTTTTATAAGCATTTTCATTTACCTTAGTAAGTTCACTATCACTAAGTTTTGCAGACATAACTTTTTCAATATCCTTAGCCCTTATAAATGCCTCTTCTAATGCCTCTTTACTATTTTTTCCATAAACTTTACCGGTAACAACAGTGCCTAAAATTTCCTCAGTTTTTTCATATTCTGTACCTTTACCTTCATTTGATTTTTCATTTGTACATCCTATAAGAAAAAGAGAAAACATAAAAACCACAAAAAGTATACTTATCCTTATAAATTTTCTAGTTTTTAGCCTTTGATAATGCTTCATTTACTCCTCCAATTATTCCATTTGAGCTATAAGTTGCTCCACTTATTACATCTACATCAGTACTTTGAGAAGCAATTATTCTATCTATAACACCTTTAGCTTCTGCTAAATATTCTTCATCTTCACTATTTTCTCCTACTGAAATACTTGTTATTTTATCCTGAGAAATAGTAACACTTACCTTTACCTTTCCATTCATTCCATCTCCAAAGCCTGTATAAGTTCCATCTTTATAAACACTCTTTTTAGTTTCTGTTTGTTCTGGTGTTTTTTGTTCTGAAGAAGAATTATTATTGCCTTCAGATGAAGAACTATTACTAATATTAGTATTTCCTTCTACATTGTTATTTGATGAAATATTATTTTCAGTGCCTTCATTATTAGATACTACTACTTTTTTATTCTCTTCATTATTTTCTAATGTAGTATTATTTTCCTCACTTGTTTGATTTTCTTTTAAAACATTTTCTTCATTTTTAGCAGTTTCTGTTTCTTTTTTATTATTCTCTACTGTAGTTGTAGAGGTTTCTTGTGTTTTTGTACTTTTTTCTGCTGATATACTACTTGTTTCTACCTTTTTTCTTTCTTTTTTGTCTTTATCTTTTGTGCTATCACCACAAGATATAAACATTGATATTATAGTTATTCCTAATATTATTGTGGTTAATAATTTTCTTTTCATAAATCCTCCTTAAAAAGACATAGCAAAAAAGTAAAGGCTTAATTCTTTACTTTTTGCTTTACTTATTCTTAAATTATTTATTTAAAGTTATGAAATGCACAACTTAGGAGAAAATTCTTTTTTTATGCTTTCTGCTAATTCAATAGCACTACTACTTTTTACAAAACTATGGATTGTATGTTCTTTTATAATATCATATTGTTTGAAGGTTTTTTCAGCTGTATAATAATTGTTGTATACTTTCCAATATCCGCATAATAAACATTTTTTATTTGTGCATTCCATAAAGTCTTTAACATCTTCAATAGGGATTCCTAAAAATATCCCAAGTTCATGTGGACAATGATATAACATATATCTAGTTTTTAAATTTTCTATATAGTTTTCAACAGAAACTTCTTTAGGATAACCTATCTTTACTAAAAATTCTTTATTTTTTTCATTAGTAATGCATTTTCCTATTATATCTTTTCTATACACTAAGACTATTATAGAAGAATCTGCTTCTCTTAGTTCAACATATTCTAAATCAATTTCCTTCACAAAATCTCTTCCATGTTTCTTCCAACCGCTATATAAGCTTTTATTATCTTCACTAAAATTTAATATTGAAGCTGGTTTAGCCTCTGCAATTACAGTTGCAGTATTATAAACTAGAAAATTTTCAATATACTCTTTTTCTGGAAGTGAATTTAATTTTTCATAAAAAGCTAAATACATAAATTATTGTCCTTTCTAAATTAAAGTGCTGCTATTTTCTTACCAAATTCTATACATCTTTCATCATTATCTTCTGGAGCTTCATTTATTATTAAACAATCTAAAGTTATAACTGCTCCATATCCATTCATTCTTTCTTCCCAGCTTTCCATCCATTCTCCAGTTCCCCATCCATAAGAACCAAATAATGCCACTTTCTTTCCTGAGTACTTATCAGCTGTTTCTTCTATAAATGGTTCAAATTCACATTCTTCTAATACTTCTGCTCCCATAGCTGGACAACCTAAAACTATAGTTTCTTCATTATCAAAAATATCACTTGAAGCTTCTGAAACATTTATAACTTCAGCCTTCTTTCCTCCTTCTTCAATTCCTTTTGCAATTAATTCTGCCATTTTTTCTGTATTTCCTGTTCCTGACCAATATACTATTTTCATTGTTTCCTCTCCTTTATTGAAATATTTATTCAATTGATAATCTTTCTTAATTACATATTTAATATACCATGGTTCTTTTTTTTATTCTTAACTCTATTTACCTGTTTTTTATATATTTTTTACTTACCTAATTTATTAAAAATACATTATTTTAAATAATAACTAATTTTTTAGTTATATTGACTATATAAATTTTTAGTAATATAATTACTTTATTCATAATAATAGTCACTAAATGCTGATTATTTATACTATTTATACCAAAATATTTTTAATAATATTGACTAAAAAAATCTATTAATTTAAGGAGGGGTTTTTTATGAAAAACTTTTTTAAAAATGAAAAAACATTACTTTTCTTAGGAGGACTAGCTTCTGGAATTGCTGGAGTAAATCTTGTTAAAAGCAAAACAGCTAGAAAAGCTTGTGTAAATGTACTTGCAAAAGGAATGAAATTACATAATGATGCTCAAGTTACACTTGAAACTATGAAAGAAGATGCTCAAGATATATTTGCTGAATCTAAAGCTGCAAGTGAACAAGAATAATAAAACATATTAATTACTGCTTTTCACAAATACTTTAAAGCAGTAATTTTTCTTTTTAGTATTTTACAAAACTTAACACAGAGAGGTGATTTTTAGATGAATTATAAGGTAATACATGATATGCCTGGGCGTATTCGTTTAAGATGTGGACAAGATGCCTTTACTTTAGATGATAGTTATAATATAGAATATACTCTAGAAAATAATAATTTTATTGAAAATGTTACTGCCTCATATATTACAGGAAGTATTTTAATATATTATAATGAAGGTTTTAAAGAAAGTGTTTTAGATTTAGTTTCTAATTTATCTTTAAATAACTTAATGATTCTCCCTGAAGCATTAAATGATAAGTCAAAAGAATTAAATGAAGAATTTACAAATAAACTTGTTTATAAATTTGTTAAAAGAGGACTAGTTAAAACATTAGTTCCTTTCCCAATCCGTAAGGCTTTAATATTATTCTCTTCAGCAAAATATATATTTAAGGCTGCTAAGAGCTTAGTTACTTTAAATGTAAATGTAGATTTATTAGATGGAACTGCTATAGGAATGTCTTTAGCACAAGGTTCTTATTCTACTGCAAGTTCTATAATGTTCCTTCTTTCTTTATCAGATATGCTTGAAGATTATACAAGACAAAAAGCAAAAAATGCTTTAACAAACAGTCTTGCTATAAATATTGAAAATGTATGGAAAGTTTGTGATGATTCAACTAGTTTAGTACCTTTATCTTCTATACAAATAGATGATGTTGTACGTGTACAAACTGGAAATATGATTCCTGTTGATGGAATAATTGTAAATGGAGAAGCTTCAATAAATGAATCTTCAATGACTGGTGAAGGAATTCCTGCCTTTAAATCAGTTGAAGACAGTGTTTATGCTGGTACTGTTATTGAAGAAGGTATAATTGATATTAAAGTAAGAGCTTTACATAATGAAACTAGAATAAATAAAATTATTGAATTAATTGACCAATCAGAAGAGCTTAAAGCTGATGTTCAAAATAAAGCTGAAAAATTAGCTGATTCTATTGTTCCATTTAGCTTTATAGGAGCTGGTCTTATATTCTTATTTACAAGAAATTTAAGAAAAGCTACTTCTGTCTTACTTGTTGATTATTCTTGTGCAATTAAACTTTCTACTCCAATTTCAGTTATTTCTGCAATGAAGGAAGCTTCTACAAATAAAATAATGGTTAAGGGTGGTAAATACCTTGAAGAAGTTGCTAATGCAGATACAATAGTTTTTGATAAAACAGGAACTCTTACTGTTGCTACTCCAAAACTTAAAAAGGTTATTCCTTGTAATGGATATAATAGAGATGAAGTTTTAAGAATATCTGCATGCTTAGAAGAACATTTCCCTCATAGCGTTGCTAATGCTATTGTTCAAGGAGCTATTGATGAAAATTTAGTTCATAATGAAGAACATGCTGAAGTAAATTATGTTGTAGCCCATGGAATTTCATCAAATTTAAATGGTGAAAAAGTTCTTATTGGAAGTTATCATTTTATTGTTGAAGACGAACATGTTATAGTTACAGAAGAAGAGCTTGAACTTATAAATAAAGAAGCTGATGGCTGCTCTATTATATACCTTGCAATTGCAGGAAAGCTTGCAGGATTTTTATGTATTGAAGACCCAATAAGAGAAGAAGCAAAATATGTTATAGAAGCTTTAAAAGAAGAGGGTATTAAAAATATTGTAATGCTTACAGGAGATGGAGAATCTACAGCTTCTATAGTAGCTAAAAAATTAGGAATAACAGAATATAAATCTCAAGTTCTTCCTGATAATAAAGCTTCAGTAATAGAAGAGTTAAAGGAAAAGGGACATAAGGTTATAATGGTTGGAGATGGAATTAATGATTCCCCTGCACTAGCTAGTGCAAATGTTTCTATTTCAATGAAAGATTCTTCAGACCTTGCTCGTGAAGTATCTGATATAAGTCTTCTTTCTTCTAACCTTGAAGACCTTGTAACTTTAAGAAAATTAAGTACAGCTTTAATGAATAAGATTAATAAAAACTTTAGATTTATAATTACATTTAATACAAGCCTTCTTTTATTAAGCTTGTTTGGTGTAATAACTCCAACAACATCTGCTCTATTACATAACCTATCAACTATGGGCTTAAGTGCAAAGAGCATGAATAATTGTTTAAAATAAACTTAAATAAAAAAAGGGCTTAAAAAAAGCCCTTTTTTTAAAACATAATTTTCATATTACTATTTAAAATATCTATTATTTTTCTGTTTATAAGAGGTTCTTTTAATACATTTTTTAATGTATAGTCTAGTGTTTCATAATCCATTGAAGTTTCTTCTTCTATAAACTCTTCATCTTCAAATACTAATACTTCCTTAATAAAATCTGGTATATTTTCTGGACTATTAAATACTTTTATAAATAATTTTTTTTCTGGGTCACAATCAAAAGAAAGGTTAACTTCATTACATATATCTTCTATAGCATTTAATACTTTTTCTTCATTATTTTCTTCCCATAATTTATCTACTCTATAATATAAATCTTCTAATAATTTATATTTATTAAATTCATCATTTTCTACATCTTCTTTTACTCTTTCATAACTTTCTTCAAAATCTCCACAAAGAACAAAAAAATCATCTACCTCTTTATAAAACCAAGTTATAAGACAAGTTGGAATAAATATATTTTGAAGAAATCCTAAAAGATAATTTAAATTAGGATAAACTACCCAGCCACATTCCATAATTCCTTTTTCTTCATTTAAAAAACCTGTATAAACTATTTTTGATTTTTCAGTTATTTTTTCATTTAAAAAATATCCTTCCCATATTTGCTCATTATTTATTACTTTATCCATCCAAAAATCAGTATTTTTACTTTTTATATTTATCATAATAAAAATCTCCTTTTATAAATTACATCCTATTTCTTGCAGAAGATTTCTAAATAATTTACTTTAAAGCAAAATCACGTTATAGGGAGGTATAACGTGATTTCTAATGCTAAAGTTGCTTTGAGTAAAATTCAACAACTAGTACATCATTTATTTCTATTGGAATTTCATTTCTTTCAGGATATCTTTCTAACTTACCTGAAAATTCTTCTTCATTTTTAGTTAAATATGGAAGAGTATTTAAAAAGTTTGAAGTAAATGTGTCTTTGAAAAATTCATTTTTTTGGGATTTTTCTTTTAAAGATATTACATCTCCAACAGATACATTGTATGAAGGAATATCTACCTTTTGTCCATTAACTAAAATGTGTCCATGAACTACCATTTGACGAGCTGCTGCTGTTGATGTAGCAAAACCTAATCTATAAACAAGATTATCTAATCTACATTCTAACAGTTTTATTAAAGCATACCCTGTTGATTCGTCCATCTTTGTAGCTTTTTTATAGTAATTTCTAAATTGCTTTTCCATTACACCATAATAAGCTCTTAATCTTTGTTTTTCCAATAATTGTGTACCATATGCTGATAGTTTTTTACCATCTCTAGCATTTGTATTATTTGCTCTGTCCATTGCCTTTGGATGTCCTATTACATTTAATCCTAATCTTCTACATCTTTTAAATCTAGGACCCATCATTTTTGCCATAATTATCATCTCCTATAGAAATTGCCGCGATAATTTAAAGCCTGAATATACTATAACATTAGTTTTATCATTTGTAAATGATAATTAATATCAATAGTAAATTATATTAAAATTCTTTTTCATTTTTATTAAAAATAAAAATTGGAGCTAACAAAAATTAGCTCCAAAATTTCTTAATAATTTACTACTTCTATTTTTTCTAAAACTTCTTTAAATAAACTGTTAAATCTATATTGATTTGTATCACTATCTTCATTTAAGTGAAGTTCTATACCATTAATATTTTTTGATGGATTAGAAGCTTTAAATAACTCACAAAAGGCTTTAGCATTTGCTACAACATTTACTGGGTTTTCCCCTTCAAAAGTCATATCCATAGTTATAATTATATTTCCATCTTTAGAAATTACTTTTCCTTGAGAATATTCATTAATAAATTCTGATTTTTCTATAGCTGGAACTTTTTCAAAGGTTCCTATAGTTACTTTATTTGTTTTAAAATCTATTTTTACATCCTTTAATAAGCCTTCTTCATAAAAATTTTCAAGTTTTTTTGCATGTTGTTCATCTGAAAAAACTTGAAAAGAAATATATTCTTCCTTAGCTTCACTTCCATAATCATATATTTCTTTTATAAAATTTTTAAATTCCTCTTCCTCTAAAGACTCTTCTGGAATTACAAGTATAAAATCTCTCTCTTCAAAGCTAAGCATTTTATATCCTGCCTTTGAAGCAAGGCTTTTAATTTTATGCTCTTCTTGAGCACTTGTTTCAACATTAGTTGCAAGTTTTTCTCTTTTTACCAAAGAATATACAACAAAGCCTAATGTTATAATTATTATAATACTTGTTATTATTGTTATTATTTTTCTCTTTTTCTTTCCTAACATAATTTTTTCCTCTTTCATAGTATTATGTTAATTTACTATTTAATTATTTTTATTGTTATTTTTAGTAGTAGCTGTTGTTGTAGTAGTTTTATTATTAGTTTTATTATTAGTTTTATTTGCTGTACTTGTTGTTATTGCTGTACTTGTTGATGGTTTATTTATTCTATTTTTTTCTTCTAGCTTACGTTTTTCTTCTGCTTTTATGCTGTTTAATTTATTAGTAAAATAAGTTTTTAAATTTTTATATTCTAAAATATATTCATTATAAGAAGAAACTTTTTTAACTTCTTCTATCTTTCTACTACACTTTTCTAATAATTTATTTAGCTCTTCTTCTTGTGTTGATTTTGTAAGATTATACTCAGATAATTCTTCTAAAGCAATCTTTGCCTTTTTCTCCCTTGCCTCTTCTTCTTTATCAGATAATCCATATTCTATTCTATAAGAATTTTCTTTAAGTCTTTCTGTTTGCTCATTAATTTCAGAAGATTTTCTTGTTGTTTCTTCATTTTTTCTAGCTAAAAGTATTTTATTTTCTCCACTTGATAAATTATTTTTTAATTGTCCATTTTCTTCATATATAGATTCTGGTTTTTGAAACTCTTTATCTTCTAAGTCTTTGTGTAAATAAGTCATCATATTTTTCCATATATTCTTTGAGGCTGACATACTTGAATATAAAGGTTCTGGTGTGTCTGTACCATTCCAAACTACAGCAGTGTAATAAGGGGTGTAGCCAGCCATCCATAAATCCTTATACTCATCTGTTGAACCAGTTTTTCCAGCTTGATTTACAAAATTGTCAATTCCACTTCCATGAGCTGTAGCATACTCTTTAGTTAAAACTCCCTTTAAGGCATCTGTAGTTAAGTAACATGCCCCTTCATCATAAATTTTCTTTTGTAAAAAAGCATTTTCATAAATTTCTTTATCTACCCCTACTTTAGTTATTTTTAAAACATTAGTAGGTTCTATAAATGTTCCATTACGAGCTAATGTAGAAAATCCTCCAGCCATTTCTATTGTAGTTGCACCTTTTGACCATCCTCCAACTGCAAGTATTGGTGAATTATCCTCTGGAGTAAGATATTTAAATTCCATGTTAGTTAAATATTTTTTACACTTATCTACTCCTAAACTTTCCATTAATCTATAAGGAATTGTATTTACAGATGTCTCTATAGCATATCTTAAGGAAATATTTCCATAGTATCCATCAAACCAGTTACTTGGTCCATTTTCTATAGGTTCATCCATATACATTTCATCAGGATAATATCCATTTTCAAAGGCTGGTGTATATGCAATTAAAGGCTTTATAGCAGAACCTGGTTGTCTTGCAGATAATAAGGCTCTGTTATAAGTATTTCCTTCTTGTGTTCTTCCTCCTACTATTGCAACTACTGTTCCATTACTATTATCTATTACTGTAGCTGCAGCTTGTCTTTTATAAATACCTGTTTCTTCATCAACTTCTGTTTCTCCTTGAAGTTCATTATCAATATACCATTGTAATTGATTTTGAAGTTCCATATCTATAGTAGTATTTACTTCATATCCTCCAGTTAAAAATTCATCTCTACAAGAATTGTATAATTCATTATATTTATCAAAATAATTTACTCTTTCCTCTTCTGTAGAAAATATATATTTAAACTGAAAGCCCTTCATTTTCATTAGGATTTTTGTTGATTCATTTACTGCTAAATCTAAAGCATAATCATCTACTGTATTATCAAAATAAACCTTATTTACATTTAATACTATTTCTTCCTTTACTGCTTTATCATATTCTTCTTTAGTTATATAACCTAATTCAAGCATTTTATTTAATATAAGATTTCGTCTTTCTAAAGTATTATCTATTTTATTAATTGGGTCATATACAGTTGGGTTATTTGGAATTCCAACTAAAAATGCTATTTCTGAAAGAGTTAAATCATTTGTACTTTTTTGAAAGAAATATTCAGAAGCACTTTCAATACCATAACAACCATAACCAAAATAATTATTATTTACATAAAACTCTAATATTTCATTTTTAGTATACTTTTTTTCTAGTTCTTGTGCTATAACCATTTCCTCTAGTTTTCTCCACATAGTTTTATCTAAAGTTAAAAATGTATACTTACATAATTGTTGAGTTATAGTAGAACCTCCTTGAACTTCTTGTCCTTTACTTGTTAAATACTTTACTCCAGCTCTTAATATTCCTTTATAATCTATTCCTTTATGGTCATAAAACCTTTCATCTTCTATTGCAATACTAGCTTTAAAAACTAATGGATTTATTTCATTATAAGATTTATATATAGAATTATTTACTTTAAATTCTTTTAACAAATTACCATCTTTATCATAAATTTTTGTACTATGTCTACCATTAAAAGTATTTTCATCTACTGATTCTACTTTTTTATAGCCATCTTTTATGCAATTACTTATTTCAATTTTATGTTTTTTATAAAAATTATATCCTAGAAAAGCTGCTGCAATTGCAGAAATAATTATTATAAGAAATAATACAAGAAATATATTTCTAACTATATGTCTTTTTTTACGTTTTTTCTCATGTTTTATTTTTTTCTCTTTACTCATGTTTTAAGACTTTCCTTTCTCACTTCTTTAGTTACTACTACATAGAAATCGAAGTAATACTCTGATTTATTCTTGAAAAATTCACTTTAAATTCTGTTACATCATTACCCTTTACAAAAGAAACAGTAAATACACTCTTTGCTAAGGCATCTTTATCTTCTAAATATACTTTAGTTATATAATAGTTATTAAATGTTCCTCTACCTGCTAAAAATAGTTTCTTTAATACTTCCTCATCCTTATTTTCTAAGGTTAAATTTTCTATTAAAGAAGTTAATTCTAACTTGCTTTCTTCATCTTCAATATTTTTATATAATTCTTCATTATACATTTCTCCTAAAAAGTTTGAAAATATCTTTTTAAAATTATTAATTTCATTATCACTAATAATAGAGCCTTCAGAAGTTAAGGCTTTTGTAGTATTATCAGCAACTTCTCCTTGAGATATTATTTCAGAATCTGATATTTTACATTCATTATCTATAGTTAATTTTATTTTATCAGTAATAAAGCTTTTAGAATCATTTATATATACAACTTCAACAACTATATATCTTTTATCTGTATCTTCTTCAAATTCTATTATTTCTTCCTGTTTAAAGAATTGATTTTCCTTAGAATAAATATTGTCTGCTATCTTTTTTAAGTTATTATTATTATTTTTTATAAGACTTTCATAATAATCATTTGTAAAAAAATCCTTTGTATTTTCAAAATACTTTTCTAAGTCATAATAATTTTCATAATAATAATCTTTACCATATATTAAATTAAATAGGTTTGTTGTATTCTCTGTTAATTTATCTAAATCTTCTGTTGTTATACAATTTTCTACTTCCTCTAATTTTATATCTTTTTCTTCAGTATCTCCTTCTAACACAAACTTTTCAAATGGAATAGTAGGTAATTTTGTTAAGTCAACATTACATCCTAAAAACATAGTTGAACATATTCCTAAGACTCCTATAGCTACTATATTTTTTTTCATGAGAAAACTTTACCTCCAAATACTTTTAAACTACTTTCTTTCACTAATTATCACTGCCTTCATTTATCTTACTATCATTTTTATTATTTTCAGTGTTATTATCATTATTATTATTATTATTTTCAAACCCATCTTCAGTTTTTGTATTTAAATTACTGTTTTCATCACTATCATTATTACTACTACTACTATTTGCAGTATTTGTATGAACAGTACTGCTTTCAATAATACTATTACTACTACTACTATTACTTGTTTTATTATTATTTTTTTCAGTTTTTACTTCTGTTTTAATTACATATCCTGTTTCTTCTCCTTCAATTCCAAAGGATTTTGAAACTACAGACACTGGTATTAAGTGTCCTCCATCATTTTCCGTTATTTTTTCACATATTGGAAATTCAAAAGTTTCTCCTGTAACATTATCAATAACAGTTTTTGTTTTTAAAGGAATTAAATCTCCATCTAAAAAGGCTGCTCCTTTTTCTGGATATATAGATAAAATAGCATCATTTAAAACTATATCTATAGATTCTTCATTTTCTACTACTGTTCCTTTTGATGCTCTTGCAAGGTCTTCTATATTTACATATTTTACTCCATTATCATCTACATAGGGAATAGTTGTTGTTATTACATCTGCCTTAATAATTGGTGCTGATAAAAAGCCAAAGGCAAAAACTAATCCTACTTTAGCAAAAATTGTTTTTTTATTATTCATAACTTTTTCATTCCTTACTTAACAAAAATTCTCTCAAAACATAATAATCAATCATTTTATATATAACACCATATAAGAAATTTTGTCAATGATTTTTCAATATTTTTACATTAAATTACTTTATTTGGATTTTAAGAATAATTCTTTAATAAAGTTTTGTATTTTTATATTTTTATGGTATACTTTCAAGAGATTTTTATATATGGAGGGATTTTAAATGGCACATAATCATGGAGAAGGTGTATTTTCTATAGATTATTATGCATATAACTCAAAAATAAGAAATTGGAGTCCAAATTTTAAAGTTGGATTTTCAATACTTACCTTACTTTTATGTATAATACTTGATAATGTTTATGTTTCAATTATAATAATTGCACTAATGGCATATTTAAATATTGTTAAAAGTGGCTTACATATTCATGATTATATTTCTCTTATGAGTATTCCACTTACATTTATTATACTTGGAAGTTTTGCTATTGCCTTTGGAGTTTCAAGAAAGCCTACTACTACTACTACTACTACTACTATTGGAGAATATAATATTAACTTTTATTTTTTTTATATTTCTACCTCAATAAATAGTATAAAAAGCACTATTTTTTTAGTATTAAAAGCTTTAGGTGCAATAAGTTCAACTTATCTTATGACACTTTCTACCCCTTCTTTTGAAATTATATCTGTACTTAGAAAATGTCATGTTCCAAGTATTATTACAGAACTTATGAATTTAATTTATAGATATATTTTTATTCTTATGGAAGTTCAATGTAACATGAAAAATTCTGCTATATCTCGTTTAGGATATAGGAATTTTAAAACTTCTTGTTATTCTTTTGGGCAAATTTTAAGTAATCTTTTAGTTGTGTCTTTTAAAAAAGCAAATGAGTATTATAATGCTCTTGAATCAAGATGTTATGAAGGTGAATTTCTTTTTCTTGAGGAAGATAAAAAAATTAAAGTAAATCAAATAGTATATAGCATTATATTTATAATTTTTATTATAGCTATAGCATTAATTACAAAATAAGGAGAAAATTATTATGAAAAATCCTATTATTGAAGTTAAAGACTTAGAATATACATATGGTAATGGAAAGACAGCTTTAAATAAAATTAATGTTAACTTTTATAAAGGAGAAAGAGTTTGTGTTATTGGTTCTAATGGAGCTGGGAAATCTACCTTTTTCTTAAATTTAAATGGTGTATTAAAAGCTAAAAATGGTAAAATATTATACAATGGACAAGTTATTGAAAAGAAAAATTTAAATGAACTTAGAAAAAATGTTGGAATTGTTTTTCAAGATGCAGATAGTCAAATTATAGCCTCAACTGTAATGGCAGAGGTTTCCTTTGGTCCTATGAATTTAAAGCTTCCAAAGGAAGAAGTTAAAAGTCGTGTTGAAATGGCTCTTAATTATATGAATATTTCAGATTTTAAAGACCGTCCACCTCATTATTTAAGTGGTGGTGAAAAAAAGAGAGTAAGTATTGCAGATATTATTGCCATGAAACCTGAAGTAATTATATTTGATGAGCCAACAGCTTCTTTAGACCCTATAAATTCAGCTGTCCTCGAAGAGGTTTTATCAAAACTTAATGAAGAAGGAAAAACTATTTTAGTTTCAACCCATGATGTTAACTTTGTTTACCGCTGGGCAGAAAGAGTTCTTGTTTTTTCAAAGGGAAATATTATCTTTGATGGTACACCAACTGAAATATTTAAAAATGAAGATGTAGTTAAGGCTGCAAATTTAAAAAAGCCTATTCTTTTTGATATGTATGAAGTTCTTGTTTCTAAAAATATAGTTTCTAATGATAATATATATCCTAAAAGTATAGATGAGTTTAAAACTCTTTTAAAATAGCAAAATACCTGATACATAAAAGAAAATTTTTATGCATCAGGTATTTTTATTTCTTTTACTATTTTTATTTTCTTTTCTAAGTTCCACTTTTCTTCATCTATTTCTCCAATAAATCCACATCCATTTTTCACTTGGTAATCATAAAAACTTTTTCTAGAAACTTCAAATTTTTCTAAAATAGCCATTATAGTTCCTCCATGAACTACTAATGCAATATTTTTTTCTTTTAAATTTATAGCTTCTTTTATTATTTCTTCAAAAGCTTCTATACATCTTTTTTTAAACTTTTCATGGCTTTCTCCATTTGGAAAGGGAAGTTTTCCATTACTATCTATCCACTTTTGATAATATATATTATTTGATAATTCCTTATAATTTTTATTTTCAAAATCTCCAAAATCACATTCTTTTAAATTTTCATATATTACAGGCTGAAAATTTTTATATATACATTTTGAAGTTTCTATACATCTTTTTAATGGACTTGAATAAACCTTTTGAATTTTTTTAGGATAATTATTTATATTAACCTTTTCTATTTCTTCTTTAAGTAAACTCTCATCTGTTGTTCCTATATATCTTTTTTCTTTATTTCCCTTTGTTTTTAAATGACGAATAAATATTATGTTAAGCATATTTTTTACTCCTTCTATAATTTTATTCCTTAATAATAGTTCCAATGCCACAAATAACTCTATATACTTTTTCAGAATTTTTAGCAACTTCACAGCATATTCTTCCTTCTACTTCTCTATACATTCTTTCAAAATTATCTATTGGAACAACTCCATACCCTATTTCATCAGCTATTATTATATAATCTCTTTTTTCTTCTAATAATTCTTTTATTAAATTTTTAGTATTTTCAGGAGTATTATATTTTAACAATACCTTTATTAAAATATGAAATTTATAAATTGCCTTTTTTGATTTTAACATTTCAAAATTTATTTCTTTTTCATCTTCAAGTTTTTCACAATTAAAAATATCTTCTTTGTTTAAATTAAAAGTATTTAAAGCATAATCTAATTTTCCTTGAGCTTTTCCACCAATTATAAAATTCATAAAAAAAATCCTCCTATAAAAATATTTTTCCAACTAAAACTAATGCTAAAGCTATAAAAAGTTCACAAAGTTGAAGAAAATACCCTGCAATATCTCCTGTAATTCCTCCAAATTTTTTTTTAGCCATTGATTTATAATAAAAAAATACTATTAAAGAGGATATTATTGAAGCTATTCCTAAAAAAAGATTTATATAAAGCATAATTAAACTAATAATTATTATATAAATAATCATTGTAATTTTTACTTTCTTTTTTTGTGCTGAATCTGAAAAATTTGCTGCAAGACCACTTTTTTTAGCTAAGGGAAAAGTTACTATTGAAAGGCCACTTAAAGCCCTTGATAATATAAACCCTAAGGATACAATAATTATCTCCTCTCCCTTTATTTCACTTAGTACTCCAAAATAAGCTATAAAATATGTTATTGAAGTTATTAAAGCAAAGGCTCCTATATGAGAATCCTTAAGAATTTCAAGCTTTCTTTCTATACTTTGGTAAGAATTTATAGCATCCATAGAATCAACAAAACCATCCATATGTATACCACCTGTAATTAATATAGGAATTATAGTATAAATTGCTGTAGTAAATATATTTCCTAAAGCTAAAAATTTAGCTAAAAGACTCCATAAATAAAATATAATTCCTATAGCTAAGCCAACTAAAGGAAAAAAGCATAGGGCATATTTCATATTTTCTTTATTCCAATCTGTTTTTGGCATTGGTATTTTTGAATACATAGAAAAAGCTATTTTAAATGAGTTCCACATCTAAACTTCCCCCTTTATATATATAGGAATAGTATATACAACTTCAATAACCTGTTCTGCTAATTGTCCAAGTTCTTTGTTTATTTTTCCTAAATTATTTATATATTTTTCTGTTTCTTTATCATATTCTATTCCATCAGAAAATATTTCATTTGTTACAATAACTATATTGTCTGAAATATTTTTTAACCTTTTTACTTCATTAATTATTTTTAACACAATATCTTTATCTTCTTTATTTTCCATATACATTTCATTTGCCACTAAATTAGACATACAATCTAAGAGAACTGTAGAATTTTTATAAATAGAAATATCTCCTAAATTTTTATAACATTCTTTTGTTAAAAAGCCCTTATTTTTTCTCATAATTTTATGTCTTTCAATTTTTTTTAAACTTTCATCATCAAAAGGAAACATAGTTGCAATATAAATTAAATTTTCTTTTTTTAAGGATACTGCAAGATTTTCTGCATATTCAGATTTTCCACTACCACTACCACCAGTAACTAAATATAACATAAATAAAATTCTCCTTATTTTTTATAAAGGTTTATAACAAAATCCTTGTTCATCAAAAAGCACCATATTATTATATACAGTAATGGCTAAATCTAAAATAGGGAATATTGAAATTGCTCCTGTTCCTTCTCCAAGGCACATTTCACAATTTAATAAAGGTTTTAAATTTAAAGCATCTAAAATAAGCTTTCCTGCTGGTTCCTTTGAAACATGAGAAGGCAAAATATAATTTGATACTAAAGGATTAATTTTACAAGCTATAAGGGCTGAAACTCCTGAAATAAATCCATCTATAACTATTGGCACTTTATATAATGAGCCTCCTAAAAAAACGCCAACAAGACCTGCTATGTCAAAACCACCAAGTTTTGATAAAACATCTATAGGATTATTTTTATTTGGTTTATGAAGCTTTATAGCAGATTTTATAACTTCTATTTTTCTTTCAAGTCCTTTTATGCTAAGACCTGCTCCCTTTCCTGTTACTGTTTCTACTGATTTATCTAAAAATACAGAGGCTAAAGCACTACTTGTTGTAGTATTTCCTATTCCCATTTCTCCTGTTGCTATTATTTTATAACCCTTTTCTTTTAAAATTCTAACCATATTAATACCAACTTTTATTGCTTTTATTGTTTCCTCTTCTGTCATAGCTGGTTCTTTATATAAATTTTTTGTACCATAGCCTATTTTTCTATCTATAATTTTTCTAGGTACAATTTCTTCTTCCTTCTTTATAACATTTTCTAAGTCCCTATACACACCAATATCAACTGGAAAAACATCTATATTAAGAGAATTTGCCATAACAGAGGCTGATGTTTTATTTTTTGTAAAGTTTTCTGTTACTAAAGCTGTAATTTCCATACCTGTTTGAGTTACATTTTCACAAACTACCCCATTATCAGCACACATTACTATAAGAGCTTTTTTATTAATATCTACTTTAGAATTTTTTTGAATACCTGCAATTTTAATTATTGCCTCTTCTAAAAGTCCTAAGCTTCTTAAAGGTTTTGAAATGCTATCCCACCTTTTTCTACTTTCTTTTATTGCTTCTTCACTTGGTTTTTCTATTTTATTTAAAATATCATCTAAATTCATGTTATCCCACCATTTTATCTTCTTTAAGTTTTAATTAAATTTTTTATATAAGAAAATATATTTTAAAGTTTAATAATTATAATTTTTACAAGCCTTAATAAAGTTATAAGGAACATTTAAGTTTGAATAAAAATGTATATGAGGATATCCTGCAAATAAATTATTAGTTAAATTTATACACTTCCAACTTCTTTTCTTTGAAGGTTTTTCTGCAAAAAACTTTTCTCCACAATTTGTACTATCAAAATAATGAAATTCATGTCCTTTTATAATCTCATCTTTTTTACATAAAAAATTATCCTCTAAAGCTTTTATATTTATATATCCAAATCTATTAAGTTTTGAAGTTTTATAAGATTTTCCTTTTATAATACCTACCATTTCATAAGAAATGCCATTAATATCTTCCATATTCTCATGAAGATACATAAAACCGCCACACTCTGCAATAGTTATAAGCCCATTATTTATTTCATTATATATACTTTCTTTCATAGATTTATTATTTGAAAGTTCTTTAGCATAAAGTTCAGGATAGCCCCCTCCTAAAATAAGTCCATTTATGTTCTTTGGAAGAAATTTATCATGTATAGGACTAAAATATACTATTTCAACTCCCATTTTCTTTAAAAGGTTTATATTATCTTCATAATAAAAACAAAAAGCTTCATCATAGGCAATAGCTATTTTTATTTTTTTATTATCTTTTAAATTTATTTTTGGCACATTTATTTTTTCATAATCTAATTTTTTACTAGTATTTGCAAGAGATATTATTTTATCTATATCTAAAGTTTCTTCTAAAACTTCTGCTAATTTATTAAGCTTTTCTTCTAAATTCTTAACTTCACTAGGAGTAATAAGCCCTAAGTGTCTACTCTCTATTGTTAAGTCCTTTATATTAGGAACATAACCAAAAACCTTTATATTAAGTTCTTCTTCAATTAAATCCTTTATATCTTTATAAATCATTTTTGATATTTCATTTAAAATAACACCCTTTATATTAGAATTTTCTACATACTCTAAAAATCCCTTTATCATAGGAACAATAGACCTACTCATTCCTTTTGCATTTACAACTAAAATTACAGGGGTCTTTGTTATTTTACTTATTTCATAAGATGTTCCTTTAAAAGATGAAGTGCTTAATCCATCATAAAAGCCCATAGCTCCTTCAATTATAGATATATCTGTATTTTTCATTGATTTATCCATTAAATATTTTAAAGTATTTTCATCATAAAAAAAACTATCTAAGTTTTTTGACTTTGTTTTAATAACTTTTGTATGAAACATAGGGTCTATATAATCTGGGCCACATTTAAAGGAGGAAACTTTAAGTTTTCTGTTAACTAAAGCTTGAAGAAGTCCACAAGTAATTGTTGTTTTTCCGCTTCCACTTGAAATAGCTGCAATCATTACTCTACTCATTTTTATTTTCTCCTTTAAAGGAAATTATATAAATAGGATTTTGACCTATCATTAAGTTATAGTTTCCTAATTTTTTATTTTTAGAAACAACTACTTGAGTTATATCTATAGATTTAACATTAAATTCTTTTATACAATTAAGAGCCTCTAGTAAAGTTTCTAAAGTTATTGCATTTATAACCACCTTTATTTTTGGATTTTTATCTAAAAGGGTTTTAATAATATCTTTTAATTTACTAGAAGAGCCTCCTATAAAGGCATGAGTTGGTTTTAAAAGGGAATCTAAAACCTTTGGTGCAACCCCTTTTATAACTTCTATATTATCTGCTTTAAATTTCTTTTTATTTTCATTAATAAGGTCTATTCCTTTTTGATTTTTTTCAATAGAAAATACCTTACCTTTTTCTACATTTAAAGCCATTTCTATAGAAACAGAGCCTGTTCCTGCACCAATATCATATACAATAGAATCTTTATCTAATTCAAGCTTTAATATTGAAAGACTTCTAATTTCTTCTTTAGTCATAGGAACTTCACCACGTAAAAATTCTTCATCTTTTATATTTATATAAGCTTTTTTAGGTGAAAAGTTTTCATTTTCTATTAATATAACAGTTAATCCTTCAAATTCTGAATTTATAAAATCCTTTGGTTTTCCTTTAAATATTTTTTCTTCTTTATAGGAAAGATTTTGTCCTATATATAAATTAACATTATCTAATTGATAAAAAATAAGAGTTTTACATAGAGTTTTTATACTATCTTTTCCTCCTAAAAGAGAAAAAACTTTTTTATTATGTAAAATATGATAAATAATATTTTCTTCCTTTCCATGCATACTTATAAGCTTTGTATCATCTAAGCTTTTATTTATTTTTGATGCAAAATAAACAGGGGAAGATATTCCACATATTACTTCTACATCATATTTTTTTAGTTTTTCTAGCATTTTTTTTGAGCCACTATAAAAACTAGTATCTCCAGAATAAGCAATAACAATATTTTCATATTCATTATGTTCTTCAATAAAATTTAATATTTCATCATAGTTATAAGAAATAAAGCTTTTTTTATTAAAGTTTTTTAAACTTTCTACCATACGCTTAGCACCAATTATAATGTCACAAGTTTTAATTACTTTCTCTGCCTTTAAAGTCATAGTTTCAAGATTTCCCATACCTATTCCAACTAAATATATTTTCTTTTTATTTTTTATATTAAACTTTACTTTAAGTATATTTATTATTTCATTAAAGCTAAATCCCTTTTCTTTTTTAGGTCTTCCAATTACAACTACCTTTGCCCCTGCTCTTTTTGCAGAATTTATTTTTTCTTTAAAACCACCTAAAGTTCCAGATTCCTTTGTAACTAAATATTTTCCATTAATCTGTTTTAATAAAGCATAATTAAACTCTTCTGTAAAAGGCCCTTGCATAGCTATTAAATTAGCTCCTTGAAATCCTAGTTTTGAACATTCTTCAACTACCTTTGGAATAGACAAAACCCTTGCAAAAACTCTTTCTTTATAATTTTTTAAACAAGTAAAACTTGATATTTCTTTACTTCCTGTTGTAACTAATATATTTCCATAGGTATTTTCTAAAAAATCTACTGCTTCCTTTACTGAATTTACATATATAATATCTTCTTTATTTTCCTCTTCACTTTCTCTTAAAAGCCTTAAATATTCTTTTTTTGTTTCTTTACAAGCTAAAAAAATATTTTCAGAAACTTCTAAAGCATAGGGGTGAGTGCTATCTATTACTAAATCAAAATTTTCTTTATTTATAAGCTCTATCATATCTTCTTTATTTAACCTTTTAGAAGATATTTTTATATTTTCATTTTCTTCAATAAGAGACTCTCCATACTCTGTTGCAACACATAAGTAAATTTTTATATTTTTATCTTTAAGATACTCTATAAGCTTTCTTCCTTCAGTTGTACCACCAAATATTAGTAATTTATACATTTTTATATCCCCTTGGTGTTACCATTTTTCCATTTATTTCTTTAGTTTGAGAATTTCCTATAAAGACTGTAGTAAACATATCTACTAAACTCTCCCTTAACTCTTCTAAGGTTAAAATTTTATACTCTTCTTTCTCTCTTCCTATGTTTTTAACATAGCCACATATAGTATCTTTTTTTTGAAATTTCATAATTAAATCACAGGCCTTTTTTAAATAATCCTGTCTTTTTTTACTTGAAGGATTATAAAGACATATTACAAAATCTGATTTTGCAGCTAGTAAAAGTCTTTTCTCTATTTTTTCCCAAGGAGTTAATAAATCACTTAAACTTATAACTGCAAAATCATGTATTAAAGGTGCACCTAAAACTGAAGCTCCACTTAAAGCTGCTGTTATTCCTGAAACTATTTCAACTTCAACATCTTTATACTTTGAAGATAATCTTAATACAATTTCTGCCATTCCATAAACCCCAGAATCTCCACTACATACTAAAGATACTTTTTTACCTTTTTCTGCTTCCTCAAAGGCTAATATACATCTATCAACTTCTTTTTTCATTGGAGTTGTTAAAAACTCTTTTCCCTTAAAATACTTTTCTATTAAATGAACATAAACAGTATAACCTACTATAACATCACTACTTTCTAATGTTTTTACTGCCTTTATTGTCATTTGTTCATATTCTCCAGGTCCAATTCCAACTACATATAATTTTTTATTCAAAAACTCCACCCCATTTTTCTATATATAAAGCTAATGTAACTTTATTTCCTATAGTTTTTTTAACCTTTAATTTTCCTTTTTTATTTTCTATAATTGCTGCTCTTTCACAAACATTACTTATTCCTGTAACTGACTTTACAAAATCTGATTCTGTAAAATTACCTTCTACTTTTTCTAACTCTTTTTTAGAATAAACTTTAAAAGGAATGTTATATTTTTTAGAAAATTCCTTTATTCCTTCTTCATCTTTTTTTAAATCTATGCTACTTATTTTTTTAACTGAATTTATAGATATATTATTTTCTTTTAATACCTTAAAAACTAGTTCTTCTATATTTTTAATATCTGTACCCTTTCTGCATCCAATTCCAATAGTTACAATCTTAGGAATTAAATTTAATGTTTTCTCATATATATCCTTTCCACTTATGGAAACATATATTCCTATTTTAGGATTCTTTATTGAAACTTTTTTCTTTTCTTCTTCTACAATATTCTCTATATTTTTTTTAACAAGTTCAGAGGGAATATTTCCTTTAAAGTTAAAATCACTTAAAAAGCCTATTTTTTCTCCCTCTAATATTTTACTTGATATTTCCTTTGCAATAGTCATATTAGAAATATATAAATTATTGTTTTTAGCAAAAACATCTACTGCGAATTTATTATTTATATCTGTAGCAGTTGTTATAACTTCTATAGAATTTGTAAATTTAGAAATTTTCTTAGAAAGCTCATTAGCTCCTCCTATATGTCCTGATAAAAGAGGAATAACAAACCTTCCTAATTCATCTATAACAATAACTGCAGGGTCTGTTTTTTTATCTTTAACAAAAGGTGCTATAGCCCTTACTGCAATGCCAGAAGCACTTATAAAAATTAAAGCATCCTCTTCTTTAAAATGCTTTTTAGTCCATTCTTTTAAAGAAGGCTCTATTTTATTTAAATTATACCTTTTTGAAAACCTTGAAATACTATAAGACTTACATATATATCCTAACTTTTCAAGTTCATTATTTACTTTTTTATTAAGTATAGCTCCATTATTTGTAAAGCTAACTATAGAAATTTTCAAATAAAAATTCCTCCTTATTCTATGCCATTTCTAAACTCTGTTGTAAAAAATGGATTATATAATTCTGAGCGATTATATTCACTACCTTCTAATACATCTCCAACTACTATAAGAGCTGTTTTAGTTATATTATTTTTTCTAGCAGATTCAAATAAGGTACTTACTGTACACCTTACTACCTTTTCATCCTCCCAAGTTGCTTTATAAACTATAGCAGCTTTAGTATTTTCTTTATATCCACCTTTAATAAGCTTTTTTTCTAATTCTTCTAACAGTCCTGTACTTAAAAATATTACCATTGTTGCATTATGAGATGCTAACTTTTCTATATCCTCTTTTTCTGGCACTTTAGTTTTTCCTGCCATTCTTGTTATAATAACACTTTGAGATATATTAGGAAGAGTATATTCTGCCTTTAAGCTAGAGGCTACTCCACAAAAAGAGCTTACTCCTGGGCAATATTCATATTTTATTTTCTCTTTATCTAAAATATCCATTTGCTCTTTTATGGCACCATAAAGACAAGGGTCTCCTGTATGAAGACGAACTGTATTTTTATTTTCTTTTTCTGATTTTTTAATAACATCTATAACTTCTTCTAAAGTCATTTTTGCACTGTTATAAACAATACATTCTTCTTTTTTATACTGAAGAAGTTCAGGATTAACTAAAGAACCTGCATATATAATAACATCAGCTTCTTCAATAAGATTTTTTCCTCTTACTGTTATTAAGTCTTTAGCTCCAGAGCCTGCTCCAACAAAATTAACCATAAAATTTTACTCCCCCTTTACTATTATTAAAGAATAATAACTTGCATTTTCTTTTACATCTTCAAGATTTTTATATACTTTTTCATTTTCCATACCACAATTTTCAACCATAATAGCTCTATTTTTATTTTCTTTTATTGCTTTTTTAACTTCACCTATTTTCTTTCCACTTTTCATAAAAACCTTAGTTCCTTTAAGTTTTAAAGCCTCTTTAATTTCATAAGAAGCAGGAATTATATGAAGTTCTTCTGATTTTTCAACTAAGCCTTCATTTATTTTTGCAGAAGCAGCGCAAAAAGAAGGTATTCCACTTATTATCTCTGTTTCATATCCTCTATTTAATAAAAGCTTATGAATATAAATATAAGTTGAATAAATGCTAGGGTCACCTAAAGTTAAAAAGGCTACACTTTTTCCACTATCTAAAATGTTAGCTATTTGTTCTGAGGCTTTATTATGACTTTCCTTTAATAAATTTTCATCCTTTGTCATAGGCATATGTACATATAAAAATTCTTTATCATCAATATTTTCAATAACTTGAGATGCTATTTTATAAGCTACACATTTTTCCTTTGAGTTAGCTGGAATTGCTACTACTTCACATTCTTTAATTAATCTTACTGCCTTAAGAGTTAAAAGTTCTGGGTCTCCTGGCCCAACTCCTACCCCATATAATCTTCCCTTCATTTTTTTCCTCCCTTTTATCTATAAGTTAATTATTAATTCTTTAACATCTTCTGTTTCACAAAGTATTCCATATTTATTTGAAAATACAACTGCTCCAACTAAAAATTCATTTCTTATTCTATTTTTTAAATAAAAGTCTATTTTTTTACTAATTGACTTCATTGTTTCATCCTTTAATCCTTCTTTTTCTAATATTTCTATTGCCTCATCTGTTGTTATACAATTCATTATAGCTTTAATGATTTTTGAATTTGCCCCACAAATTCCAGCATGGGCTGCTAAAATTTCCATTCTGCAATCTGCATTTTTAGAATGAGTATTCATAATTCCACCTGCAACCTTTATAAACTTTCCTATATGAGCAATAAATAAAATGCCTTTTATTCCTAGCTCACAAGCATAATCTAAGGTTTCTCCAACAAAATTACTACATTTTAAGGAATTTTCTATATTTATCTCCATATTTTCTCTTGAAAAACTTTCTCCATAATTTCCAGGAGTTATTAAAAAATACTCTGCTCCATTTACTTTTAGTTGCTTCATTTCCAACTTTATAGTGTCAATAAGTGCTTTCTCACTCATAGGTTCTATAATTCCACTTGTTCCTAAAATAGAAATTCCCCCTTCTATTCCAAGCCTTGGATTAAAGGTTTTTTTAGCAATTTCTACTCCCTCTGGTATTGATATTTCAACATAAAGCCCCTCTTTATATTCAAATTCTTCACATATATTTTTTAATTCTTTATAAATCATTTCTCTAGGGACTTTATTAATTGCAGCACTTCCTTTTTTACATTGAAGTCCATCTTTTGTAACTCTTCCAACTCCAATTCCACCATCAATTATAATATCTTTATCCTTTGAAAACTGAACCTTTGAATATACAAGTATTCCATTTGTTACATCTGGGTCATCCCCACTATCTTTTTTTATAGCACACTTTACAAAATCCTCTCCAAAACTTATATCTAAAACATTAAGATTTAAAAGTATTTTTTTAGGAGTCATAATCTGAATTTTTTTAATAGGTTTTTTACTTAAAAGCATTATTATAGAAGCCTTAGAAGCTGCTGCTGCACAAGAGCCTGTTGTATAGCCAAATCTAAGCTTTTTATGATTTTTATATATATACATATTCTCTTTAGAATCTATAAAATTTTCCTTTTCTAAATCCTTTTTATTCATATAATCACCTTAAATTCTTATCTTCCATCTGCCATATAAATTAAGGCATTACAAATGGCAGCAGCTATATTACTTCCACCCTTTCTTCCTCTTGCCACTATACAAGGCTCATTACTTTCTATCATCATTTCCTTTGAAGCTACCACATTTACAAAACCTACTGGCACCCCTATTACACCCTCTGGTTTTACTTTTCCTTCTTTAATAAGTTCTGTTATTCTTATTAATGCAGTTGGAGCATTTCCTATGGCAAAAATAAGCTTTTTATCGATTGTACAAGCTTTTTCCATACTTACAATTGACCTTGTTACTCCCTTTTCCTTTGCCTTTTTAGAAACATCTTCATCCCCTATAAAGCAAAATACTTCTCCATTAAATTTAGCTAATGTTTTTTTGTTTATACCAGCTTTAACCATTTGAGTATCTGTAACAATACAAGCTCCCCCTTTTATTGCATTAACAAGCTTTTTTACTATATTCTCTGAAAAATATAAATTATCTGCATATTCAAAATCTGCTGAAGTATGTATAACTCTTTTTATTACTTTTTCATTTTCAGGAGCTAATTTTTTATCTCCTAATATTTCTGTAATTATTTCAAAACTACGTTTTTCTATTTCCTCTGGTTTTATCTTTTCAATTTTCATTTTTTCACCTTATAATCCCATTATTTTATATATATAATCTATATCTAAAGCCTTTCTTACTTCTTGTGCTAAAATATCATATTGAGTTTCTTTATATTCTTCCATATTAAAAGCTTTAAGATTTTCTGTACTTAATCCCTTTTTCTTCAAAAGTTCTTCTATTATTATCTTTGTTATTTCTTCTTTATCAAATATTCCATGTATATAAGTTCCATATACATTTTTATTGTTAACAAGGTTTTTATTATTAGTAGTTAACCCCATATGAATTTCATAACCTTCATATTCCTTATTTGAAAGATTTTTAAAAATTCCATCTACCTTTTCTAAATTTCCCTTTACTCTTACTGTTGTCTTTTCCTTTTCAAATACTGTTTCTGAATCTAAAAGTCCTAAACCCTTAATTTCTCCCCCCTCTTCTATGTTATAAGGGTCTTTTAAATATTTTCCAAGGATTTGATAGCCTCCACAGATTCCAATTAAAGGTTTATTCTTTGAAACATGTTTCATTATAGAAGATTCTAAACCACTTTCTCTAAGCCATTTTAAATCTGAAATTGTATTTTTAGTTCCTGGAATTATTATTAAATCAGGATTTTTTAATTCCTTTGTGGAAGCTACATATCTAACCTTTACACCATTTATATATTCTAAAGGATTAAAATCTGTAAAATTTGATATTCTAGGAAGTCTTATAACAGCTATATCTATTAATGAGCCTGAACTTTTATTATTAAATTTATCAGTTAAACTATCTTCCTCATCTATATTAACATTTAAATAAGGAACAACCCCAACTACTGGTACTTTTATAATATCTTCAAGCATTTTTAAACCTGGCTCTAGTATTTTTACATCTCCACGAAATTTATTTATTATAGTGCCCTTTACCATAGCTTTTTCATCTTCATCTAATAAAAGCATTGTTCCTGCAAGGGATGCAAAAACTCCTCCTCTATCAATATCTCCTACAATTAAAACTGGAGAATTTGCCATTTTTGCCATCCCCATATTAACTAAATCATCTTTTTTTAAATTAATTTCAGCTGGACTTCCTGCCCCTTCTATTACTATTATGTCATATTCCTTTGAAAGCTTATTAAAAGCCTTCATAATTTCAGGTTTAAGTTTTGACTTTTCCTTATAATAATCCTTTGCAGACATATCTTTATAAACTTTTCCATTAACTATAACCTGAGAGCCTTTATCACTTGTAGGCTTTAATAATATAGGATTCATTTCAACCTTAGGTTTTATTTTACAAGCTTCTGCCTGCATAACTTGAGCTCTTCCCATTTCAAAACCTTCTTCAGTTATAAAAGAATTTAATGCCATATTTTGAGATTTAAAAGGTGCTACCTTATATCCATCCTGTTTAAATATTCTACATAACCCAGCTACTAAAATACTTTTTCCTGCATTTGATGCTGTTCCTTGTATCATTATTACCTTAGCCATTTTTCCCCCTCCTTATTTGTCATATAAAAATTTACTAATCCATTTATATGTTTTCCACTTTCACAGCTTGTACCATGGTCTGAAGTAACTATTAAATTAAAATCTTTTTCTTTTAAAAATTTTATAACTTCTCTATCTATCCTTTTAATAAATTCTTCTTTTTCTTTTTTGTTTTTTCTATGACCTGCTTCATCAGCTCCATTTATATGAAGAAGAACAAAATCATAATCTTTAATAAGTTTTAAGGCACAATCTCTTTTATTTTTTAAATTTGTATCTATATCTGAAGTTACTTTATCTATTTTAGGACAATACATTCCCATAGCCATTCCAATACCTTTTACAATTTCTGTTTTACATACAACAGCTCCCTTTAATTTATGTATTGCATAAAAACTAGGTATTTTTTGTTTTTTGCTTTCTCCCCAAGGATAAAGGTTAAAATCTAAAATAAGCTTTTTTAAATCCTCTTCAATACTTTTATTACTACACTTTGGCATAATTTCATAAATATTTTTTCCTAGATTTTCATGAGGTGGATAGGTTTTTATATAATCTAAATTCTTATACCCATTTTTTATTATAAGAAGGTTTTTATAGCTATCCATAGGTATAAACTTAAATTTATTATATAAATTTATAGAACTTTTGTATTTTAAATTATTTTCTTCCTTACAACTTGAAATTAAAATATGATTATTTATATTAACATTATTGCACCTTAAAATTAAATCCTCTTCATTTACTTCTTCATTCATAGAAAGGGCTTCTAAATAAGCTCTTCCCTTTGGAATATACTCTTTAGGAACTTTAAGAAGATTCATTATACAAGTAAGGCTATTAGTTTCCATTTTATCTGGAGTATTATTTACTTTTTTGCAGTATTTTATAGATTTAATATTTTCACAAAACCTATAATCTAAAGGCTCTGCTCCATCAATTATAACCATTATAGTTTTCATTTTCTTTTTCCTTTATTAATTCTTTTAAACATTTAATTAATATTTTATTATCTTCCTTTGATTTTACTGCTATTCTATAATAGTCCTTATTTAAAGCTATATAATTATTGCAACTTCTTATTAGTACTCCTTTTTCTTTTAAATACTCTTTTAAGTTTAAAATATTAGATTTAAAAAATATATAATTGGCCTTAGAATTAAAAACTTTAAAGCCTAAATTTTCTAGTTCCTTTTTTAAAAATTCTCTATTTTCTTTTATGTATAACTTAGTTTTATTTACAAATTCCTCTTCCTTTAAAGCTGCTTCCCCTGAAAAAGCTGCTACAGAAGATACACTCCAAGGCTGTCCAATTGAACTTATTTTATTTATAATTTCTTCATTTGAAGAAAGCATATAGCCAAGCCTTATTCCAGCCATTGCATATATTTTTGTAAAAGCTTTTAATATTATAAGATTTTTAAAATTATTTATATAACTAGAAATACTATAATTTTCTTCATCATAAATAAAATCCATAAAACATTCATCTACTACCATTATTATATTTTTCTCTTTACATTTTTCTAAAATTTTTAAAACTTTTTCTTTTTCTAAAAGAATTCCTGTAGGATTATTTGGGTTACATAAAAAAATTATATCTATTTCCTCATTTAAATAATTTAGTATATCATCTTTTACAAAAAAGTTATTTTCTTCTTTTAATTTATAGTAATTTATCTTGCAATTTACAAGCTTTAAAGCCTCTTCATATTCTGAAAAAGTTGGTGCTAAAATAAGTGCTTTTTTAGGTTTTATTCCTAAAGCTATTTTAAAAATAATATCTGCTGCACCATTTCCACATAATATATTTTCCATACTTGTTTTTTCTTTTTCTGCTAAAGCCTTTCTAAGAGATCTACATAAAGGGTCTGGATAAGCTTTATAATTTTCTATGTTATCTATTATTGCTTTTTTTACTGAAAGTGGCATTCCTAAAGGATTTATATTTGCTGAAAAATCAATTATATTTTTATTAAAGCTATAAATATCTCCTCCATGAATTAATTCCTTCATAATTTTCTTCACCTTCTATTCTTTCCTAATTTCTTAATTTTATACAACTATAAAAAATCTTATAGAAGAAAATATTATTAAAGATAATACTGCCGTTACATACATAAGCTTATTCATAGTTTTAATATGATCTATTTCTATTTCTTTTATATTATCTCCTATAGTTTCTTTTTTTACTAACTTTCCAAAATAATAAGCATCTCCTAAAAGTTCAACATCTAAAGCTCCTGCTGCTACTGATTCTGTTTTACAAGAATTAGGACTTGAAGATTTATTTTTATCCCTTTTATAAATTTTATAAGCATTTTTATAATCAAGACCTAAAATAAAACTTCCAAGAAGCATTATATAAGAGGCTATTATTGCTGGTAAAAAATTAAAAACATCATCTGTTCTTGCTGCAAATCTTCCAAAGTATAAATATTTATCATTTTTATATCCAATCATTGAATCTAAAGTATTTACAGCTTTATATAAAAATCCTAAAGGTGCTCCCCCTATAATTATATAAAAAAGAGGTGCTATAACTCCATCTGATGTATTTTCTGCAATAGTTTCAACTGTTGCTTTTGTAATTTGTTTTTCATTAAGATTTTCCGTATCCCTTCCAACTATCCAAGAAAGATATTTTCTTGAATTTAAAATATCTTTTTTCTTAAGATATTTATAAACTCTCATACTTTCAGTTTTTAAAGATTTTGTAGCCATTATTTGATATATAAATATAGCTTCTATTATAATTTTTAAATAAATACTAATTTTTTTACAAATAATTAATATTATAAAAGGCAGAAAAAATGATGATAAAATAACAAAAATACTTAAAATAGCTCCCCCTAAATACTCTTTTTTAGGCATTATTTTTCTTATGATTTTTTCTCCCTTAGAAATTACACTACCAATAAGTCTTATAGGGTGAGGCATAAAATGGGGGTCTCCAAAAATCAAATCTAAAATAAATCCTAAAAATACAGAAAATAAAAAATTCACCTAAATACTCACATCCTTGTCTTTTTTTCTTTTAAACTAATATAAATGGTATGTAAGATTTTATTTATTGTCAATACTATAAATTTTTTCATTTACATATATTTATTTTTATGTTATACTCCCCTTATAATTTAGCATTTTTAGGTTCTGTAAAATTTTATCATTTTAAATTTTTATAGAGTAATTGTGGAAATAAGTGAAAATCTTATACGGTCCCGCCGCTGTAATGGAATAGTAGTATTTTATAATATCACTGTGAAAATGGGAAGATTTAATACTATGTTATTTAAGCCTAAGTCAGAAGACCTGCCTAAAGATGAGTTTTACACATAATTACGGATGATAATTAGGTGTAATTTAAAAGTTTAGGTTTTTTTAATCTAGCTTTTTAATTGCGCCCTTTATTATTTTTTAAAAGGCCTTTTTTTTATGCCTTTTAAAAAAGATAATTAAAAGTTTTTATAAATTTTTTCTAGAGACTTTTATATTAACTATTTTATCTAACTATTTATTTTAAAGGGGGATTTTTTTTAATGTCTAAAAAGAAGAGATTTTTTATTATTGTAATGCTTGTTTTTGTTATATGTTCAAGTGTTATGCCTGTAGCTAATGCAATGCACATTATGGAAGGATATCTTCCTCCAAAATATTGTATTGCTTGGGGAGTTTTATGTATTCCATTTTTAATTGTAGGATTTATGTCAATTAAAAAAACTTTATCTAACCACAGGAAAACACTTTTAATACTTGCTATGGTTGGTGCCTATTCTTTTGTTTTATCAGCCCTTAAAATACCATCAGTAACTGGAAGTAGTTCTCATGCTACAGGTACTGGTTTAGGTGCTATATTATTTGGACCATCTGCTATGAGTGTTATAGGTATTATTGTTCTTTTATTTCAAGCTATTTTACTTGCTCATGGTGGTTTAACAACTTTAGGTGCAAATACTTTTTCAATGGCAATAGCAGGTCCTTTTTTAGCCTATGGCGTTTATAAACTTTCATCAAAGTTAAAAATTCCAAAAAACTTTGGAGTATTTTTAGCAGCCTTTTTAGGTGATTTATTTACTTATGTTGTTACTTCCTTCCAACTTGCAGTAGCACATCCATCAGCAGTTGGTGGAGTTTTTGCTTCTTTTACTGAATTTTTAGGTGTTTTTGCCTTAACTCAAGTTCCACTTGCTATTATTGAAGGTATTATAACAGTTATAATTATGATGGCATTTGAAACTTATGCACAAAGTGAACTTATAGAACTTGATTTTTTTGAAGGAGGTAACGCTTATGAAAAGTAAGAAAAACCTTATTATAGTATTAGTTATTTTATGTGTTCTTATTGCTTCTATTCCTTTACTTGTTATAAAGGATTCTGAATTTGGTGGAGCTGATGGTGCTGCAGAAGATGTAATAAGTGAAGTAGACCCAAATTATGAAGCTTGGGCATCTCCAATTTTAGAACCTCCAGGTGGAGAAACAGAAAGTCTTTTATTCTGCCTTCAAGCTGCTATTGGAGCTGGAGTTTTAGGGTTTGGACTTGGAGTATTAAAAGAAAGATATAAGAAAGAAAATAAAGGTAAATAAAATTTTACATAGGAGATTAATCTAATGAATACAAATAAAAAAGCCATTTTAGTTGTAAGCTTTGGTACTAGTTATAAAGAAACTCGTGAAAAAACTATAGATGCTATAGAAAATGAAATAAAAAATTCCTTTCCTGATTATACTATCTATAGAGCCTTTACAAGTAATATGATAATAAAGAAACTTCTTAAAACAGATAATTTGAAAATTTTCACTGTAAAAGAAGCCCTAGAAAAACTTATAGCTGACAATGTTAAAGAACTTATTGTTCAACCAACTCATGTAATTAATGGAATAGAAAATGACCTTATGATAGAAACTGTTTTAAAATATAAAGATAACTTTGAAAGTATAAAAATAGGAACTCCTTTATTAACTTCTACTTTAGATTATGAAAATTTAGTAAAAATAATAATAAAAGAATTTTCTCATTTAAAAGAAAAGGAAGCTTTAGTATGTATGGGACATGGTTCAGATCATTATTCTAATTCTACATATCCAGCTCTTGATTATATGTTTAAAGAAAAAGGCTTTAAAAATGTATTTGTTGGAACTGTTGAAGGATATCCAAAACTTACTGAAGTTATTTCAGGTCTTAAAGAACTTAATCCTTCAAAAGTAACTTTAATGCCTTTAATGGTTGTAGCTGGAGACCATGCTATAAATGATATGTCTAGTGATGAAGAAGATTCTTGGAAATCAATTTTAGAAGATAAAGGCTTTAAAGTAGACTTTTCTCTAAAAGGCCTTGGAGAATACGAAGATATAAGAAAAATCTATATTAAACACATAAAAGAAGCAAAACTTAAAATTTAACTTGATTTAGTAAAATCTTAGATTCCTTTGCCACGCAAGAGCCTATCCACTAGAGCAACCAAATAATATAAGGAATCTAAGATTTTTGAACCAAGCTAAAATGTTATATACTATATAGCTTTTTTTATCCATTTTCCACTAAAGTATCTATAAACAAAAAATATAGTTCTTACTACCCAATCTATTGTCATAGCAACCCATACTCCAAATACTCCAAGACCTAAATTTCTTCCTATTACATAACTTAAAGCAATTCTGCATGTCCACATTGATACTATTCCTACTATCATTGGATATTGTGCATCTCCTCCTGCTCTAAATGTATTTGAAATTGTAAAAGATAAGGGCCAGATAAGCATAGAACATACTCCATGATAAAGTATAATATTTCTAGCTGTTTCTGAAGTTTCTGAAGTTAAATTATAAATTTTAAGTATAAATGGAAGTAAAATAAATATTATTATATTTGTTCCCCATAACGCCATATAACATATTTTCATAAGTTTTTTTGTGAAAAATTTTGCTTGATTAATTTCTCCTGCTCCAATACATCTTGAAACAACTGTTACCATAGCAAAACCAATAGCTATTCCTGGTAAAATTTCAAAGTTACATAAACTACTTGAAACTGCATTTGCTGCAATGGCTGAAGTTCCAAAGGAAGCAACTAAACTTAAAACTAATATTTTTCCAAGTTGAAACATACTATTTTCAAGGCCACTTGGAATGCCAATATGTAATATCTTTCTTACTAATTTTTTATTAAATTTAAACTTAAGAGTTTTATTAATATGTATTTGTAAGTCTTTTCTTGTTACTAAATATAACATAACAAAGGCTGCAACCATTCGAGATACTAAAGTTGGAATTGCTACTCCTGCTGTTTCAAACTTAAATCCAAAAATTAAAATAGCATTTCCAAAAACATTTATAACATTCATTAAACAAGATACAAGCATTGGAGTTTTAGAATTCATCTGTGCCCTAAATATAGCAGTTCCAGCATTATATACTGCTAAAAATGGAATTGAGGCTGAACATATCATTAAATATGTATTTGCATGATTATAAACTTCTTTTGTAATATGTCCAAAAACTACAGTTAAAATAAACTCTTTTCCAATATATACAAGTGCCATAATTCCAAGGGATACAAAAAACATAAGCCAAACAAGTTGATTTGCTGATTCCCTTGCCTTTTTTATATCCTTTCTCCCCATATATTGACCAACAACAACAGCTCCGCCAGTTGCTAAGGCTGTAAATACATTAATTAATAATATATAAATATTATCCATTAAAGAAACTCCAGAAACTGCAGATTCTCCAACACTTGCTATCATTATTGAATCTGACATTCCTACAATAACTTCTAATAATTGTTCTAATACAAGAGGAATTATTAACTTATATAAATCTCTTGAAGTAAACAAATATTTATTTTCTTCATTAATATTGTTTTTTATTTTCATTAGCAAATCATCTCCCTAAGTATTATACTCCACTTAGTCACTAAATTTAAGTTCCTTTTTTAGTCCATCTTCACCTAATATTATATTTTTAAATTCACTTTTCCCATTATTTATATACTCTTTAGGCTCTGTTATAGCTGTACTAAAATGAGTTAAAATAAGTTCTTTCACCTTACCTTCTCTAGCTAAAATAGCAGCTTCTCTAAAGGTCATATGTTTATTTTTAATTGCCTTTTCTATATCCTCATCCTTTCCATAAGTACCTTCACATACAAATAAATCACTATTTTCTATAAAAGAAACTATTTGTTCAATTGGTCTTGTATCTGTTACATAAGATAAAGTTATTCCCTTTCTTTTCTGCCCTAAAACCATTTCCTTTTTATATACCTTCCCTTCAAATTCTATTATATCTTTTTCCTTTTGAAGCTTTCCCCAAAGATTTTTAGGAACATTATTTAAAGTAGCTTTCTCTACTGAAAATATAGGATTTCTCTTAAAATAAAATTTATATCCAATACAAGGAGAAGAATGTTCAAGGTCAATAGTTTTTATAATAAAATCCTTTATTAAATATTCTTTAGGATTTTCTATTACATTTATTTCATAAGGAAGATATGGATTTACAACATTTAAACCTTCAACCACTTTCTTTATCCCAACTGGTCCAATAATTGTTATAGCCTCTTTTCTTCCACTATTTCCTATGGTTGCTAACAAACCAGGAAGACCTAATATATGGTCTCCATGACAATGAGTTATACATATAATATCTATTCCCTTAAAACCAGTATTACACACTTTCATAGAAACTTGAGTGCCCTCTCCACAATCTACTAAAACCATTCTTCCATTAACCTTAATAACCATAGAAGCCAAAAACCTATTAGGCATAGGCATGCCACCACCAGTTCCAAGAAAAACTAAATCCACCACAAAAAACACCACCTAAAAAATACATAACTTTATCTAACTTAACTTGCTTCAAAAATATTAGTTCTTTTATGTTATTCAGTTATTCCATCAACAGACTCTTGCATCATGCCTTCATAAAATAAGAAACCTAATATTTTAATAAACAAGATTATTTATATAATATTCTACCAAAATCTTATTATACTCTATATTACACATTATTATACACAAAAAAAGCCACTTATTTTTAGCCTATACCTAAAAACAGTAGCCACCATATAGTCTTTGCCTTTTTTTTAATAAATTTGCAAAAGCTTTAATTTATTTAGGAGTTGCTTTCCTATTTTACGAAGCAGCGACTTGGAGCTCGTCGACGGAGCAGCGCAGTAAAGATAGGAAAGCAACTCCTATGCCTAATTTAAAGCTTTTGCTATTATGCTTGTATTTTTGCAAGAACAGCCTTTGTCATTTCTTCTGTTCCTACTAGTTTCATTCCTTCGCTCATTATGTCTCCAGTTCTGTATCCATCTTCTAATACAGATACAACTGCCTTTTCTATTAAATCAGCTTCATCATCTAAGCCAAAGCTATATCTAAGCATCATTCCACCAGAAAGGATTGTAGCTAAAGGATTTGCAATTCCTTTTCCAGCTATATCAGGAGCACTACCATGGATTGGTTCATACATACCAAAACTATTTTCTCCAAGAGATGCTGAAGGAAGCATTCCTATTGAACCTGTAACCATACTTGCTTCATCTGATAATATATCTCCAAACATATTTGAAGTTATTATAACATCAAATTGTCTTGGGTCTCTTACCATTTGCATTGATGCATTATCTATGTAAAGATGATTTACTTCAACTTCTGGATAATCTTTTGCAACTTCATTTATTATTCTTCTCCATAATCTTGAACTTTCAAGTATATTTGCCTTATCTACTGAAGTAACTTTCTTTCTTCTCTTCATAGCAGCTTCAAAACCTATTTTTGCTATTCTTCTTACTTCTTCTTCATTATATTTTTCTGTATCATAAGCGGCTGGAATTCCATTGTCGTCACAAGTTCCTCTTTCACCAAAGTATATTCCTCCAGTTAATTCTCTTACAACTTGAATGTCTATTCCATCTCCAATTATACTATCTTTAAGTGGTGAAGCATCTTTAAGTGGTGCATATAATAAAGCTGGTCTTAAGTTACAGTAAAGTCCAAGTCCTCCTCTTAATCCAAGTAAAGCTTGTTCTGGTCTTACCTTTGCTGTTGGTTCATCCCACTTAGGTCCTCCAACTGCTCCTAAAAGTACTGAATCTGACTTTTTACATGCTTCTAAAGTTTCTTCTGGAAGAGGTGTTCCAAACTTATCTATTGCACATCCTCCAGCTAAAAGATATTCATAATCAAATCTATGCCCAAATTTTTCTCCAACTGCATTTAATACTTTTATTGTTGCATCTACAACTTCTGGTCCTATTCCGTCTCCTGGAATAACTGCTATATTATATTTCATTTTAAAAGCCCCCTAATTATTATTTACTTTCTTTATTTCTTATATATCCTATTAATCCATCATTATCTATAATTTTTTGCATAAATTCTGGAAAAGGTTCCCCTTGATAACTTTCATTTTTTGTTAAGTTCTTTATTTCTCCTGTTGAGAAATCTACTTCTAATCTGTCCCCTGCATCTATAGCCTTTACAGCTTCTTCACATTCAATTATTGGAAGTCCTATATTTATAGCATTTCTATAGAATATTCTTGCAAATGTTGAAGCTATTACACAACTTACTCCTGCTGCCTTTATTGCAATTGGTGCATGTTCTCTTGAAGAACCACATCCAAAGTTTTTATTTGCAACTATAAAATCTCCTTCTTCAACATTTTTAACAAAATCCTTATCTATATCTTCCATACAATGAGCTGCAAGTTCTTTATGAACTGATGTATTTAAGTATCTTGCTGGAATTATAACGTCTGTATCTACATTATCTCCATATTTAAAAACTTTTCCTGTTACCTTCATTTACCTTTCCTCCTATACTAATTCTGGGTCTGTAATTTTTCCTGTTATTGCTGATGCTGCTGCAACTGCTGGACTTGCTAAATAAACTTCTGAATCAACATGTCCCATTCTTCCTACGAAGTTTCTATTAGTTGTTGATACACATCTTTCTCCAGCTGCTAATATTCCCATGTGTCCTCCTAAGCATGGACCACAAGTTGGTGTAGAAACTACTGCTCCAGCTTCTATTAAATCCTTTATTATTCCTTCTTCTAAAGCTTCTAGATATATCTTTTGAGTTCCTGGAATTACTATACATCTAATTCCCTTACAAACTTTTTTGCCCTTTAATATATCTCTTGCAACTCTTAAATCTGATATTCTTCCATTTGTACATGAACCTATAACAACTTGGTCTATCTTAACCTCTCCTACATTGTCTATTGTTCTTGTATTATCTGGTAAGTGAGGGAATGAAACTGTTGGTCTTAATGTGCTTAAGTCTATTTCAATAACTTGATCATATTCAGCATCTTCATCAGCTTCAAACTTCTTCCATTCTCTTTGAGCATGTTCCTTTAAATATTCCTCTGTCTTTTCATCAACTGGGAAAATACCATTTTTTCCACCAGCTTCTATAGCCATATTAGCCATTGTAAATCTATCATCCATTGATAAATACTTTAATCCATCTCCTACAAATTCCATTGACTTGTATAAAGCACCATCAACTCCAATAAGTCCAATTATATGTAGTATAACATCTTTACCACTTACCCATTTAGCTGGCTTGTTTTTTAATACAAACTTTATTGCTGATGGAACCTTAAACCAACATTGTCCAGTTGCCATACCAGCTGCCATATCAGTTGAACCTATTCCTGTTGAGAAAGCTCCTAAAGCTCCATATGTACAAGTATGTGAATCAGCTCCTATAACTACATCTCCTGCTACTACTAATCCTTTTTCAGGTAAAAGACAATGTTCAATTCCCATTTCTCCTACTTCAAAAAAGTTTTCAATTCCCTTTTCATTTGCAAATTCTCTAACATATTTTACTTGTTCTGCTGCCTTTATATCCTTATTTGGAGTAAAGTGGTCTGGAACTATTGCAATTTTTGATTTGTTAAATACCTTATCTACTCCAAACTTTCCAAATTCGTTTACTGCTACTGGAGTTGTTATATCATTTCCTAATACTAAATCAAGATTTGCTTCAATTAATTGTCCAGCCTTTACACTTTCTAAACCTGCATGTGCAGCTAATATTTTTTGTGTCATGGTCATTCCCATTTTCGAATCATCTCCTACTTGAATTTCTTAACTCTATTATATACAATAAACTTGTATAATAAAAATATCATTTTTTTATATTAGATATAACTTTTAGTTATAACAGGAGAAAATTATGAAAACTAACTTAGAACATTACAAAACTTTTTATACTGTAGCAAAACTTGGAAACATTTCAGATGCTGCTGAAGAATTATTTATAAGCCAACCAGCTGTTACAAAATCTATAAAGAATCTAGAAAAATCTATAGGAATTACATTATTTCATAGAAGTTCAAGAGGGGTAAAACTTACAGATGAAGGAAAACTTGTATTTAACTATGTAGAAAAGGCCCTTTTAAATATAGCAGATGGAGAAAAAATTATAGAAAAACTAAAAAATAAAGAAGCAGGCTCTATTAAAATAGGAATAAGCACAACTCTTTGTAAATACTATTTAGTTCCTAAACTTAAAAACTTTATAACTAAATACCCTAAAATAGAAGTAAGAATTATAAATAAATCAGCTCAAGAAACAATTAGCCTTCTTGCAGAAGGAGATATAGATATTGGAATTGTGAGTAATATTGTTTCCCATGAAAATTTTAATTTTAAAAAACTAGATACAATACAAGATATTTTTATTGCAAGTCCTGAGCTTCCTAACTATAAAAATATAAAAACTCTTGATGACCTTAAAAAACTTCCTTCTAAAATATTTTTAGAAAAAATGAATATCTCAAGAATGTATTTAGATGGTTTTTTTAAAGATAATAATATAGATATTGAACCTACTATTGAGACAAGTAATATGGACCTTTTAGTAGAGCTTACAAAAATAAATTTAGGAGTAGGTGCCACAATAAAAGAATTTATAAAAGATGAATTAGATAAAAAGACCTTAGTAGAACTTCCTATAAAACCAAAAATTCCACCAAGGTTTATGATAATGCTATCTAATAGTAAATTTCCCTTATCTATTGCTGCACAAAGCTTTTGGGATTACTTAAAATAACGCCTTTTAAGGTAAAATATTACCTGCTGCTTTATAAATATCATACCATTCATCTCTTGTTAAAGTAACATTTGAAGCTTTACATATATCATTTATTCTGCTAGGATTCATAGTCCCTACTATAGTTTGAATTTTAGCAGGATGTCTTAATATCCAAGCTGTTGCTATTGCTGTATTTGTTACATTATATTTTTCTGCAATTTCATTTATCTTTTTATTTAATTTTGGAAACTTTTCATTATCTAAAAATACTCCTTCAAAAAATCCATATTGATAAGGAGACCAAGCTTCTATTGTTATATCCTTTAATCTGCAATATTCCAAAATTCCTCCATCTCTATTTATTGAACCATTAAACATTGTATTAACATTTATTCCTGCATCTATCATTCCAGTATGCATTACACTAAATTGAAGCTGATTTATTATAATTTTATCATCTAAATATTTATTTAAAAGTTCAATTTGTATTGGATTTTGATTACTTACTCCAAAATTCTTAACCTTTCCACTTTTCTTTAAAATTCTAAAAGCTTCTGCTACAGTTTCTGGTTCCATTAAAGTATCTGGTCTATGTAATAAAAGAGAATCTAAATAATCAGTTTTTAATCTTTTTAATATGCCATCAACAGAATTTAAAATATGCTCTTTAGAAAAATCATATAATCCATCTCTTATACCACATTTTGACTGTATAATAATATCCTCTCTTTTTAAATTTCCCCTAGTCATTGCTTCTGAAAATATCTCTTCTGATTTTCCATTGCCATATATATCTGCATGGTCAAAAAAATTTATTCCATTTTCTAAAGAAGTTTTTATTACCCTTTCTGCTTGTTCTATAGTTATATCTGCCATTCTCATACAGCCAATTCCAATTTCAGATACATTAAGCTTTCCATTTCCTATATTTATAAAATTCATCTTTTTCTCCTTAGCTTATACAATTATTTGATTTTATTATATATAATATCCTACATTATATCATATTTTATATATTATAGAATATTTTTTAAATCTAATTAATTTGTTATTTACATTTTGTAAGATTGATTTATTGTACTATAATAAAATTAAAATATATTTTTATAAGGAGAAAAATTTTATGAGAACTAATTACCATACACACACTTATCGCTGTCATCATGCTAGTGGAACAGAAGAAGATTATATTATTGAAGGAATTGAAAAAAATTTAAAAGTTTTAGGTTTTAGTGACCATGGTCCTTTTTATGATAATAGATATGGTCTTAGAATGGATTATTGTGATTTAAAAGAACATATTGAATTATTAAAACATTTAAGAGAAAAATATAAAGAAAAAATTCAAATAAAAATAGGTTTAGAAATTGAATATGACCCAAGAGAAAATGATTTTTATAAAAAACTTTATGATGAATATAATTTAGATTATCTTGTTTTAGGACAACACTTTTTTATGAGCAGAAATGGTAAAATGAAAAATATTTATGAAATTGAAAACACATTAGATTTTATAGATTATGCAAATTCTATAGTTTCTGCAATGGACTCTGGCTTTTTTAAGATAGTAGCCCATCCTGATATATTTTTTGTAAATGACTTTTTATGGGATGAAAACTGTGAAAAAGCTTGTGATATAATAATAAATGGAGCTTTAGAAAGAGACTTTTTATTAGAATTTAATGCAAATGGGTTAAGAAGAGGTATGTCTATGTTTAAAAATGGTAAGGGTTATGCTTATCCTAATGCTAAATTTTTTGAAAAGCTTAGTAAAACAAATGTTAAAGTTGTAATAAATTCAGATTGCCATGAACCAAAACAACTTTTTGATAGCTATATGGATTTAGCACATAAAATGTGTAAAGACTTAAAACTTAATGTAATAGAAAAAATATTCTAAATGCTAATATAAATTTATAAACTATAAACATATTCCTATAAAAAAAATATGTTTATTTTTTAAAAAATAATATACTATTAATTAGGAGGAATGTACAATGATAAAACATATTGTAATGTGGAAATTTAAAGAAAATGAAGAGGAAAACATGAAACTCTTTTTAGAAGGATTAAATAAATTAAAGGGAATAATTCCAGAAATAAAGAATATGGAAACAGGAATAAATATTAATCCTAAAAATGATTATGATGCAATTTTAATTTCAGAATTTGAAACAATGGAAGATTTAGAAAAATACAAAAACCATCCAGAGCATGTAAAAGTTTCAGCACTATGTAAGGAAATAAGACTTGACCGCCAAGCAATAGATTATGAATTTTAATAAATAAAATTTAAAGGACTATTGCACAAAGAAATTTCATAACAGTATACAAAGCACTATATATATTGTATTAATATTTCTTAATGCAACAGTCCTTTAATTTATGTATTCATAAAATCAAATTTAAAATCTGCTATTATTATTTTTGCCATTATTGTCATTATAATTTCCATAATCATTTGTTCCTTGATTATTATTGTCTTCAAATTGTTTGAAAAACTCTTCTAAATCATCATCTCCAAAGAAGTCTTCTATACTTCCTCCATTATTATTATTATTGTTGTTGTTATTATCTTCATATTCATCACCAAACATTTTGCCAAAATCTCTATTATCAGTATTTTGTTCATTTTTATTATTTATATTAATTCTTTTCTCAGCATAATATGAAACTGGAATGTATACAATTATAACAAAGGCTAATGCTATAGCAAATTTTGCTAAAATCTTTCTTTCAGATTTATTTTTTAATCCTTTAAAGAAAGCCTTTATTCCATCTATAAAATAATCAAGATGAATTCCAACATGTATTGAAACTAAAACTAATACTGTTGTTAAAACTGTACTATGTACTTTTTGCCAATAAATTAAACTAGCAAAGTTTTTACTATGATAAATAAAGATTTCACTTATTAATAAAACTACAAAACTTAATCCTAATATTAAATTAAGAAAATAAATTACTTTATATCTTGTTTTAAAATTTTTATTAGTTAAATTCTTTGTAACTGCCTTTATCCAATCTTTATTTAATATAATGTGACATATAGCCATTACTAAAAAAATTACAGTAAAGAAACTATGAAAAAACACATTATTTAAATTAACATTTAGAAGAAGTATTAAAACAGCTCCCATAATAATACTTAATAATAGTTTTGATGCATCTTTGTTGTCCATAAAAAAAGCCCCCTATGAAAGTATCTGAGATAATTATAATCTTTTTTCCTTAAATTAATCTTAAAAATTTATTAAATTTTATAATTTTCTATAAAAAAGAGATAACAGTCTAAACTATTATCTCAAATGTTAAATATTTTTAATTTTATGCTTCTAAAGTATCTGTTTCTTCTGATTTTTTACAATCTACAATTAACTGAACAAATTTTTCGCCATAAGGTAGGCAAAATTGTATAAATGGTCCTGTAGTAATTACAGCTATTATAGTTCCAATACCAAAAACTCCTCCAAGTAATACTCCTACAATAAAGTATGTAAAATCTAATCCTATACGAATCCATCTATATTCAAATTTTAATTTATCTTGAATTATAAAAGGAACAATATCATTTGGTGCTACTCCAACATTAGTTGCAGAAAGTATAGAAAACCCTATTGCAATTAAAAAGCAACCTCCTCCTACTACTAAAGATTTTAATACTATATTTAAAGAATCAACTGGTAAATTAGATGTTATATTAACACATAAATCTATAATGGGTCCAACTCCAAAGGCACATATTACAGTTCCTACTTTAATTCTTTTTCTATCAAATATAACTATTAATATTGTTGTAACTATCAAAATAATCATATTAGCTCTTCCAGGGGTAGTGTTAAGTAAAAATGATAAGCCTTGTGTAAATACAGTAAATGGGTCAGAACCTATGCTAGTTTTTAAAAAAATTGCTACTCCTAATTGAATAATAAATACTCCTAGAAAAAACAAAATAATTTTTTTTAAAAGATTTAATTTTTTGTTCATTTTTATCTCCTTTTCTTTAGAATATGTCTTTGTATACTTTTTCAATTGAATTTATTAAATTCTATTATATTTTACTATCTCAATTAAAATTTCACAAAGTAATTTTTTACATAAAATCGTTTTCTGCCAAAAAAAATAAAAAATAGGTTCAAAAAAAGTGTGGCTTATTACTTTTTTTGACATTTTTAATTAACAAAAGTAACAAGTCACACTTTTTAATTTGAAAATTTATTTATATATTCCTATATCTGTTCTACAATAGCTATCTTTAAAATTAACAAGTTTAACATTTTTATAAGCTTCTTCTCTAGCTTCTTCTAAAGTTTTTCCTCTTCCAATAACAGATAAAACTCTTCCTCCACTAGTTTTTAAAACTCCATCTTCAAATTTAGCACCTGCTAAAAATACTTTATCTTTTATGCTATCATCTATTTTTATTTCATAGCCCTTATTAAACTTACCTGGATATCCTCCTGAAGCAAGAACTACATTTATACATACTTCATCTTTCCAAAGAACTTTAGTTTCAGAAAGTTTTTCATCCATAGCAGCTTCTATAAGTTCAAATAAATCACTATCCATTAAACTTAAAACTGATTGAGTTTCAGGGTCTCCCATTCTTACATTGTATTCAAGAAGATAAGTTCCCTTTTCACAAATCATAAGACCAAAGAATATAATCCCCTTAAAATCAAAGCCTTCTTTTTGAATTCCTTTTAAAGTATTATTCATTATATTTTCTTCAAAATCTTTCATAACACTTTCAGTTACATATGGATTTGGGGCAAGAACTCCCATACCACCAGTATTTGGTCCTTTTCCTCCATCAAATATTTGCTTATGGTCTTTTGCTGATATAAATGGAATTATTGTCTTTCCATCTGTTATTGAAAGAATTGAAGCTTCTACACCATCTAAAAATTCTTCTATAACAACCTTTTGTCCAGCCCCTTTAAATATATCATCTATCATATAAGATTTTAAAGCATTTACTGCCTCTTCCTTTGTTTGGCATATAGCAACACCTTTACCTGCTGCTAGTCCATCTGCTTTAATAACAACAGGATATGCACAGTTTTCCACATATTTTAATGCTGGTTCTATCTTTGTGAAAACTTCATATTCAGCAGTTTTTACTCCATATTTTTTCATAAAGGCTTTAGAAAAACTCTTACTTCCTTCAAGTTCAGCTCCTCTTTTATCTGGTCCAAAAATTCTTAAACCTTCTGCCTTAAATTTATCAGTTATTCCTTTAGTTAATGGGTCTTCTGGTCCAACAACTGTAAGATAAATATGATTTTCCTTTGCAAATTTAACTAATTCATCTAAATCAGTAATATTTACATTTTCGCATTTATTTTCTATTGCAGTTCCACCATTTCCTGGTGCTACATATATTTTTGAAACCTTAGGGCTTTTAGCTAATTTCCATGCTATTGCATGTTCTCTTCCACCTGAGCCTATAAGTAATAATTTCATAAAATTTACCTCCTAAAGTTATATATATTAATTTTTCTAAAATTAAAGGGCCAAAATTTAAATTGGCCCTATATTTTCTAGTGTTTAAAGTGTCTTAATCCTGTAAATACCATAGCTATACCATGTTCATTACATGCATCTATAGATTCTTGGTCTCTCATAGAACCACCTGGTTGAATTATAGCTTTTATTCCATATTTAGCAGCTGTATCAACAACATCTCTAAATGGGAAGAAAGCATCTGATGCTAAAATAGTTGCTCCCTTTCCTCTTTCTAGGGCATCTTCTGTTGGCCATATTCTATTAACTTGGCCTCCTCCAATTCCTAAAGCTATTCCATCATGTGCTACAACTATAGCATTAGATTTTACATACTTTACAACCTTCATTCCAAATAATAAATCTTTCATTTCTTCTTCTGTTGGTTTCTTTTCTGTAACTACCTTTATTTCATCTATAAGCTTTTTGTCTTCTTCTTGTACTAATATTCCTCCATCTACAGTAACCATGTACTTAGAATCTTGAGGCTTTTTATGGAACTTAAGAACTCTTAAATTTTTCTTTGTTTTTAATACTTCTAAAGCATCTTCATCATAATCAGGTGCTGCTATAACTTCTAAGAAAATCTTAACCATTTCTTCTGCTGTTTTCTTATCAACCTTTTTATTAAATGCTACTATTCCACCAAATATAGAAGTTGGGTCAACATTATAAGCTTTTGTATAAGCTTCATAAGAAGTTTCTCCAATAGCAACTCCACATGGTGTATTATGCTTTAATGCACAACAAGATGCTCCTTCATCAAATTCATTTGCACATTTCCAAGCTATATCTACATCTTTGAAGTTATTATATGATAATTCTTTACCATTTAAAACATCAAAAGTATTCATAGCTCCATCTATAGTAGTTGAACCATAAAAAGCTGCACTTTGATGAGAGTTTTCTCCATATCTTAAGCTTTGTTTCTTCTTAAATGATACTGATAAATATTCTGGATATTCTTCTTCTCCATCTAGCATAAAGTTAGCTATTGCAGCATCATAGGCACTCATTAAGTTAAATACTTTTCCTGCTAATACTTTCTTTGTGTTATAAGAAACTTCTCCCTTTTCTTCTATTTCATCCATAACCTTTTTATAGTCATCTTTATTTGAAATAACTACAACATCTTGGAAGTTCTTAGCTGCTGCTCTAAGCATTGTAGGACCACCAATATCTATAAATTCTACCTTTTCTTCAAAAGTTAAATCTTCTCTTACCTTTTCAAAGAATGGATAAAGATTTACAACTACATAATCTATAGTTTGTATATCTCTTTCTTTTAAAGTTTCCATATGTTCTTTATTATCTCTTATAGCAAGTATTCCTGCATGTATAAGAGGATGAAGAGTTTTTACTCTTCCATCTAACATTTCTGGGAAGTTAGTTACTTCATTAACTTCTATAACTGGAACTCCATTTTCTTTTAAATGTCTATAAGTTCCTCCTGTTGAAATTATTTCAACACCCTTAGATACTAAGAAGTTAGCAAATTCTACTACACCTTCTTTATAAAATACGCTTATTAAAGCTCTTTTTTTCATAGCTTAAAAGCCTCCTTTTAATCTGTTATCTTAACTCTTCCATCAATAACCTTAACTTTGTTTTCAGAAATTAATTTTACTGCCTTTGGAAGTATAATATGTTCTTTTTCTAAAATTCTAGCTTGAAGTGTTTCAGGAGTATCTTCAAAATATACAGGAACTGCTTCTTGAAGAATAATGGCTCCTCCATCTACTTCATTATTAACAAAGTGAACAGTACATCCTGAAAATCTTACTCCCTTTTTAATAGCTGCTTCATGAACCTTTAGTCCATACATATTAGGTCCACAAAAAGATGGTATTAGGGAAGGATGAATATTTATTATTCTATTTTTAAACTTTTCTAATATTTCTCCATCTAATATTGATAAATATCCTGCTAAAACTATTAAATCAACCTTTCCATCAACAAGACTTAATATTTTATCTGATTGTTTATCTTTATATTCTTTTTTAGTAATAACATGACTTTCTATTCCATGTTTTTTAGCTCTTTCAAGAGAATAAACTCCCTCTTTGCTACTAATTACCATTTCTATTTTGCAATCTATTTCTTTATTTTCTACTGCATCTATTATAGATTGAAGGTCTGTTCCTCCTCCTGATACTAGGACTGCTATTTTAAACAAACACCTTCACCTCCAGAAGTAACATAACCTACTTCATAAGCTTCTTCTCCCATTTCTTTAAGTGCTTTTATTACATTTTCTGCATCTTCTGCTTTAACTGCAAGCATAAAGCCTATTCCCATGTTGAAAGTGTTGTACATATGTTCTCTATCTACACCCATTTCAATCATTTTTTCAAATATAGAAGGTACTTTGTAGCTATCTTTTTTAATAACTGCTGTTAATTCTCTTCCATTAAACATTCTTGGAGTATTTTCTATAAATCCTCCTCCAGTAATGTGAGCCATTCCTCTTATTTCAAATTGTTCCATAAGTTTAAGTACTGGCTTTACATATATCTTTGTAGGAACTATAAGGTTTTTCCAAACTTCTTGTCCTTCAAATTCCATATCTAAATCAGTAAATATTTTTCTTACTAAAGAGAAACCATTTGAATGAATTCCTGAAGAAGCTATTCCAATAATTTTATCTCCAACTTCAATTTTGCTTCCATCTATTATTTCATCTTTATCAGCTATTCCTACAGCAAATCCTGCTATATCATAGTCTCCTTCTTTATAAAAGCCTGGCATTTCAGCTGTTTCTCCTCCAACTAATGCACAGTCAGATTGAAGACATCCTTCTGTTACACCCTTAACTAAGTCTGAAGAAACATTAGCATCTAAGCTTCCACAAGCTATGTAATCTAAGAAAAATAATGGCTTTGCTCCATGACATAATATATCATTAACACACATAGCAACACAGTCTATTCCTACTGTATCATATTTTTTCTTTTTACATGCAATATCAAGTTTAGTTCCAACTCCATCAGTTCCTGAAATTAAAACTGGCTTTTTATACCCTTCTGGAAGTTCTACCATTCCTGCAAAGCTTCCTAATCCATTTAAAACATACTTGCTATAAGTTTGTTTAACTAAGTCCTTTATTAATTTAACTGACTTGTATCCTTCTTCTATATTTACTCCTGATTCCTTATAAGTTAACATCTTTCTTTATCCTACCTTTCAAGAATTTCTTTTCCTGCTTCTATTGGGGTTGCCACTGGGTAAACTCCATTTAGACATCCTATACAGAAACCTTTTTTATCTCCAAAACACTTATACATGCCTTCCATACTTAAATATCCAAGAGAGTCTGCTCCTAAAATATCAGTCATTTCTGCTATATTATGATTTGCAGCCATAAGTTCACTTCTGTAAGCTGTATCAATACCAAAATAGCATGGGAACTTAACTGGTGGAGATGAAATTAATAAATGTACTTCCTTAGCTCCTGCACGTCTCATTGCTTCAACTAAATGCTTTGATGTAGTTCCACGTACAATTGAATCATCTATTAAAATAACTCTCTTTCCTTGAACATTTACCTTTAATGGATTTAGTTTAACAGCTACAGCTCTTTCTCTTACTTCTTGAGAAGGAGATATAAATGTTCTTCCAACATATCTATTTTTTATAAATCCTGTTCCATATGGAATTCCTGAAGCTTTAGAGTATCCTATTGCTGAAGGTATTCCAGAGTCTGGAACTGGCACAACTAAATCTGCCTCTATTTTATGTTCTCTATATAATTGTTCTCCAAATTTAACTCTTGTTGTATAAACATCAAGTCCATCAATTTGAGAATCTGGTCTTGCAAAATAAATGTATTCAAAACAGCAAGTTTGACAACCTGAATCTTCTGCATAAATTATTGACTTAACTCCATTTTTATCAATAACTACAATTTCTCCTGGTTTTACATCTCTTACAAACTCAGCTCCAACTGCATCTAATGCACAGCTTTCAGAAGATAATATGTAAGCTTCATCTAATCTTCCTATACATAAAGGTCTTATTCCATGAGGGTCTCTTGCCCCTATAAGCTTATCCTTTGTCATTATTACTAAAGCAAAACTTCCTTTAACAGCTTGCATTGCATCTACTACTGCCTTTTCTATTCCCTTTGAAGCACCTCTTGCTAAAAGTGTTGCTATAACTTCTGTATCAATTGAAGTGTGGAAAATATGTCCTCCATCTTCTAAAAGTTCTCTTATAACATCAGCATTAACTAAGTTACCATTATGAGCCATTGCAATTGTTCCAATTTTAGAATTTGAAACAAGAGGTTGTGAATTTTCTACAGTATTAGCTCCAGTAGTTGAATATCTTACATGGCCTATTGCAATATTTCCTTTCAATTTATGTAAATCATCTGTGTTTTTAAAGGCATCTGTAATAAGACCTAATCCTTTATGCACTCCTATAGTTTCACCATTAGATACTGCAATACCAGCACTTTCTTGCCCTCTATGTTGAAGAGCATATAAACCATAATAAGTTACTCCTGCTGTATCCATAGGCTTATCAGAAAATATTCCAAATACACCACATTCGTCTTTAAATTTATCTAAACTTGGATCCATTATTAAATCAAAGTCAGTTACCATATAAATTATTCTCCTTTAATATAATCTTTTTTTAAAGCTCTACAGTATCATTTTCTTTAATAAATTTTTCCTTCATATTAATTCTAAATTGAACTAACTTTTCTTTTATTTCAGGATACTTTAAGCTTAATATTTGTACTGCAAGCATACCAGCGTTGTAGCTATTGTTTATTCCAACTGTTGCCACTGGAATTGATTTTGGCATTTGAACTATTGAAAATAATGCATCTAATCCTTCCACAGCTGCTTTAATAGGAACTCCTACTACTGGTAAAACTGTTTGAGAAGCTATAACTCCTGGTAAGTGTGCTGCAAGACCAGCTCCTGCAATTATTACTTCACAGCCTGAATTTTCTGCTTCTTTTATTGTTTCTGTTAATTTTTCAGGAACTCTATGAGCTGATAAAACATAAGCTTTATAATCTACACCAAATTCTTTTAAAGCATTTGCTGCACCTTTCATTACATCTGTATCTGATTTACTTCCAAATATAATTGCAACCTTCATTTTTATACATACCCTCCAAAAAAAATTTTAACTTCTAAGTACTACCTCTTAAAAAGAAGTAGCACTTATTAAATTTTATCTAAAATAATTTACACCTGATTTAAATATCTTTTGGTCAAAATCTCCTGGTACATTCTTATAAAGATTTTCTCCTATTCTTTCTGAATGTCCCATCTTACCAAGAACTCTTCCATCTGGACTTGTTATACCTTCTATTCCATAAACAGAACCATTTGGATTATATGGCATATTTAAAGATACATTTCCATTAAAGTCTACATATTGTGTAGCTATTTGTCCATTTTCTTCAAGCTTTTTAACTAATTCTTCTGAAGCTACAAATCTACCTTCTCCATGAGAAATAGCAACTGTATGAATATCTCCTAAGTTAACTTCACTAAACCATGGTGACTTTTTAGTTGAAATTCTTGTTCTTATCATAGAAGACATATGTCTATTTATATTATTATAAGTTAATGTTGGCATATCTTCTTCTAAATCTCTTATTTCTCCATATGGTACAAGTCCTAATTTAATAAGAGCTTGGAAGCCATTACAAATACCAAGGATAAGTCCATCTCTATTATTTAATAAGTCCATAACTGCATTCTTTATCTTTTCATTTCTAAATACAGTAGCTATAAACTTACCTGAACCATCTGGTTCATCCCCTGCTGAGAATCCTCCTGGTATCATTATAATTTGAGCTGTTTTTATTTCTTCTTCTAACTTATCTATTGATTCTTTTAATGTTTCTTTAGTTAAGTTTCTTATAAGAACTTGAGTAACTACAGCCCCTTCTTTTTCAAAGGCTCTTTGACAATCATCTTCACAGTTTGTTCCTGGGAATACTGGAATTACAACCTTAGGATTTTGAACCTTTACCTTTGCTTTAGGAGCTTTATCACATTCAAAGTTTACAGCCTTTCCTTCTTCTTTAACTTCTTCAGTTTTTATTTTAAATACTCCATTTAACTTTTCTTCTAAAGCCTTATCTAAATCATCTAAATTTAAACTTAAATCATAATCTTTAGAAGTTATTTTAAATTCTTCTGTTGTCTTACCTATTTCTTTATATAAAGCACCCTTAAAGGCTTCTTCTATATTAACATCATTCTTAACTTCTACAACCATTGTTCCATAGTTATATCCAAATAATTCTTCTTTAGAAAGATTAGTAAATTCACATCCAATCTTATTTCCTAAAGCCATCTTAGTTAAGCTTTCAGAAACTCCTCCCATCTTAGTTGAAGAAGCAGAAATTATTTTCTTATCTCCTATAAGTCCATAAACAATTTCCATATTCTTTTTAAACTTATCCATATTTATAAGTCCATCTTCAAGCTTTTCAACTGTTAAAAGAACTAACTTAGAATTCTTTTCTTTAAATTCTGGTGAAATAACTCTATCTGCCTTTTCATATCCTACTGCAAAAGATACTAAACTTGGTGGAACGTCAATATCATCAAAAGTACCACTCATTGAGTCTTTACCACCAATTGCAGCTATTTTTAAATCCTCTTGTGCTTTATATGCACCAAGTAATGCAGCAAATGGCTTTCCCCATCTTGAAGGATTCTTTCCTAATCTTTCAAAATATTCTTGGAAAGTAAGTCTTGCATGTCTATAGTCTCCACCCATAGCTGTAAGTTTTGTTACAGATTCTATTACTGAATAAAATGCCATGTGATATGGGCTCCATGTACCTAAATATGGGTTAAATCCAAAAGTCATTAAGGAAGCATTTTTACTATCTCCACCCCATACTGGTATTTTTGCTGCCATACCTTCTGCTGGAGTTTTTGCATACTTACCACCAAATGGCATAAGTACTGTTTTAGCTCCTATAGTTGAGTCAAATCTTTCTACTAATCCCTTTTGAGAAGCTACATTTAAGTTATGTAAGTTCTTAATCCATTCTCCCTTAACATCTACATCACTAACTTCATATGGATAGTCTATTGGTGCTTCAACTTTAACCTTTGTCTTTTGAGTTGCTCCATTTGTATCTAAAAAGCTTCTCTTTAAATCAACAATTGCCTTACCTCTCCAGAATAATCTTAATCTTTCAGTATCTGTAACAACAGCAACTTTAACAGCTTCTAAGTTTTCTTCCTTTGATAAAGCAATAAACTTATCTGCATCTTCTTCATTTACTACTACTGCCATTCTTTCTTGTGATTCTGATACTGCAAGTTCTGTTCCATCTAAACCTTCATATTTCTTTGGAACTTTATCTAAGTCAATATCTAGTCCTCTACAAAGTTCTCCAATTGCAACAGAAACTCCACCTGCACCAAAGTCATTACATCTTTTAATCATTTTAGCAACTGTAGCATTTCTAAATAATCTTTGAATCTTTCTTTCCGTTGGAGCATTTCCCTTTTGAACTTCTGCTCCACAAGTTTCTATTGATTCTGTAGTATGTTCTTTTGATGAACCAGTTGCTCCACCAACACCGTCTCTACCAGTTCTTCCACCTAAAAGAATTACTATATCACCTTTTTTAGGTTCTTCTCTTATTACATTTTCCTTTGGAGCTGCTGCTATAACTGCTCCTACTTCCATTCTTTTAGCTACATAATTTGGATGATATACTTCAGCAACTTGACCAGTGGCAAGTCCAATTTGGTTACCATAAGAACTATATCCATGAGCTGCACCTAATGTAATAGTTCTTTGAGGAAGCTTTCCTTTTAATGTTTCTTCTACTGGAACTGTTGGGTCTGCTGCACCTGTAACTCTCATTGCTTGATATACAAAAGTTCTTCCTGATAATGGGTCTCTTATAGCTCCTCCAAGACAAGTTGCAGCACCACCAAATGGTTCTATTTCTGTTGGGTGGTTATGAGTTTCGTTTTTAAACATTAAAAGATATTTTTCTATTCCCTTATCTGTTTCAACATCTATATTTATTGAGCATGCATTAATTTCATCAGATACATCTAAATCATCTAGCATACCTTTCTTTCTCATTTCCTTCATAGCTATAACTGCTATATCCATTAGATTTACTTTTCTTTCTGTATCTTCTCCATATACATAGTCTCTTGACTTCATATAAGCATGATAACTTTTCTTTATTGGAACTGTATATTTATTTTCTTCTATTTCAACTTCTTCTAAAGTTGTTGCAAAAGTTGTATGTCTACAGTGGTCTGACCAATATGTATCTATAACCTTTATTTCAGTTATACTAGGGTCTCTATTTTCTTCATTTTTAAAGTAATCTCTTATCATTACAAGATCTTCTATACTCATAGCTAAGCCTTGTGCTTTATGGAAAGCTTCAAGTTCTTTTTCGCTAAAGTTTGTAAATCCATTTAAAATTTCTACATCTTTTGGAACATTAAGTGGAGTTTGTAATTCTCTATTGTTTATATCCACTTCTCTAGAGTCTACAGAATTTATGTAATAGTGTTTTATTCTATCTACATCACTACTTGAAAGGTTGCCTTTTAAAGCAATTATTTTAGATGATTTAACATCTATTCTATCCCCTGCTGTTAAAAGCTGAAAACATTGAGATGCTGAATCTGCTCTTTGGTCATACTGACCTGGAAGGTATTCTACCCCGAAAGCTATTTCTTCTTCTGCTACTACTGGTGCTTTTTCTTCATATACATTATCTACAGTTAACTCTGAAAATATTGTATTTAACGCCTTCTTATAATACTCCTCTGAAACTTCTCCAATGGTATATTTGTTAATAACTCTTACCTTTTCTAAGTTTTCTAATCTTAGATTTCTTTTAAAGTCATCAAACAAACTTTTTGCTTCTACGTCAAAACCTGTTTTTTTTTCGACGAATATGCATCTGATATTACTCATTATAAAATACCTCCAAAAATTTATGTATTATTTCTTAAGTATAGTTAAGATATATATTTTATTAAGTTTTTTCCACTACTAAACTTAGCTTATCACTCTACCTTATTATTGTCAATATTGCTAAAATCAATTTCGTTTAATATTCGTATCATTGCGAATATTAAAATGATTTTTCTTCTTTATCATACGTTTGTTTTCAGATTTTTTAAGAAATTTTAATTTATATGTATTTTTTTTCATTCAATTAAATTATATCTTATTTTATTTTTAAAAAGTTAATGAAGTATACCTAAATTAATCATATTTCACATTTTTTCTTATAATCGTTTACACTTATTCACAGAATTTTTGTAATACTTCATAAAAATTAATTTATATATAATAATTTTATTTTCTTACCCATTTTTTTGTAGTAGAATAAGAGTGTAATATTTAGTATAAAAGGAGTGATTTTATGAATATTAGTAATTGCTATGAAGCAGCTTTAAAATTATTTGAACTTTCAGAGGAGTTAACTGCTTTATTTGACCAAAAAGAAAAAGAAAAAGACCCTAGAACTAATGAAATTTTAGATTCTAAAATAGATAATGTAGAATCAGACTTTTTAGATCTTAAACATTCATTAACAGAAATTCCTTATGTTAAATCAGCTCGTTAATGAGTATCCTTTTTAAGGTAAGATAAGTAAGGGCTGTCGCATAAAAATTTTTTTAATGCGACAGCTTTTATTTATATAATAAACAAATTTTAATATGAGGATTTTATCAAGAAAAAGAAAAAGCTTGCTAAAAAATGCAAACTTTTTATATGTTAAAATATTAATCCTTCTTTTAGCTGTCCATTTTCCATAGAATAAATTCTATCTGCTGTGTTTTTTGCAAAATCCATGTCATGGGTTATTATAAGCATTGACATTCCTTTTCCACTTAAGGATTTTATAACCTTTGAAACTTCTCCTGTAAGGCTTGGGTCTAAAGCTGAAGTTGGCTCGTCAAAGCACATAAGCTTAGGTTCTAAAACAAGTGCTCTTCCAATTGCAACTCTTTGTTTTTGTCCTCCTGATAATTCAAAAGGATAATTATCTGCTTTACTTTCAAGACCTAAAAATCCTAATGTTTCAATAGCTTTTTTCTTTGCTTCTTCTTTTGGAACATTAAAAACTCTTTGTGGTGCTTCAATTAAATTTTCTAAAACACTCATATGTGGAAATAGGTTGAAATTTTGAAAAACTAATCCAATATCTTTTCTTATATCTTTAAGTTTACTTTTTTCAGCATATACTCCATCTTTACATAAAAACTTTCCATTAATCTCTATATTTCCTTTATCAGCTTTTTCTAAAGCATTTACACATCTTAAAAAGGTTGTTTTTCCTCCCCCTGAAGGACCAACTATTACAACTATCTCTCCTTCTTCTATATGTAAATCTACACCTTTTAAAACTTCATTTTTTCCAAAGCTTTTTCTTAATCCACTAACTGTAAGCATCCTTGTCCTCCTTATTCATAATAATTAAACTTCTTTTCAATTAATGCAAATATTTTTGTAAATATTGCTACTAAAATAAGATATATTATTCCTACAAATATTAAAGGTACTAAAGAAGCATATCTATTATTTGCTATTTTTCCTATCTTAAGAAGGTCATCAAGTCCTACTACATATACAAGTGAAGTATCTTTAACTAAAGTTATAACTTCATTTGCAACTGGTGGAAGTATTCTTTTAAAAGCTTGAGGAAGTATTATTCTAAAAAATGTATCTTTTGAAGATAATCCAAGAACTTCTGCTCCCTCATATTGTCCTTTATCTATAGAAAGTATTCCTGCTCTAAATATTTCTGCAAAATAAGCTGCATAGTTTAATATCATAGCAACAAGGGCAGCTGGTTCTCTTAAAACACTTATTCCTACTGCTGGAAGTCCAAAATATATAAATATTATTTGTAATAACAAAGGAGTTCCTCTTAAAATAAGAACATAAACGCCTGTTATCTTTTGTAATATCTTAAACTTAGATATTCTTCCAAGAGAAACAATAACTCCAAGAGGAAGAGAAAATATAAGTGTTAAGAAAAATATTTTTAATGTTACTTTTAAGCCTTCAAATAGCTGAGGCATTAATTCCATAAAATTCATAAGTTAAGTAACTCCTCCATTTTAATCTACTTTTCTACTATATCAGAGCCAAACCATTTCTTTGATATTTCTCCTGCAATACCTTCTGAAACTAACTCATCATAAGCTTTATTCCAAGCATCAACTAATTCTGTATCTCCTTTTCTTACACCAACTGCATATTCTTCTTCTCCAAAGTTGTCATCTAAAATTTTATATTTATCTTCACCCTTAAGATTTGTATAATATTTAACTAAAATTTCATCAGCTACAACAGCATCACATCTTCCAGCTTCTAAATCTCTTAAAGCTTCATCATTAGTTGAAAATGTAACTAGTTCTTTAAAGTTGTCTTTATAATCCCCAATTGCATCTACAGCACTTGATTGGTCTTGAGCTGCTACTACTTTTCCCTTTAAATCTTCCTTTGTTTTAATATCTGAATTTGCTAATACAATTATTCCTTGTGTATTTTTTAAATAAGGTTTTGTAAAATCTACTTTTTTCTTTCTATCTTCAGTTATAGAAAATCCATTCCATAAAAGGTCCACATTGCCATTATTTAATTCTGATTCCTTCATAGACCAATCTATTGGTTGATATTCTATTTCTTTTCCAAGTTTTTTACCAATTTCCTCAGCAAGTTCTATATCAAAACCTGTATATTCTCCATTATCCCCTTTAAATCCCATTGGAACAAAGGTATCATCAAAGCCTAAAACTAAAGTATCCTTATCCATTGTATTTATAGATTCTTTTTTTTCTTTACATCCTACTAAACTTATAGCGAATGTTCCTATTAATACTATAACTAATCCTTTTTTAACTAATTTTTTTAAGTCCATTTTTAGGTCCCCCTTAATATTAAATTAACAAATTTACTTTATCATAGTAAAGCAATGAATGCAACCTTTTTAATTATACTATATTTAATCTTATAAAAAATATTTAATTTTTAAAAAAATAGATGGCAAGTTGTTTTTCATGTTTTAAAAACTTAAGCCCATTCTCCCTTATAAGGATTATAAGTACAAAAACTTCCCTTTGAAAATTTATCATTTCCCTCAACACTTAAGGGTCTGCAATCTTTACATATATATCTATATTCACAATCTTTGCAGACCTTTATTTTATTTTTTGATATACTCCAAAATTCAGGAATTATATATTCTTTTAAAAGTTCTTCTAAGGAATTATTTCTTATATTATATTCTTTGTTAATAAATTTTTCACCCATAATACAAGGACTTATATATCCATCACAGCTTATATTTAACTTTCCAATCCAACAACTATTTCCATTATAGTTTTTTAAAAATTCATCTTCTTTAACAAGAGAAAAATCTGGTTTAGTTTTTACTCTTTTATATTTTTTAGTTAATTCTTTAGGTATTAAATACTTTTTAGACTCTCCAATATCTCTTATAATATCAATTCTACTTTTCACTTTAGTAAGGTTATATAAATATTTTTTAATTTCCTCTATTTTGTCTTTATTATAATTCATAATAACAACATTAGCTTGTACATATACCCCTTCTTTTTTTAGTTTTTTAATATTAGATGTTGTTAAATTAAAGCTTCCTTTATGTCCTGTTATTTTATCATGAATTTCTTCACTATTAGAATATACTGAAGTTACTACCTTTACATTGTTTTTTACAATAGTCTTTATAATATTTTTATTTAAAAGAGTAAGATTTGAATAAAGAATTAAATCTATATTTGGAATTTTATTTTTTATATATTCTATAAGACTTATTATTTCTTTAAAAAGAAGAGGCTCTCCTCCTATTAAGATAATTCTTTTAAGGGAATATTTACTAAGTTTATCTATTACTTTTTTCCATTCCTCTAAAGTTAATAAATTCAAATCCTTATCCCTATTAAAATTACAATCCATATAACAATGACAACATTTTAAATTGCAAGATTTTCTAAGTTCAAGCCATATATTATCTATTTTTTTCTCTATACAATTTTTTTCTTTATTTTTCCCTGAAATTACTTTTTCATTAGTAAAAGAACCTAAATTCTTATCTTCTAAAACCTTTAAATAAAGTAAAAAATCAAATATGTCTTCTTTAGAAACAACAGATTCAATGCTTTTTCCCTTTGTTATTTCTTTTAAATATAATTTACTTTTTTCATCTATAGAAAAAATTTTTCCGTTATTTAAATTATGTATTATTCCTTTTTTATACCCACAAGTTAATATTATTTTATTATTTAATTTAAAATACTTTTCCATATTACTTCCTTAAATTTTATAAAACATTTTTTAAAACTACTTATTTTTAACCTTATCTAAAATAAGTCCTACTAAAACTCCAAGTAAAAGTCCTAAAGTCACTCCTACCCCTAAAGATTCTGTAATAAAGTTTCCTATTAACACTCCTATTATAGTTCCTAAAACTATACAAATACTTAAATATGAAAATTCATCTTTACCATTACCCACTTTTACCACCTCTTAATTTTATAAGTTTTTTAAATATATTTACTTTTTAATATATCATGTTTCTAATTATATTTAAACATTATTTTATACATATTTTTACATAGATTAGAAGTTTTTATTAACAAATACAAATATCTATGCTATCATGTTTAAATAAGATTTTTTAAACAAAGGAAAGAGGTCATTTATGGAAAAATGGGATAATAATTTTAAAAAATTTGAATTTGTTGAATTTCTTTTTGTAGCAGGAAGAGTAATGGGAATTGCAGTACTTTTGTTTTTTATGCTTTTTCAAGGTGTAAATAGCATAAAAGTTAATCTTGCACTTCTTTTAGTAGCTACTTTTATAAGTCTTATTGGGTTAATATTTTATCGTAATGAAAAAGAAAATGGCTTATTAATTTATTATATAGGAGTACTACTTCAAGGGTTGTTTTTTATAATAAGTGCTTTAATAAATAAACACTTTCAAATCACAGTATTAATCTTTTTTATACTTCCATTACTTATGGGCATATCCTTAATAGAAAAAAGAAAATATTCAAAATAAACTATATAAAAAAAACAGAGTAATTAATTATTTTAAACTAATTGCTCTGCTTAATTTAAATTATGGAAAAGACTAATTTATTTAGATAACTCTAAAACTACTTCTTTAATTATCTCAAAAGCTTTATCACAATGTTCTTCTGTTAATATTAATGGTGGAACCATTCTTATTACACTTGAGCCAATAGCAGTTATTAAAAGCTTTTTATCAAGGCATCCATGTTTAACATCTATTGCTTTTATAGTTTCATCAAATTCAACACCAACTAATAATCCCTTTCCTCTTACATCTACTACATGAGGTAAAGTTCTTAATTTTGCTTTAAAGTATTCTCCCATCTTTTCTGCATTACTTGCTAAATCTCTATCTAAAAGTTCTTTTATTTCAGCATATGAAGCTGCACAGCATAAAGGATTTCCACCAAAGGTAGTTCCATGAGAACCTGGAGTAAATGCCTTAGCTACTTCTTTTGTAGCACAAATTGCACCTATTGGAACTCCACCACCCATAGCTTTTGCCATAGAAACTATATCAGGTTTTATTCCATAAGTCATATAACACATTGGTTTTCCTGTTCTACACCATCCTGTTTGAACTTCATCTATTAATAGCAATAATCCTTTTTCATCACAGAATTCTCTTAATCCTTTTATAAATTCTTCAGTTGCTGGATGTACTCCACCTTCACCTTGTACTGGTTCTATCATTATAGCTATTGTATTTTCAGTTACTGCATCTTTAAAAGCTTGAAGATTATTATATTCTGCATAAGTAAATCCTGGAACCATTGGTTTAAATCCTATTTGACAGCCGTTATCTGGTTGACCTGTTGCAGACATAGCACCATAAGTTCTTCCATGGAAACCATCCTTTGCAGTTACTATGTTATATTTTTGAGGACCATATTTTTCCACCCCATACTTTCTAGCCATTTTTATCATAGCTTCATTTGCTTCTGTACCTGAGTTTTGATAGAAAATTTTATCCATTCCTATAGTTTCACATATAAGCTTTGCAAGAAGTGCTTGAGGAATTGTATATGGATAGTTAAATGTATGCATTATATCATCAACTTGGTCTTTTATAGCAGCTACTACTTTTTTGTTACAATTTCCTGCACTATTTACTGCAATTCCTCCATAAAAGTCTAAATATGCATTTCCTTCTTCATCATATAAATACATTCCTTCTGCTCTTTCTGCAATAAAATCAAATCTTTCATAAGTATCTATCATATACTTATCTACCATTTCCTTTAATTCTTGTTTTGTTAATCCTGTGTCTTTTAATTTCATTTTTATTTCCCCCTTAGCCTTAAATATATGTCTTAATTTTTAATACTATTTTTCAATTTAATTTTTTAAAGTGCTTTTCTATATATTTCTTTAATTTCTTCTAAACTAAATTCTACTGGATGCATTTTCATACTTACAGCAGAAACCTTTAAGCAATTTTCTGCCATCCAATCTATATCTTCTTCTTTTATACCTTGTTCTGAAAGGTTTGTTGTTAAGTTAATATCTTTTAATAATTTCTTTATTGTATCTACACAATCATTTTCATCTTTTCCACCTAAAAGCTTAGATATTTTCTTAAACTTTTCTTTTGCCCCACTTATTGAAGCCTCATAAATTACTGGAGTTAGTGCTGCTAAGCCTCTTCCATGAACTATATCTTTAAGTCCACTTGCTGGATGTTCCATACCATGAGGTGCTGTAACCCCTGCAGTATTTATAACCATTCCCCCTAATGTACTTGCTAAAGTAATAGCTTCCCAACCTTTCATATCAGTAGGGTCTTTATATACATTAACTAAATTTTTACCTATAAGTTCAATTGCATATAATGCTTTCATTGTAGTTAATGGTTGAGCAGCTTTTGAAAGATATGCTTCCATACTATGACATAAAGCATCAAATCCAACTGAGGCTAATATATGTTTTGGCATTGTGGTCATAAGATTTGGGTCTATTATTGAAGCTTTAGCTACTATTGCATTACATCTTAAAGATTTTTTATCATTATTTTCTGGATTAGTTAAAACTGCAAATCCATTTCCTTCACTTCCAGTACCACAAGTTGTTGGAACTAATATTATTGGAAGGGCTTTTTCACTTTTCTTTATTCCAAATATATAATCTGAAATATCTCCTTCATTTAATGCTATAAAAGCTATTGCCTTTGCAGCATCCATTATACTTCCTCCACCAAGTCCTACTATAACATCACAATTTTCTTTTTTAGCTAAATCTGCTCCTTCATAGGCTGTTGTAGTTAAAGGATTTTGAGAAACCTTATCAAAAATCACACTTTCTACATTAGCTTCTTTTAATAAATTTACTGCTTTATCTAAAAGTCCTGACTTTTTTGTACTACTTCTTCCTGTTACTATTAAGGCTTTTTTACCATACTTTCCAGTTTCTTTTCCAAGTTCTTCTACCTTTCCTATTCCAAAAATTAAATTTACAGGTAGATTATAATTAAATTCCATAATATATCTCCTTTCTTTTATCTATTGTAACTATCTGTTTATTTACTAATATTTTTAATAAAAATTAATACTAAATTTTTTATTAATTAAAACTTCCTTGTTTTAATTAAATTATTATTTTTATGCAAAAAAGCGCTCTAGATATTTAAAATCTAGAACGCCTTTGTTCAAAAATCTCTTTAAAACTTATTTATTAATTTCTATGTTCTTAATATAACACTTGTGCGTTATATTGTCAATAAAGTTTTTAAAAAATATATTGTTTTTTTAATTCCAATTAAAAACTACATTTATAACAAGTTTTTCTTTCCTTTTATTTTTATACACATGGTCTTTATCTGTATTTATTCTTATGGCATCTCCTTTTCTTATTTCATACACTTCATTGTTAATTTCTAAGGTTAAAACTCCTTCATAAACATTTATATACTCCATTGTTTTTTCTCCATGAGAACCAGATTCATAACATCCATTTGGTTCAATTTCAATTGTGTATATTTCAAAATCTCTATCCTGTTCATAGGGAAATAGAGTATATACTAAATACTCCTTAGTTGACTCTTTTGAAGGCTCTAAGCCCTCTTTTCTTACTAAATAAACCTCTTCATTTGGAACAGATACTAAGTCATTAAAAGATACTCTTAACCCACTTACTATTTTCCCTAATATTCCTATAGTAGGATTTGATTCTCCTCTTTCAATTTGACCTAGCATACTTTTACTTACTCCTGTTTGTTCAGCTACAACATCAAGGCTCATTTTCTTTGCTTTACGTATTCTTTTTAAGTTAATTGATACATTTTTATTTATATAATCCATAAATCCACCTCCTAGCTATATTTATAAAATTATTTTTTGTGCAGTATATTGTATTTTTACATTATAGCATAGTAAGGTTTTCTTTTATATATTATTTTAATTTAACTGAAAATAATTTTTTTTATTAATAATAAAACTTCATAATCATTCTACCATAACCAAGTTAAATTTGTAATTTTTTTCTTTATTTATTTTTCAACCTTTACTTGAAGACTTTCTATTACATCTAATGCTTTATTATGAAGCTCTTCATCAAAACTTGCAGAAAGATTTCCATCTACTTTTATATTAGCATTTGGGAAAGCACTTTGAAAAGTAACAACATTACTTATTACACACATATTTGTTACAACGCCTAATATTTCAATATTATTAACTTCTCCTAACTCTTCTTTTAACTTTAACATATCCTCTGGAGCTATTCCAAAAGCTCCTTTATTTATATGAATGGTATTTTCTTTTCCTTCAAATTCTTTTATTTTCCCAAATAATTCATGTCCTTTTGTATTATTATAGCAATGAGGTACTGGTAAATTTTTTCCTTCTCTTGTATTTAAATAATTTTTATCATGAGTATCATAGGTAAAAATAACTTTGTTTCCTTTTTTTAAATAAGCCTTTACTTTATTATAAATTCCTTCTTCTAAAGTTTCTGCCTTTTTAAAACCTAATGCCCCATCTACAAAATCTTTTTGATAATCTACAACTATTAATATATCCATTTTCCTCTCCTTTATACATCTTTGTATTTCATTTTTAATATTATGTTGTTTTAAATGTTATTAATTGATATTTTTAAAAAAAGTAATATAATATATTATATTATTAATACTAAATACAGTTAAGGGGGATTTTCCTATGAAGAAAAAATTTTTAAAACTTATTGTAGTTTCTATTTTATCTTCTTCTATGTTTAGTTTAGCGATTCCTGCTTATGGAAAAGAAGTAAATGAAACTACTACTACAAGTCAATATGAAGAAGAAATTTCAGATTCCTCTGAAGATGAAGAAATTGTAGATATTCCTGATGAGAATTTAAAAAGAGCTATAAATATCCAATTAGGAAAAAGTGAAGATAGTGACCTTACTAAAGGTGAACTAAAACTTATTACAAAGCTTGATGTTTCAAATTCAAATATAACAAGCTTAAAGGGCTTAGAGTATTGTGGAAACTTAATTAGTTTAAATATAAGTCATAATAGTGTTATTGATTTAAGCCCTTTAGAAGGTTTAGATAAAATAGCTGATTTAAATTTAAGTTATAACAAAATTACTGATATAACACCTGTAAAAGGATTAAAAAATCTAGCTCATATAGATACAACTGAAAATACCATTGGAAATTTAGATATTTTAGATGGGCTTTTAAAATTTGATATAAATGCTGATTCTAATAAAACTACTGATATAAGTATATCAGATGATTTAAAAAATGGTATTTTTGATATAGATGTATCTAAAGATAGTAATATAGACTTTAATTTGTCTTCAATTTTAGATGATTTCTTTCCTGAAAATGGTGGAAGTTCTTCAAATAATCCTGGTTCTAACTCCTCTAGTTCTTTAGGTAGTTCTAATTTAGGAAGTGGTCTTTTAAATGTACTTGGTAAAGTAGATTTAAGTAATTTATTAGGTAATTTAAATTCATCAAGCTCTTTTGGTTCTTCAAATTTAAGTTCTTTAAGTAGCCTTGGTTCTAAAGATTCATCTTTACTTTCTTCATCAAGTATTTTAACAGATTCATCAAATACAAAATCTGCTTCATCACTACAAACTGGAGACAAGGCTAATTTATCTGGAATAGTAACTCTTGCTTTTCTTAGTTTAGCTTCTTTAGTATCTCTTATTGTAACTAGAAAGAAGAAAACTTTAGAAAAGTAATTAAAAAAGTCCTTATGGTAAAATCATTATTTATTTGATTTTACCATAAGGACTTTACTTTTATAACCACTTTATTTATTTAAAGGTTCTAGTTTATTTATATTATCTTTTTTTATATATTCTATAAGAGTCATTTTTTCGTTAACTTTTATTTTATTATCTGTTTTTGTATATCCAAGCTTTTCATAGAAATGGCAGTTCCTTTCTTCATTAAGTATTGTTATAACACTCCACTCTATAGCTTCTGGATACATAAACTCTATTCTCTTTACAACTTCTTGTCCTATTTTCTTATTTTCATATTCTTTAAGTATATTTATTATACGAAGCTTCATTTTTCCAGGCTCAATTGCCTTAACATTAATTCCTCCAATAAGAAGCTCTTTATTATATAATATTTTATAATAATCACCACTATCAAAACGCTCTTTAAAATGTTCTTCTAATTCAAATACAGGACTTGTTTCTTTATCTTCATACTTTTCATAAAGAGGCATAAAAACTTTTCTTTGAAGCTCTAAAAGTTCTTTCCATTCACTTTTATTTGCCTTTTTTATTTCAAGGTTAGACTGAATTATTTCAAATAAAGTATCTAAATATTTAAAGGGAATAAAGCTTCCTTCTTGAACCATCTTTTTTATTTCTTCTTTTTTAGCCCACTTTACTTCTGCCACTTCTTCATATTGAAGACTAATTTTATCTATATCTACACTTTGCTTAACAAACCATACATCATCAAAGCCCTTTGTAAATTTAAGACTAAATAATTTTTCCATATTCTTTTCATCTAAATCTACACCTATCTCTTCTTTTACTTCACGAATAGAAGCTTCTTTTGTATTTTCTTTAATTAAAGCAGAACCACCAGCTGCACAATCCCACATATTAGGCCAACCATGTTTCCAAGGCTGTCTTCTTTGTATTAAATATTCTCCCTTATCATTTACTATCCATACATGAACAACTAAATGATAATCACCCCTTTCAATATGTTTTCCTCTTTCATGAACATATCCCTTAGGATTTCTAAACTCATCATAAATGTCCCATAACTCCATAATCTATCACCTCTTAAGTTTAACATATTTTATTAAAGCTTTTTCCCATTCACATAAATATTCTTGAAAAGTTTTCTTTTCTTTAATATCTTTAATCATAACATTTATTTCTTCATTAGAAAGCATATCAAAAACATATTTAAATTCATTTTCATAAAAACATTCATTTAACAATTCTTTTAAATCTCTAAGGCTTTTAATATTTCTCTTTACTATTTCTATTTTATCATATAAAAAATCACATTCGTTTATTTCATCAATTATTTTTCTAAGAATATTATCATCAATTAAATCACCATCTTGAAAATGTTCTTTTTCTTTAAAAGTATATTTCTTTCTTAATGAAATCACTAGATTTAATAAATTTTGCTCTTTATATAAATATAATTCTTTTACAAACTCTTTTATATCTAACTTAAAATAAGTATAAAATACCTCTTCTTCAAGAGATAATTCTTTTAATAGTAATTTTAATTTTTCATCAATAAGTCTTACCATTTTTTCTTGAGTATTATTATCTATATATTTTTTTATTTTATCAAGGTCTATTTCTTTAACATCTAACTCATAAATATTCTTATTTAAAATCTTACATATAAGAGCATTTCTTAATATGATTTTACATATATTTATTACAAGATTATTAAAATTCTCATTATATCCTCTTAAAACTTCTTCAATTACATAAATTTCAAACTTTTTTAAAAATCTTTCTTCTATATAAAACCTTTTAAGATATTCATATATTAAATCTATTCCTGATAAATTTTCAATTTCAATATATAAAGGATAGTCTAAAGTCAAAACATTATACTGTGGATTAAATTCCACATCATAGTTTTTAAAAAAAGCCTCCATCCCCTTCCATATTATATCTTTGTAATAACAATTATCTATAAAACAAAACTCTCTTTTTATGTCCTCACAAAGAATCTTTGCTTTTTTTATTTTTTCTTTTTTTATTAATAATCCATTATAAAAAGCTGTTCTTATATCTAAATTTTCCTTTTTAATAAGACTTTTATCTAAATTTTTTATAGTATTGTTTGAATCACTTTTTATACAATATAAAATAGAACCAAGTATTCTCTCTGCTGTTTCTTTAGTTACAGAAGTACTATCTCCCATAGTAAATTTTTCTACTCTTTCTCCTAATAAATATATTATATCATTATTCATAAAATTTTTAATAAATTCCTTTCCTAAGTTCTCTACAATATAAAATATAAACATAAATTAAGAAAGTTTTTAATCTTATTTCTTTATTATCTAGCTTAAATTATTTGTAAAATAAAAAGAGAGCAATTCTTATATTAAAAGCTCTCTTTTTTTATAAATAAATTCTTATATAATTATTTTACCTATCCATAACAAAATCTTTAAGACTATTGTTTATTCCCTCTAAAGGCTTTGGAAGTACTTTTACAATAAAAGGTAAAAGTATAGCTAATATAAACCCTGCTATACATATAGCAAATATTCTATAATCTCTAGGTTGTCCTATGTAAATTTGATAAGCATGAATAGAGGAAACACCTATTGCCCCTATTATAATAACTTTAGATACAAGCCATGTAGCAATACTTATTATCTTTAATATATAAATAATTATACTTAATAAAATTATTAAAGGAAGTGCTAATATTTTAAAGGGAAGCTTTAGTAAGCTAAAAGAAGTATCTTCTTCTCTTTCTTTTGATTTATCCTTTCTTTTATTATACTTTTCCTCTCTATTTTCTTTATCATCATAATTATTATATCTATCTTTTTTTGTATTATTACTTCTTTTTCCTTTATTTGTTTTACTTTTTCTTTTGTTCTTTTTATTTTTTCTTCTAGGTTCATCATCATAATATTCTTCATCATAATTACTATAATAGTCTTCCTCATCATAGTCCATACAATCTTTTAAATAATCATTATCATAAGAAGAAGTTGTATAATGTAAATCATTATTTTCTTTACTTTCCTGAAAATTATCTATTTTACTTTCTTCTAAAGTGTCTTTTTCTTTAAACATTTCTTCATATTTCTTTTTTTCCATTAATTCATCATATGCTTCTTTAAAAAGATTTAAAAATTGTTCAGCTCTTCTTTCATCTACAACTTCTTCTTTATATTTTTTAACTTGCAAATCATAGGCTTTTTGTATTTCCTCTTTAGTTGCATTTTCATCAATTCCTAAAACTTTATAATAATCCATCTAACATCTTCTCCATAAAACACTCCTTCTAACCTTTAGCATATAATTTTAAAATTTCTATTATAATGTTTGTAGAAATATCCATGCCCTCTACAGTTATATGTTCATATTCTCCATGATAAGCATACCCTCCAGTTCCTAAGTTAGGACAAGGAAGTCCCATATAACTTAATGTTGCTCCATCTGTGCCACCTCTAATTGGTTCAATAATTGGAGTTATATTTAATTTTTCCATAGCATATTTTGCATTATCTATTAAATGCATACAAGGTTTTATATGCTCTATCATATTTTTATATTGGTCTTTTATATGAACAACTATTGTGTTTTCACCATATTTTTCATTTATAATTTTTGAAGCCTTTATCATTATATCTTTCTTGTTTTGAAACTTTAAACTATCATGGTCACGTAAAATATAACTCATAGAGACTTTGTCTGTATTTCCTTCCATTTGTTCTAAGTAATAAAATCCTTCATAGTTTTCTGTATATTCAGGTCTTTCACAACTTGGAAGCATAGAATTAAATTCCATAGCCACATATAAAGCATTTATCATTGTGTTTTTTGCTGAGCCTGGGTGAACAGAAACTCCATGAATTTCTACTTTAGCAGAAGCTGCATTAAAGTTTTCATAAGATATTTCTCCTTCTTCTCCCCCATCTATTGTATATGCAAAATCTGCTCCAAATTCTTTTACATTGAAATTTTCTGCACCTCTTCCAATTTCCTCATCTGGAGTAAAGGCTATACATATCTTTCCATGAGGTATGTTTTCATTTATGATATGCTCACAAGCTGTTAAAATTTCTGCAATTCCTGCTTTATCATCTGCTCCTAAAAGAGTATTTCCATCAGTTGTAATTAAAGTTCTTCCCTTTAATTTTTTTAAATGTGGAAACTTTTCTACAGATAAAACAGTTCCTTCTTTAAGAATTACATCTTCTCCATTATAATTTTCTATAATCTTAGGGTTAACATTTTCTCCACAAGCACTTGGGGCTGTATCCATATGAGCTATAAGCCCTATAGAAGGCTTGTTTTCATATCCCTTTGTTGCTTTAATATATCCATAAACATAACACTTATCATCTACTTTTACATCTTCTATACCTATATTCTTCATTTCTTTAACTAAAATCTTTGCTAAATCAAATTGCCTTGAAGTTGACGGTACAGTTTTACTTTCCTCATCTGAAGTTGTATAAATTTTAACATATTTTAATAATCTTTCGTAAGCTTTCATATCTTTTCTCCTAAGAACACTTTATAGTGTTTTCTATTTTATTGTAAAAACAATCAAGAATTCCTTTATAATTATCATTCCAGGGTTTATTTTTTCCACAATAATGAACTACTACAGTATTTTTTTTAATCCAATCTAAATCTACTTTTTCTTTTCCATTTAATACTTCATAATTATTTAAAAATAACATTCTATCACTTAAATTATATTTCATATAATCAACAATTTTTATTTTAGTACCATATAATGCACTTATAATATCTTGGTCTGGAAGCCACAAATTATTTTTATATTTTTTTATGTAATTTATAACATGCTCATATTTTTGAACCTTTCTAAGTACACTTAAATTCATAAGCAACATTCCACTATTAATATATTCTATATTTTCTTTTGTTCTAAGCCTTATTTTATTAAAATCCTTTAAAGTTTTTCTTATATGACTACATCCTATAAAATAGTTTCCTTCAAAGTCCATATTATAAAGTTCTTTTAATGAATTTATTATTACTATATCTGGGTCTAAATATAATACCTTTTCTACTTCTTTTGGAAGTATTTTTGCAGCAAAAATACGATAATACATTGCTTTAGGATAACGTTTCATAGTAGGAGCATCTTTTAAAACATCATCTTCCATTTTCATTAGTATAATATTAAAGTTTTTATTTTGCTCTTTAAGAATATTTATAGTTTCAAAATCTTCTTTACAAAAATCTTCATATATAAGATAAAGATTAAAAAGCTCTTCTTTATTTGAAATTGATATTGATTTTATAAGAACAAAAAGCTGTTTAAGGTATTTTCCATTTAATGTTACAAGTATATTTATCCTTTCCATAAAGTTCTCCCTTTTTTAATCTTTAAATATTGCCTCTAAGGCAGAATTTACCAATGATATTAAAAAGGCTGCTATTATTGTCGTAAAAACTCCTGTTATATGAGCTCCTGGAACTATCATAAAGGCTAATTTTAGTATTATTGCATTTATTGCAAAGGAAAATAATCCAAGAGACAATATTGTTATTGGTAAAGATAAAAGTTGAAGAACAGGTTTAACTAAGGAATTTAATATTCCAAAGAAAAGAGTTAGTACAATTAAACTAAATGCTCCTGAAATATACATATTAGGAAGTATATAAGTTACAATAAGAAATGATAAACCTGTTAAAATAAAACTACTTAAACCCTTTTTCATAAAAATCACACCTTTCTTTTAAATAATTATAACCATTTATTCTTTAAATATTCAAAATATATGGTAAATTTATTATATCATATTTCATCTTTTTTAACAGTTGATTGTTCTATAGTTTTCATTAAATAAATAATAGATATTATAATAAATATCATATAACATATAGATTGGATTTTACCAAATACAAAACTAAATATTAAATTATATGCTCCATGCCATAATATACAAATATATAAATTCTTCTTAGAATAATACATAATTCCAAACCATATACCCATTATAAAAGGATTAAAAAGCCTATTTATTATTTGAAAAAAATTAATGCTTACTCCACTTTTTAGAAAAGAAGGCAAATGCATAAAAGAAAATAAAAAAGCTGAAACTATAAACATAATATATAGTGTCTTTTTACTCTTTACATTTTTAAATAATTTATTACATATAAATCCTCTAAAAACGCTCTCCTCTACTAATGCTACAAAACAAAATTGTGTTATTATTGTTTGAATTATATATGAAAATTTTAATCTATACCCACCTATTAACTGAGCTATTAAAGTAAAACTTGCTATAAAAATAATTATAAATTTTAAAAGTGATTTTACTTCTTTATTTATATTATTACTTTTTAATCCCATATCTTCAAAAGAGCTGTCAAAAATCATTATACCTGCAAGTATTATTACAACTATAAAAAGAAAGGTGTAATAAATGTTATCTGCATTTAAAATATAATTTATTAAAAAATTTTGTTTTAACCTAAAAACTTTTAATATTAAATTATAAAGTTTATATTCATCAATAATTCCAGCTCTAAGCCACAATAAATATACTATACTAACTTCCACTATAGGATTTTTTAAATTTAATTTTTTCTTTTCTAAAACCATTTCTAGCTGTCCTATTTAATCACAAGTTACTACATTCATTTTACTTTCTTCTATAGCATCAATTAATCTATAGTCATCAATATGCATACAATAGGTTTTTTCTCTATATTCATTTGGAATAACTTTTTTTAAATCTTCTATATATAAATGTGGATTGCCTTCATAATTATTATAAGAAACTTCTGTGTAAATTCTTTCTATATTAAGCTTTGTATTTTTTAAATCAATGGGGAATTTATTAGTATCACCTGTATATACAATTATTTTTCCTTTTTCACCTTCAAATAAGAAACCATATGAAGACATATTTTTAACATGATTTGTTTTTATAAAACTTATCTTTTTTATCCCTAAAACATTTACAAGTTCTTCATCTTTTGAAGTTATTTCATACATCTCTCTACTAACTCCAATTAAATCTAAATAAGAAAATAATTTTTCTTTATCTTTATAAATGATTAATACTTTTACATTTTGGATATAATACATATAAAAGATTAATGAACCTAAGCTCCCTGCATGGTCTGGATGAAGATGAGTTAAACATACTATAAATTTTTCATAGCTTTTATTTATTAAGTCATATTCTTTAAGTTTTGAAAATACAGTTTCTCCACAATCTATAAGAAGAAAATTCTTTTCATCTTTTAAATAGCAACTTGTATTTCCTTCACTTGTTAAAAATGCTGAGCCTCTTCCAGTAAAAATAAACTTTTTCATTATTATCATCTCCTTTTATTATATTATATCCTAAAATTAATTTTTTTAGTATCTAATTGATGCAAAATTTGTAAAATAAAAATATATAACAGAATTCTTAGAAAAAAGAAAAAAATCGGATGAATAAGATAAACTTACAATCCGATTTTTTATTATAAACTTTTATGCTAGAGCTAAACTTTTATAAGTATTGTACCCTACTATACCATCTACCATAATATTATGATCTCTTTGCCAAGTTTTCACTGCTCTTTCGGTTTTAATTCCAAAAATGCCATCTGCTGTTTCTCCTAATCTAAGCTGTACCCAAGTAGTTAATTCTCTTTGAACATATAACAAGCCACAAAGAGGAAGTTTTTTTACTGCATTATTAGTTTGCTCTCCCCAAATATTATCTATCTTTAAATCTGTTTTTAAAATAGAATTACATAATCCTTGTAATTCTGCTATTTTTCCAACTGCTTGTACGATTTCATTTATGAATATCCCATTATTAAAATTATTTAAATCTACATTTCCATTTATTCCGGATATTCTTCCAGTTTCAGTATACTGATGCCCTACAACATTTTTAAAGCCTGTTTCCATTGGAGTTTCTACTCCATAATGAGCTATCCAAGCTTTATAATTTTTTATTCTACTATCTAAATTGTCCCTTCCAAAATAGCCACTTGTATATATAATAGAATCTAATCCTGTAAGTTCTTTTAATCTTTTAATAAATTCTAAACATCTATTAGTTATTTCTTTTGAACTTCTTTTATAGTTATTAGTTTCAATATCAAGACAAGGAGAAATTGAAAAGTTTTTCCCTTTTATAGCATAAAAAAAATCCTGTGCCTGTTTTGAAGGATTTGTTTTTTCAGACATAAAGTGATAAAATCCTATTTTAAGTCCTACATTTAGTGCAGAATTATAATATACATCTAATTTAGAATCAATCCAATCTATACCCTCTGTAGCTTTTATAATCACAACTTCAATTCCAGAATTTTTTACTTTAAAAAAATCTATACTTCCATTATTATTACTTATATCAATTCCCTTCATAACATATCACTCCTAAAATTATTATAATATATAAATATGAACTTATTTTTTTAATTCACACTTTAATTCAGTGTAAATTCTTTGTAAAATTTATATTTTTTTTATTTTTTGTAGTATAATATATATTGATATTTATAATTTTTCTAATTAAATTAAGAAGGAACAAAATATTATTGACTTGAATAAAATAAATGATATAATTAGGGAAAAATAAATTTATTTAAGGAGGTTTTACAAATGGCTGTAAAAGATTATAGAGAAATGTTAATATCTACAATTATTACCTTAGCTAAAAAAGAAGAACATAAAGAAATTACTAGAGCTTTTTTATCAAAGTTATCTTTTGATGAGTTAAATGAATTAGCTAATAAATTACAATCTAAGTAGAAAGGTAAAAAAATGATTAACTTTATAGAAAAATATAAGGGAGTGCTTATTTAAAACAAAAAAGCAACTCCCTTTTGTTATATATTTAGAAAGAGGTTTTAATAATGATTTTTTATATAATTAGTATATTCTTAATTATCTTGATATTATTCCTTATTTTTTTAGAAATATGTAGTGATATTACTTTTAAAAAAGCTTTTCTTAAGAAAAAGAAAAATAAAGAAGAAGCTTTTAACTCTTTAAAAAAGAGAAATATGTTAGATGAATCCATTTATGATAAATATGATTTTGAAGATGTATCTATTATTTCAAAGGATAATTTAACTTTAAAAGGTCATATTATAGAACCTTTTAAAAACAGTAATAAATTTATAATATTAGTTCATGGATACTCTGCAAATTATCATATTCATATGCCTTTTGTTCCTTTATTTATAAAAAAAGGCTTTAACATTCTTTTAGTAGATGAAAGAAATCATGGGGAAAGTGAAGGAAAATTTCTAAGCTATGGATATTTTGAAAGCCAAGACTTAAACCTTTGGATAGATTTTCTTGAAAAAAGAAGAGGAAAAGAATTATTTTTAGGTCTTCATGGGCAATCTATGGGAGGGGCAACAGTTTTAATTTGTGGAGCTAAAAATCCTAAAGTAAAATTTATAATAGATGATTGTGGCTATTCATCAGCTAAAGCTATTATAAAAGACCAAATTAAAAAAGTTAAATTTATTCCCTTTACCCCTGTTTATTATATTTTAAGAAAAAAAGTAAAAAAATGTTATGGATTTGATTTAGATGATGTAAATCCTATTAATGATATAGAAAATTCAAAAACTCCTATTTTATTTATCCATGGAGAAGCTGATAAATACGTTCCTTGTAGCATGAGTATAGAAATGTTTAATAAACACAATAACCCCAAAGACAAACTCTTTACAGTAAAAAATGCAATACACCTTACTGCATATGATATGGAAAAGGAAGAATATGAAAGAATCATTGATGAATTCTTAGAAAATATTCAATAAATGCCAATAATCCATTAAATATAAGACTTTTCAAATTAAAAGAATATGTTATAATAAAACATGTTCTGGTCCATTGGTCAAGAGGTTAAGACGCCACCCTCTCACGGTGGAATCAGGGGTTCGATTCCCCTATGGACTACCATTAAGTCCTTCAAGTAAGCTATAATGCGAGTTTGAAGGACTTTTCTTTTTGCAAAAATGTTAGCATTTTAATAAAGTTTACACCATTTTTACACCATAGTTTTAGATAGATATGTATTTTTATAAAAGAATGTGGCATTTTCAAAAAATAAGACCAGGAGGATAGTCTCCTGGTCTTTTTTGATTCCTAAAATACATGAAAAGAGCAGTAAATTTCGCTACTGTTTTCTATTTCTCAAATACTTCACAATATTTTCCTATTGATATCTCTCTATTACATATTTTTTCTTTTAGTGTATTACTATAAAAAATCACTTCATCACCTTTATATTTTTTTTCAACTGAATAATTTAATTTATACATTTCTTTTTTAAATCCTTTATACATGTCTTTTATCTCTTTTTGATTATCATAAGTAAGTATCCATGAATGATATTTTATTGCTTTTATCTTGTTGGCCAATGAAACATGATCTTTATGAGTATAAAAATTAGTATATAAATTAGATCCTTGTTTATAGTATGGTGGATCAAAAAATATAAATAATTTCCTTTTTTGATTATTTATAATGTTATCAATCAATAACCCTGCATCTAAATTAAACAACTCTATGTTATCTCTATACTTAGATATTAATCTAATTTTATTTATTAAGTCAGCTTTATTAAATCTGCAGTCTAATTTATACTCCCCTTTTTGCTCTTTTCCACCAATTACTCCAGCTTTTATTATTCCTGAACGATTTGTTCTGTTTAAAAATAAAGTTGAAAATCCTAATGTTAATAAATCTTCACTATTTTTTCTATCTTGTATTTCTTTTTGTTGATTCCATTCTTTAATATTTATTTCTGTATTCATTATCAATTCACATAATTCATTAGTATAATTTAATACTGAGTACCAAAAAGCATATATGGATCTGTCAAAATCATTTATTATTATATTTTTAACATGTCCATTAATTAATAATGACAATGCGACTGCAGCTCCACCACAAAAAGGTTCAACATAAATTGAATTATTTAATTTTTTAATAGTAATTAATTCATTCACATATTTATTTAATTTATTCTTTCCACCAGGATATCTTAATGGAGAATATGTTTTGACCATAGATACTACCTACCTTCTTTTATTAATATATATTAGCTATATTTAAATCGTTGGTTGTAACTTTCTTGTTGCTATTTTATTATACGCCTTTTTAAAGTTGCTAATAAATTTTTCAAGCTCTTCCTGATTGTTTTCAGCCCAATAATTAAACACATTTAAATCTTCAATTAATGGCAAATTTTTATTAAACCATCTTTTAAACCTTTCCCTATCCTTACCTTTATATATAGCAGAATATGGTCCATATTCCTTTATTGCTTCTTTAGTAAAAGATACTTGTAACCCATTTTGCCAAAGTTGAGAATCTGTTTCTAACTTTAATAAAAAATCATAGATAACTTGTTCTGGTCTTACTTTTCCTGGAAGCCTAAGAATATTTCCATGTGTATTATTTTTTATTATAGTCTCATCTTGAACGTCACCATCTAATACAAAAATTATATTTGAAAAATACATTGGGTCATTTTCATTTAATTGCAATAATATGCTACAAGGCAACTTTGTTTTTACATATCTAACAAAAATAGAATATTTATCGATTATTTTGCTTAAAAACCATCGTGCCTCCTCATCTTCAGAATATATTGTTATTTTTTCAATATTAGAACCTGGCATAACTAACCCTAAATCACTTTTCATAACTGAGAATGAAGGATTTCTGTAAAACACTAATGGTCCATTTGATTTTGTGCAATAATATACTTCACAATCATTCATATTATTGCCATCATTCTTTAATATCTTTTTTGATAATTCCTCCAACAAAGATACGCTATGGGTGGTAAATACAACTTGTAAATTCAACTCTTTACTAGCTTCATACAAAAAATTTAACAATTTTATTTGTGCTCTTGGATGTAGTGTGGCTTCAATTTCATCAATTAACAATAATCCTCCTTTATAATTTTTATATTCCTTTTTTAATTTTCTAAATGACATTATAGCCAATATTATTTGTCCAATATTATCTTGTCCCGCTGAATTGGTTATAGATGAGTATTCATTTGTATTAATCCCTACTCCTTTCTTTCTTGCATTACCCCCTATATCTATCATATCGACACATACTTCATCTTTATTATCAAACTGCAAATTCAAAATCTCTATATAATTCTTTCTAAAGTATTCTTCTTCCTGATCTAACTTAATGTTTTTTATTTTTATATTTTCATCACTAACTTCACCAATAGGGTATAATCTTGATAAACCTAAATAAAGTGATGGCCATTCTTTTTTTCTACTATTTTTATTTGAACCTTTAGTCTCAGGAATAACTCTAAACCTTGTTTTATTATCTTGCCATGTTGTTCTGCAAACTTTACTTTCAACAATTGTATTTCTGTTATTAATATCACAAAAATTAATTTTGCATTTATTTGATCCACTTAAATCAAATAAGCTAGAAGCCTTAAATATTTCACTAAATTCTGTCCTAAATTGAGTATTAAATAAAGTTTTCCCATCTTTTGTTTTTATTTCGCACGCATTTCCAATCAATGCCAATATCGTCGACTTTCCCAGACCATTTCTTCCAGAAATTGCAGTAATATATTTTCCTAAATTTATTGTGATATTTTTCAAATTCCTAAACTCAATTAATTCTATACTATGTATCATTTTTCCTCCATATTTTCTTTATATCTCACAAAAAATATGGTACAATAATATCATAAATCTTTAAGAGATATATTTAGTTCTAAGAATCCACATTTACGGCAAATTTTTGTGGATTCTTTTTTATATTTTACACCATTAGATAAGAAATAACAATATATTATCCTTAATAGGATTTCATTGTAATTTCTTCAACTAAAATAAGGATAGTAAGTAAAGTTAAATCTACTTACTACCCTTTAATCTTATTCTTCTTTAAGTTGTTCTTTTCTAACAGCTATTAATTGCTCCAATTCTTCTATATCTTCTTTTGTTGCTTGATTCTTTACAAAGCTTCTTGCTGTTGACCTATTTCTTAAATACCTAGTCCTTTCTCTATTTTGTTCTTGCCATCTTTTATTAGCTTCTGTTTGTGCATTTTCACTCATTCTTTTAATCCTCCTATCTAGTAAGCACATATATTAAGCCCACTACAACAATTATTAACACCATAATTCTGAAAATTAATTTAACTGATTCTTTAACTAATTCTTTCATTGCATTTTTTAATGATAGATGTTATATTTATTTTACAGGGAGGTTTTGCCCTCCCCTTTTGATTATAGGCTATCTAATATCATTTTTATTACTGCTATTAGAGTGCCTATCTCTAATGCTAGGTTAGTGAGTTCTCTTACAACTTCACTAGCCTTTTTTATTTTATCTTTTAATCTATCTATCATTATTGTTTCACCTCCTTACAATTATATTATACTATCGATAGTATAATAAGTCAATACTTTTTGATATTTTTTTCTAAAAAAGACAAAAATAAAGGGTAGCAACTAGAATTACTCTAGCTACTACCCTTCTAAATTATAATCCCAAAATCTTTCTCCAAGTGTTTCTATCAACAAATCCATTTGGCTCCAATCCTCTTGATTTCTGATAAGTCACAACAGCATTGTAAGTATTAGTTCCAAATATTCCATCTTCTTTTAAATTAGCAATTCCATATGCTTTTAAAATTCTTTGAAGCAATTTAGTTATATTTCCTTTTGCTCCAAGCTTAAGTGTTGGGCATCCAGCTAATGTTTTAGATTCTCCTGTTTTAGCATCATATGTTAAACCATCTACAGGCTGATTAGAAAAGCCTTGTCTATTACATTCTGTCTGTAATTCTATGACCCAAGCTTTCCAGTTCCAAGATTTTAGATACTCACTCAACCAATCAACATTGTTGATAGAGCTATTAGATTTGTTAATAGAAGTATTGGCTTTATTTAATAGCATACCTTCATAAAAATCATTCATATCTATATAACCATTACTGCCCTTTATTATTGCCCTACTTGTATATTGAAAACCAACAACATTATATCCTGGAGCAGAATAAGAAACTTTTGTAATTCCATCATCTGGTCCATACTTAGCAATCCATAAAGGATATTTCTTGCACCTATCATCAAAATTACTTAAGAAACTTTCATAAGTATATAAAACTGGATAATATCCTAATACTTCTTTACATCTTTCCATAAATGTTACAACTTTGTCTGATTTATTTTGTATTTGTGGGTCTTCAAAATCTAATACTGGAATAATTTCATATGAATATTTTTTTAACTCTTCTAAGAAGCCATTAGCTTGGTCAAGTGCAGCAGTTGATTTACTAAAATAATGATAAAATCCAACTTTCATTCCAGCATTTTTACATCCTTTATAATGAATGTCTCTATCTGGGTCAAAAAAAGTTACTCCTTCTTTTAGTTTTATTATTGCTATTTCAACTCCTGAAGCTTTCATATACTCATAGTTTAGCTTTGGATTATTATTGCTTATATCTATACCTTTCATTTTCATCATCCTTTCTTATATATAATAGAAAAAAAGAGTAAGAACTTGTCCTACTCCTTTGTTATATCTTTTTTATTTCCTTCTTTGAGTTGTACTAAAACATCTTTTAGTTTTGTTGGGAAAGGTACTCCTAATATTGTTGCATTTTCTAATATAGAAATACCTTCCATAGCAATATAAAAATATATTACTAAAGTTCTAAATATCCAGCCTTGACCTAATAATCTATCCAAAGCTACTGCTAATATAAGAATAATAATTATAGTAAATTTCTTTTTAAGACCTTTGAAACCTATATCTGAACTTAATTCTTTATTTTTAGTACCACACATAAGTCCTAAAATAAAATCTAATACCATACAAGTAATTAATATTTGTAACCCTGCTTCCCAGGAGCCAAACAACCATGTGCAGATTGTTCCTAGTATTGCTCCAAAACTACTAAACATATAATCTAATCTTCCCATTTTTCTCTACCTTCTTTCAATTTTTTTCCTCTCCTATAAAGCCTTTATTGCATAAGAAACTTTTAAACCTAATCTTTTATGCCCAGCTACATTTAGATGTGCTATATCTAAAAAGTAAGCAGCCTTATTTTCTGCTATATTGGGGTTTAAACCACTTAGTGTATAGATGTCTATATAAGGAACACTGTAATACATACATCTATCTATGATTGCATCTCTATAATCATTTAATATATGCCCCTTGCTATTTTGGGTATAATCATTATTCATATTAGTTTTTGAAAATTGTCTATGAAGTGGAGTAAAAAATACTATTGTTGCAGATGGATATTTTGCCATCAATCCTGGCATAAGTATATTTAATCCTCCATAAAAAGTAGTATTGTCAGTATCAGTTTTTTCTCCTATGCTAGTTGGGTGCATGCCATAGTCATTTGTTCCACCAAACACACAAACCAAGTCTGCATCATCGTCCATTTCTGCATATCTCTCTGCCATAGAGTTTTGTCCATTAGCTATTGTGGATCCTGAAATACCATATGTTTTTATTTCTCTTAACCCCAATTCTTCTTTAATTGTATAACAATATGTTTTTGTTCTGTCTGACAACCCATATCCATATGTCAAAGAGTCTCCCAAAAATACTCCTTTTTTGCCATTCCATTGATTTGTTGAACTTCCCATACTTCCTACTTTTTCTTCTAACTCGTTCACATCATCTCTAAGCGAAATTTGTAATATTCTAGGATTATTAAATATAATATTTTGTGCTAAATTACTATATATAGAAGGAATTATCAAAAATCCAAACTTGCTTATAGTCCAATTTAAAACATTACTATAGTTGTCCCTTTCTATACTGAACCAATTAGCCCCATTTTTTTCAAAAACATATCCTGTGCTTGTTGCTTCCGCTATAATTTCATCTCCACTTGCACAAGCTTCTATACTTAGCGTTGTTTTTACTTTTACAGTTCCATCTAAATTATAATCTGCTATGCTTCCAATGTAATTTGCATTAGTGTGCTTTAAGCAGATCGTAGTAAATGCTCCATTTTCAGTAGTTCCCAAAACTATATAATTTGTATCTAAAATATTAAATTTAATTTTATTTCCTTTTAAGATAGCAATATTATATGCGTTCGTTGGAACAGTAGAATTTAGTACATTGTCATTTATAGTAATTTCTCCTGCATAATTAAGAACAAAATCGTTTGCTGTTGCTACCTTTTCTTCATAAGTTTCCTTTTCTTCATATATCTCATTGCTAATAGAATTTGCTAATGCTTCAAGGCGGCTTATTTTTGCTGAATTACTAGATATTTGATCTACATTATAATCAAGTATTTTTATATTGCTTGCTAGATTACTCCCTTTATCTTTCACAAGAAAGAAACCTAACTTACTATTTTCCCATCCTGTAACAGAAGAATAATTAGATTTGTTTAGCTCTAAAACTAAATTGCCATTTTGGTATATCTTATATCCTTCTTCGATTTTCTCTACTCTTACTTTATCTCCTTGACTGAAAGATTTAGTAATAAGATTATCTGCTCTCACAACATAGCTATTTGAAGTCCAGTCCATCAATCTTCCTAATGCTTCGCCTACAGTAGATATATTCAATGTTGTAAAAGTTTTTGATCCAACCCCAAGCAGAATGTATTTAGTATCCTCCAATGTGAATTCCAATACATCGGAATCACAGGCAATATAAGAATATTGATTTGTTTCTCCTGTTACAGAAAGGATATTATTATTTATATTTACTGTCCCTTCTCCAATAAAATCAGTATTTTTAGCTGTTCTTATTTCTTCTATGAATATTGATGAAAGAGTCTTTTTTATACTTTCCTTCATTTTGCTTAAATTTATGCCTAAGGAAATGTTTCCCTGTCTGGCAAGAACAACTTCTGAATTAGTTGCAGATTCATTTCCATTTGTTACATTAGCTACTATTGCTTCAGCTTGTTTTTTTATTTCTGCAATTTTGCCATCAATAGTACCTGATAATTCTAATAATTCTGTAACAAGGTCTGAATAATAACGAGGGTCTTGAACTATTGCTCTTCCGCCATTTATACTTTCCATTACCCTAAACTCCATTCTCATGGTAGTGGTTTCTACTCCACCATCTATTATTAAACACTCTAAGTACAATGGACCAACTACAGATAATATCTCTCTATCTGTAGTAGCTACTATATTCCCATCTCTTATTTTGCAATTTCTTTGAATTTCAGTTCCTTCTGCATTAAGCCAATATGCAAAAACTGTTTCATCTTTAAGTAAAACTCTGTTTTCTTCAATAAGTTTTTCATTATCATAGAGCTCTATTTCTATTTCATTTCCTTTATCAAATTGCTTAAATATTTTAGTTTCTGTTTTTCCATTTTGAATTATATTTACATTTAATTTATAGTCTCTCATTTCCTCACCACCTAAGCTATTACACTAAATGATATATCCAAATCTATTGTTTCACTTTCTTGCTTGTCCAATGGAACAACTATTGCAGAATTATTTTCTCCAAAAACTTCATCATTGTACCTTCTTATAATAAAATATCCCATAACATAAACATTAAATGTTATAACTCCAGTTTTCCTATCATACGAATAACTTAGTCTTTGTCTTGTAGGCAAAAATTCTCCATTTGAAGCTCTTATCTCTTCTATAGTTGCTTGAATACTTAATTTTTTATTTTTATATTCATCTGGAAGTTGATATGTTGTAGTTGTTGTTTGTTTATTATATATTCCTGTTAAGCATATCCTGTCGCTAGTATTTAAATGATGGTACTCTCTTTTTGTACCTCCTATCATATTGTAAAATCCGTCTTTACCAATCTTGACCAAAGAGCCATCTTCAAACTTATAAGTACTTCCTTCATTAGTATGTAATGCATAATTATTTGAATCTGTACCTCCAAGTCTAAATCCCTCTCCATCAAAATTGTAAGTCTTTCCAGATAGTTTTCCATTTACTGATACATTCCAACCTTCTTCATTTAAAACTACCATTGCATAAACATCATCTTTAGAAACTTTCATAGTAATACTATCTGCCATTTGTTTTATTTCAGATGCAAACCTACCACCAAGCTTCTTTTGATTCCCTATATGTTGTGTTTCTTTCTGTTGCTCATTAAGTCCACTACAAGAGCTTTCATAAGTTAAGCCACCATTAAAAGTTATTTTATTACTTGTTACTAAAGTTTTATGAGTATTTTTACCATCACTTATAGTTATTACGTCTCCACAGTCAGCTCCTATGTTTCCTCTCCATTTGCAATTGAAAGGAACAACATTAAGATTAAGTTGTACAGCTTCTACAGGAAAATAGGTTTCTGTAATAATCAAATTATCTACAAAAAATCCTTCCTTAACCTCTAAATTTATATAATTATCCTGGTTAATTTCTATATCAGTTTCTGTTGGTGTTACTATTGTAAGCTTGCCATTCCTATTTATTTTTGCCCATCCACCAGCTATTATTGCTATATCATGTAGCACTTCTCTGCAAGTTGAATAGTCCAATTTCTTTTCTATTTTGTAATCTTTCAATTTAGATATTATTGTGCTAGAAAGAGTTTCTAGTTGCACTTTTGCAATATTGCATATTTCCTCAAGCATAGTAAAAGCAGTAGTTGGGAAAGTTAATTTTGTTTCATAATCCTTTTCAAAATTAACCATCTTATCTACTGCTTCTATATTTATTGCTCTTCCCTTTTTAGGACTATTTTCTACAATATACTTTCCTGTTGGTACATATTCTATAGTTCCACTAGGAAGCAATATCCCTATTTCTAAACTTATTTCTTTAGTAAGAAAGTTTATACTATTATACAATCCATGTACATTGTTTATCTCTATATTCAAGCTTGAAGCTACTGCTCCACCAAGTTCAAAATCTTCATCAGATATTATTCCTTCTGATACATCAAAAGATTTTATATCATCTTCTATAGTTAAATTGTCAAGCTTCATTTTGAATCTTAAATCTCTTAAAGGCTTATTTAATGATTCTTTACATTCATTACTTATATGATACAAATATATCACCTCTCTACAAGATTAAATTTAACATCTTTCCATGTTGGTATTCCATCAATTACCACGGCAACAAATGTTTCCCTATCACCTACGTACATAGTTTTTGTTATCATGTGTCCTTCTTGTGGATCTAAAAATTCAACTTCAAAAAATACATCTTTAACCAATTTCAAAGCCTTAGACATATCTTCTATTGAAATAAAATCCCATTTTAATTGTATTTTTCTTTTAGTTGTAACCCTATCTATGCACATATCTCCTTTAGCATTTCTATTACTATCCTCAGAAGATATATCCATTATTGATACTCCATAAGTTGTAGGAGAAGGCATTACAACTCCATTTATCTTTACTAAACTCATTTCACACCTTCTTTCTGCATTAAAAAAGCACCTAGTTTCCTAAGTGCTCTAAATTTATAGCTTCCATTTATAACCACAGTTAAGGCATTTAACTTCACCCTTCTTTTGCTTATTGCTAGTCAAACCTCCCATAGCTGCTCCAACAGCTGTTCCTATTGGGTTAACCAGAGAACCAACAGCTCCACCTACTATAGTTCTGCCAAGACTAAATCTTTTTCTTTTCTCAATATAATGAATGCTTGTACTATGGCATTTAGGGCAAAATGGGATTTTATTGACCTTAAGTTCTTCTAATCTTTCCTCTTCTTTTTTTCTTTCTAATTGCTGTTCATTTGTTACTTTTCTTAATTCTTTTTTTAATCTTTCAGAAAATTTTTCATCTTTTATTTGTTCTTCATCTTCAATTTTAGCTAATTTTCTTAATGCCATACAAACACTTTTTAGTTGTAATTGGCTTTTGCTATTAAATATATATTTATCCAAAATCTCTTCTGTTTCAATCACTTCTAGTATTAAGTTGCCTCCTTCTATACTAACATTTTTTATATTTTCAAATTTTATATAAAATTTGTCTTCTAAAATAGCATTTCCAAACAACCCATTTTCCATAACATATAAATTTACTAAAGAATCTTCCCTAACTTCTATTGGAGCACTTTCAACATTTACTGAAACACACGCTATTGATTTGAATTTACCTCCTGCTTCCTTCATAAGCTTTTTATATTGTTCTTTATCAATTACCATAAAATACCCCCTATTAATGTTTATATTTTCAGTATACATTAATCGAGTTATTTTTCAATATTAAAATGTTGTTATGAGATTCTTGCCTGCTTCTCTATTAACTTTATTTATTCCTTTTATAGCAACTTCTCCAATTTGCCTTTCCCCAACTTTTATTTCTATTTTTTGCCCAGATGAAGCACCATTTGCTATCATTTCAAGCAAAGCAATAATTCTATCAATAGAACTATTACTAACACCATTCTTTGCTGCATTATTTGCCATTTCTTGAAGCTTATCCTCTGGTGCAACGATTTCGCCTTGATATTTATTGTCACCAATCATTGCAAGTTGTGGGGTGTTAGCTTTTACAAAACCTCCCTCTGCCAACATTGGTATTTGAGGTATTTTGGGACTAAATGATTTACCTTGTATGCCATCAGGGAGTATATCCCAATCCGGTACATCTATGCTTATTTTATTTATCCCATTAATAAGTTTATTTATTACACCAATAACAGAATTTATCATTCCTTTAAAAAAGCCTTTTATACTATCACAAACTGATTTTATTTTATCTTTTATTTTATCAAATACATTTTTTATATTCTCCCATAATTCTGAAGCCTTCTCTTTTACAGTATCCCAATTTTTATACAATAATACACCTACTGCAATAGCTGCTCCTATAGCTAATATTATTACTCCTAAACTAACATTAAGTCCTAATATGGTTGTACTAAATGCCCTTGTAATTACCGAAGCTATAGCACACACTCCATTCCAAGCTGTTACCAGCGTTGTTCCTATACCTTGAGCAATATTAAATAGTCCTTGTGCAATAGTAGTGTTTCCTAAACTTGCTGCTATATTTACTAAAGCCCCACATAAACCACCAGAAATACTAATAAATTCTGCTATTTTTCCAACTGCCCATGCTCCAAAGAAAGCTAAAATTGCTACTGTAATTCCTTCTACAATAGATTTGTTATTACTCATCCATTCACCTATCTCCTTAAGAGCACCTGCTAAGCCTTCTAATGCACTAATTATTATTCCTCCAGTCCAACTTGCAATTGGTATTAAAAAGCTTTCTAATAGCCATTTGCCTAATTCCATAAATACTTCTAATAAAGGATTCAGAACATCTATAGCACCAGAAAGTAAATCTAAAAAAGCTGGTACTGCATTGTTAAGTGTCCAAGTTCCAAGAGGTACAAGAACATTTTCCCAAAACCAAAGTAAGCCTTCTCCGATATTAATAGCAAAAGGAGTAAGAGATACCCACAAACCATGAAGTGAATCATTTATTTTTTGCCAGTTCACTTTTGCCAATCCATTTGTTATTGCATTTATAAACCTTGGAAGTCCTTCTCCTATAGTCCATACTGCAACTGGTTTTAGAAAAGAATTATAAAAATCTTTCAAACCATTAAAAGCAAAACTACTCATTCTTTTTAATTCACTATTCAACCCTTGTAATGCTGCTTTAGTGGGAGCTAAGAGTTCATTTAGTTTTTTTACTTTGTTTGCTAATCCATCAAAAACTGTACTTGTTTCTTTTGTATTGTCAGCTATTCCAGACATATCAACTGAACCACTAGAATTTTCAGTATCAGTTGAATTATTGCTAGAGTCTCCGTTTAAAATATTAAGCTCATCAAAACCCATAAGTCTACTAACGGCTTTTTCTGCCTCTTTAGCACTCTCTGTTATTCCATCTATATTGCTACTTGAGCCTTCTGCTGTTTCAGATACATCTTTCAAAGTATCTACTATATTTGTTTGAATCCCAAAGCTATTCATAAGAGCTGTAATTCCATCAATGAATTTTTCTATAGCCTTAATTGCATTATTTATTATTGGAATAAATGCTCCTGCAATAACTTTTAGGATATTTCCTATCTTAACTTTCAAATTAGTAAAAGAGGTACTTAGCTTTGCTACCTTGCCACTATAGGTATTTGCATATTTTTCAGCATCTCCCATTTGGAATTTAGTTTCTTCTAAAATTCCATTAACCTCTGCTTGTATCTTTTGTTCTTTGGTAAGACTTGTGTAAGATACACCAATGCTTTTTGCGTAATCTTCCCACATCTTAGCAACATTCTTAGTCACACCAGCGTTATCACATTCTGTTATCTTTCCTATATTTTCGGATATAGAAAAAGCATAGTCATTTCTGCTATGCTCTCACATTTCATTATTAGATTATAGTGTGAGTTCGGACTGTATATCAAACTCAATTTTTACTATGTATTTTTTTATGGCATTTTTCACATTTTCTAATCTTATATTTAATTTGCCTCATTTTATCACCGCCTATTAATATAGTAACAGACGGTATGATAAATATAAATAGTATTTAATTGAGTTCCCCTTGTCAGTCTCTTGACCGTTTCTATGATTGACGGTTCAGTCTTGTCCATCTCTGGGTTTTAACTGAAATTCGGGTTATCGCATTAATGAATTGCTTCACTAATGGGCTAATAAATTTAACCACTATACTATTTTCATTTTTCAAACCTTCTGTAGCAGTACTAATTGCATCACCAAGACTATATTGAGATTGCCTAGCATATGTAGCAGAATTTTTTAAGGCATTCATGACTTTTTGTATTTGCTCTTCATTATATCCTCTAAGAGAAAGATTTTTATAAGCTATAACTGCATTTTTAAGTGGTACTAAACCATCACTTATATATTCCTGAATAAACTTCTTAGCATTATTAAAAGACTTTCCTTGACCATTAATGATAGAATTAAGTCCCACCCACGCATTTTCAACTTCTGTTGCTGTGCTAATACAAGTCTTACCAAAGTTAATAACAACCCTTACAGCAAAAGCTGAGGCAATAGCTGCTCCAACATTTTTAGCCATAGCTTGTATGCCTTTCAATTGCCTATTAAATCCACTTTGATTAACTCTAAGGTCTAAATCTATTTCTCCAACACTTGCACCCATTCCCTCACCTCCTACTCAGCTAATTGTATGAAAGCAGTTTTTAATTGGTCTAAAACAGAAGTTATATCTGACTTAGAAACCTTTTTAACATTTCTACTTTTCCATTCATTTCTTATTCTGTGTTGTTCTTTTGAAAAGTTTTTAAGGATATTTTTATCATTTTCAGCTCTTATTTGAACTATTCTACCAAGAGGAGTTTCTGGCCCTAATCCACTTATAAGAGCCTTGAATTCATCCCATTTCATTTCAAGAAAATCTTTAGAATAAATTCTTATCCCGTACTGTGTTTGAAAGCTTGAAACAATCAAATCCCAATCCTCAAATAAATCATAGTACGGGTCACTACTCTCCCTTAACTTCTGGTCCTGTTATAAGATTTATTGCTTCTTCTATTATTACCTGAAGGCCTTCAAAATTTAATTTTCTTCCTTGCTCATCTTGTATCTTTTCTAATTTTTCTCTACTCTTTTTAGGAAATATTAACTCATATGCCTTAATAACTTCATCAGGAGTTATGTTTTTTCCAGCTCCTACTGTCTGCATGACCTTTAACATTGTAGGTGCATCACTATTAATTTCTATTTCAGTATTTTTTATTTTTAACTTTGGATTTTCTTCAAAATTTAATTTATCTGTTATATCTACTACTCTTGACATGTCTATCATTTCCTTTCATAAAAAATAAGAGCAAGGATTATTCCTCACTCTTTGTTTTGGTTATATTTATTTTGCTAGTCTCACTAGCTTTAACTGGGTAATGTTACTGTTGGTTTTCCATTGCTCATAACATCAAATTCAAGAGGTGCAACCCCTGTACTATCTCCTGCTCCTAAAGCAGTAACATTTATTACAGCATCTTTAAATAATACCTTTGTACCATCTGGAAAAGTCCATTGGAAATTACCTTCTGCTTCTCTTCCATTTAAAAATGCTTTTCCTGCAATATAGTCATTTCCTTTGTCTCCAACATTTCTCTTACCACTAACACTAATAGTTACAGATTTTGCAGTCATTAATCTTCTTGTCCAGCCTTCTGTCTCAAAAGGTGTCCACTCTTCAACTCCATTATCAAAGCTTACACTAAAACTTTCCATGTCAGCTATGTTATTAGTTGGAGTTTCTTCTGCTCCAGCTTGAAATTGATTTTTATAACATGGATACACTCCTGTTTGTGCTGCCATTATTCATCCTTCCTTTCATAATAAAAATTAAGCTCAATAACTCTCTCATAGATGTTTTTATCATCTGTTCCAACATCTATAGGCTCATTATTAAGCAATTGTAAGTATTTTATATGGTGGCCATTAATAACCACACTTTTTTGATTTAGTATTTCTTTATATAATTTGAAAGAGAATTCTTCTGTTTCCCTTGCATTTATGTTCCAATGTATAAGAATAGAAATAGGTTTAATTTCATAAGAAGTATTTTCAAGTCCACCTAAACAAACTCTAGGAGGCATTGAATTTTTTAGCTGATAAATACCAATAGATTTATCTTTTTTATTATCAAGCTTACCTATATAATAGTTATCAGCCTTATTATCAAGAGTTTTTAACCAATCCCTTATATCTGCTAATCCTAACATTATAGACCTCCTAAACTTCTAAAGAATCTTTTATAGGCGTTTCTACAAAAATCTTCACTTACTCCACCTTTTAACCATGGTTCATACCATTTTCCACTAGCAAAAGCATTTTCATAAGTTTGGAAGTTGTATTCTGGATGAAAATACAATCTTCTAGCATATGGTGTTGATGTTACTATAGAAACTTTTCCTTTAGAACTATTGCTATAATCAACCCATGTGCTTTCATTTTGCATAAATCCAGTATCAAATGGCATAACCTGAGATTGTATAACTTCTGTGTGAAGAGCCTCTGCTGTCATTTCTAAAGCTTGAATTTGAGCCCTTAAAAGCCTATTAATTCTCATTGTATTAATCCTAATTCTGCTATTTGCATTAACCATTTATACCAACTCCAATTTAGTATAATTTACTGTCCCATCAGGATTTCTTGCTTTAGTACCTCTAAAAATCCTTCTTTCAACACCATTCACAACAACTTTTCCATTCGATATAGAAGCTAAAGAAGGTGCAATATCTCCATTAATTAATGCTGTGCCTTCTATCTCTATAAGTTGTTGCTGTTCTGTAAGAACTTTCTTGGCTTTATCCTGATAATTGCACATAGTGTCAATTTCTAAAGCTTTCAAAGGCTCTCCATCTTCTGATATACCTTCTTGATTTATAACTATGTGTATAGGAGTTTTGCAGAATTTTGGATTAACTAAGCTTGGATATCTCATACTAACACCTCCTAAAGGTTAATGTACATAAACCAGTTTGACTTAAGGTCTCATAAAGTTCTGTTGGAATAGCAACACCTTTAAACACTTTAACATTCCAACTATCACCAAAAGCCATAGATACACCATTTATGCTGTAACTTGATAGAACGCTTGTTATAACATCTTCATTTTCATACTCAAAGTTTGCTAATTCACAAGTAACTTCTTTAATTATTTCTTTTTGAAATTCTGTAAGATTATTAAATCCAATTCCTTGTATTCTATTGAATGTAAGTGTATCTATATGTCTACTAGCTTTTTTAAGGCTTTTTCCTATACTGTCATCTGGAATATCATTATAGTTTTTCTTATATTCTTCTACTGTTAC